>NZ_CP034088.1 GCF_003855495.1 Methylocystis rosea | reverse complement strand
TGCGCTCATATCCGATTGCATGCCCGATAATACCCGATTAGACCCGATTTCCTACGCGATTTTTCAAGCCGCTTTTGACGGGCGTTCTCGTCCAAAGAATGCGGCAGTCGGTATTCTGAAGAGATTGGCACGCTGTCGGCGTAGATTGTTTGCGGGCGCACTCTTCGGTCACCGCTGCAGGCTTCGCTTAAGGCTGCACGTCTTCGGTCCCCCTTGGGAGTCTGGCTTAGTCGTCATCGGGATGTGAGCTTTCCGAAGGGCCTGAGCTCCGCCGCGGCGTTCGCGCGGGAGGCAGTTTATTCATTCTCTTCGGCTTCGGCATTCCTAGAGGGCCGCCCGCCGGCCTGCGAGAGCAGCGATAGCGCCACAAGCGGCGCGCTTGCCGCAACCCTCCCCGCCGACTTCTTTCCCGTGCCCTGCGCTGGCGCTTCGGGCATTCCT
The DNA here is from genome assembly GCF_003855495.1 of Methylocystis rosea. NCBI lineage: Bacteria > Pseudomonadati > Pseudomonadota > Alphaproteobacteria > Hyphomicrobiales > Methylocystaceae > Methylocystis > Methylocystis rosea. The sequence continues at coordinate 218,553 of NZ_CP034088.1, read as the reverse complement.
CGCACCTCAAAGAAGTCGGCGGGAAGCGTCCTCCACTGCGTTGCGCCCTTTGGGTGCGCCGCGCGTCGCCCGCGGCTCGGGATCGCTGTCAGGCCGCGATCGGCGCGGCCTCAAGTGAAAGCGCCAAGCGATGAACGATGCATTTGCCTCCTTGCCCTTCGATACACGTGCGCCGGATCGTGACGTCCAGTCGCCCTCTCCTCATCTTCTCGATGAACTCGCCTTGCACGGCTATCGCCCGCTCGACGACGAACCAGATCCGCGTCCCCTACCCTCTTCTGACGCCGCATCGCTCGCACTCGAAGCCGCGGTCGAGGCCCTTTCCGGTCTCTTTCTCGACACCCGGCTCGAAGCCGATTTTCCCGATCTGCTCTGGTCCTTCGTCAATCTCTTTCATCGCAAGGTGGATCGGATCGACCGCGAGCTCGACGACAATGAAACCGCGCAGCGTCGCGCCCAGGCTGAACAGGACGGCTCGGAAATCCGCTCGGTCGAACTGGAGCGGTTGATCGCGCTAGGCCTGACGCTGACCGAACGGCGCAACGCCTTCGAATTCTTTCGCGACCATCTCGCCGAACTCTATGCCACCGAGACGGGGTCCGTCTGGCGTCCGCGCTCGGGCTCGAAGGTCAATCACCGCGCGCTGACGGCGGCGTTAATCGACAGCCGAGATTTCCTGAACGCCAAGAAGCTGGCCGAGATGCAAGTGCTCTTGCCGCCCGGCCCTCGTATCGCTTTCGCGGGCGGCGTCGATTGCAACGATCATCAGCGGATTTGGGACGCTCTCGACAAGGTCCATGCGAAACATCCCGACATGGTTCTTCTGCATAGCGGTGGCGCAAAGGGGGCCGAGCGGATCGCATCCTGCTGGGCGGATCATCGCAAGGTTCCCCAGGTCGCTTTCAAACCCGACTGGAGCCGTCACAAGAATGCCGCGCCCTTCAAGCGAAACGATGTGATGCTTGAGACATTGCCGATCGGCCTGATCGTCTTTCCTGGTTCCGGCATCGTCGAGAATCTCGCCGACAAGGCGCGCAAGATGGGCGTTCCTGTGTGGGGGTTACGCTGAAGCGTATCTCAGCACGACCAGATTGTTTAGGGAGTGTCCGCGACGACACCCACGCATATAGAGAGAGGAAGCGCTCTGAAGTTAGCCGCGGCTAACTCTTGAAGCGAGGTTCTTAAAGTACCAAAAGTTAGCCGCGGCTAACCCCCCCCCCCCCCCCAAGGACAAGCGCTCGTAAGAAGCATCGACTTTGTTCGTAGCCAGATCAGCCGGCTCTTAACGCTTTGTTAGTACTAAAAACGTTGCGCCACGCGCGAGAATCGGCACTATTGCGTAAAGACGCGCTTGAAGTGCGAAACTTTGAAAAACTCCGCAGCTTTGATTTGGTGAGAGCCTTCCTCCGCATGGCACGCAAACCTGCAGCAACCACACCGCAAGCGACCGAGCTAAGGACGTTGATCCAGCGGCACGCGCACGATCTATCTGAGCAACTGCAGGCGCATCAGCGAAACAATTTTCCCCCGTCTGCGGAAAAAAGTATCCGCCTTTTTTCGCCGGCCGAAGCCGCGAAACTGGTTGGCATTCATGAAGGCTATTTGCGACAGATTGCGTCAGAAGGGCGGGGGATCGCCGCCACCGTGACGAACGGTAGGCGGTCCTACTCTGTAGAAGACATTCAAAATATCCGGCGGATTCTCGACCAGAGCGCCAGAGGAGATCGCCGCTATCTGCCCCATCGTATCGAAGGTGAGCATCTGCAGATCATCACCGTGATGAATTTTAAGGGCGGGTCGGGGAAGACAACGACTTCGGCGCATTTATCGCAGTATTTGGCTTTGCATGGGTACCGCGTTCTTGCGATCGATCTCGATCCTCAAGCCAGCCTCTCTGCACTTTTTGGATCACAACCGGAACTCGACGTTGGTCCGAACGAGACGTTGTATGGCGCGATACGTTACGACGAGCATCGTCGATCTATCAGCGAGGTTGTCAGGGGAACCTACATCCCCAGTCTGCATTTGATCCCGGCGCATCTGGAACTGATGGAATTTGAGCATGAAACACCCCGAGCGCTGATGCAGCGCGCCCCGGGTGATCTGATGTTTTTTGGGCGCATCGCTCAGGCAATAGCGGAAGCGCAAAATCTCTACGACATTGTCGTTATCGATTGTCCTCCGCAGCTCGGCTACCTGACTCTTTCTGCGTTGAGCGCCGCAACGGCGGTGCTGATTACGGTTCATCCGCAGATGCTCGACGTGTTGTCGATGTCACAATTTCTAACGATGACAGGAGATTTGTTGGAAGTTGTCGCCGATGCGGGAGGGACAACCAACTACGACTGGATGAATTATCTCGTAACAAGGTTCGAACCGAGCGATGGCCCGCAAAATCAGATGGTCGCCTTTCTCAGGTCAATCTTTGGACAGCACGTGCTTATACATCCCATGCTGAAAAGCACAGCGATCTCAGACGCATCGATCACGAACCAGACGCTGTATGAGGTTGAAAGACAGCAGTTTACTAGATCGACGTACGATCGAGCGATCGAATCAATGAACCAGGTCAACGGAGAGATCGAAGGATTGATCCGTGGAGCTTGGGGGAGAGCAGCATGAGCCGGAAAGCTCTTTTCGCGAATTTGAAGCCTGCTTCCGCATCCGCAACGGAGGTCGCAGCTATCGACGATTCCGAAAATCGTGCAGCGGACGATAAGCCTCCGGTTGATCCGGTCAGAGCGGCAAGATTTAGGTCCCGGCCGATTCTCGGTGCGCCGGAACTGATTAGAACAACCGCAGCGCCCGTTGGTGCGCTCGGACAGTCCCTCAGCGAGTTTAAAGCGCAATCCGAGCGCGCCCTCGCAATTGAGCGTCAACTCGCCGAAGGGCAGGCGGTCGTTGAACTTGATCCAAGTCTTGTTGATCCGTCCTTTGTCAACGATCGCATGCCGACGACGAAGGAGGCGCACGCGCGTCTGGTCGACGCGATTCGAGATCATGGACAGCAAGTGCCAATTCTAGTCCGTCCGCATCCCAGCAAAAACGGGCGGTACCAGGTCGCGTACGGCCATCGGCGGCTTCGTGCCGCATTGGAGCTTCAGCGAACAGTTCGGGCCGTCGTCAGGGCGCTCTCCGATGACGAACTCGTTATTGCCCAAGGGCAGGAGAACAATGAACGACAAGATTTGTCGTTCATCGAGAAGGCAAGATTCGCACGTGGCTTAGAAGAAAGAGGGTTCAAGCGCGATACGATTATGACCGCGCTTTCTGTCTACAAGAGCGATCTTTCCAACATGCTTTCGGTCGTCTCCAGAATTCCAGAAGATGTCATCGACGCAATCGGTCCCGCGCTTGGGATCGGGCGACGCGGATGGATCGACCTCGCGGAGCGCTTTTCAGATCCGGTCGTGGCAACGTCGGTGGGAGACTTGATTTCGACGCCGGACTTCTTGGCGCTCGAAAGCGACCTTCGGTTTCGGCGAGCGCACGCGATTGCTAAGCCGAGCGTTGACCAACCCCGGTTTGAAAGCTGGACTACGACTGACGGCGCGAAGTTCGCCAAGATTGTCCAGAGCGCGGAAAAAATTTCGGTGACGATCGACAGAAAGGTCGTTCCCGAATTCGGAGATTTCATCCTCGGGCGATTGCAGTCGCTCTATGAGGAATTCAAATCCCGTCAATGACGGCGAGAGTTTCGCGTAGCGTCAAGAAGTATGAAAGCAGGAGAAACTGGCAAAAGAAAAAGGCCCCCGAAACGTCGCCCCGGAAGCCCTTCTCGTAGTTAGCACCTAGAGAATCACACTTCCGCGAATCGCTGTCAAGAGTCGGCGCCGTTTCGGCGAGCGGATTTCTTTTGCCTGAACGAGGCAAAAGCCTATGCGCACACATTCAACGACGCCCTTCGGGCGGCGATCGCTGTCGCTTGCCATGGTGGCGACGCAAGCGGCGACGCGCGATTTCGCGGAAAAACCGGACGCCTCCGAGACCGTCGTTCATAAATGGCGACTGTTTCGGGCGCTCACAGAAGCCAAGGGCCCGCTCGGCGTCACCGACCGGGCGCTGTCGGTCCTCCACGCTTTGCTGAGCTTCCACCAGGAAACGGCGCTGACGTTGCCGGAGGCCGAAGCCAGGGAAGGGGAGGAGAGCGATTCGCCCGGGATCGTGGTGTTTCCATCGAACCGGGAACTCTCGATCCGCGCCCATGGCATGGCGCCGGCGACGCTACGTCGTCACCTCGCCTCGCTTGTCGAGGCGGGATTGATCATCCGGCGCGACTCACCAAACGGTAAACGTTTCGCGCGGCGCGGGCAGGGGGGCGAGATCGCAGAAGCCTTCGGCTTTGATCTGGCGCCGCTCATCGCGCGCGCTGCCGAGATCGAAAACCTCGCCGAAGAAGTGCGCGTCGAGAACCGCGCCATCGCTCTGTTGCGCGAGAAGATCACGCTGCTTAGACGCGACATCGCCAAGATGATCGAGACCGGCATGGAGGAGGGCGTTCGCGTCGCGCCGGTGTCGATCGATGGGCGGGCGATCGGCGACTGGGAAGGCCTTTACGGATGTTCGCAGGCCCTTTCGGCGCGTTACTCGCGCAGTCTCGACCGAAGCGCGCTGGAGGCTTTGGCGGGGGAATTGACGGCACTCGCAGCCGAAATCCAGAATCTATTGGAGGCGCACGTAAAACAGCAAAAAAGAAGCGCCAATGAGTCTCAGACTGAGCGCCATATACAGAATCAAATCACAAACATTCCTGATCTTGAACCTAGCCTTCGAGAAGGCAGGGCCGAACCGCCCGGGTCAATGCCGGAAGCCCCGGAAGCCGAAAGGGCAGGGGGCGCCGAAGCTGAGGGGTCTGGCTCAGGACTCGGGGAACGGCAACTATCGTCGACGCGAACCTATCCGCTGGGCATGGTGTTGCAAGCCTGTCCCGACATCGTCGACTACGGCAAACGCGGCGAGATTGCCTGCTGGCGCGATCTCATCGACGCCGCGGCGATTGTCCGCTCGGCGCTCGGCGTCTCGCCCGACGCCTGGAAACAGGCGCTCGATGTCTTGGGCGAGCATGACGCCTCGATCGTCATCGCCGCGATCCTGCAACGGGGCGAGGAAATCAAATCCGCCGGGGGCTATTTGCGGGTGCTGACCGGAAAGGCCCGGGAAGGGGAGTTTTCGCTCGGCCCGGTGCTGATGGCGCTGCTGCGCGGCAAGGCGGCAAAGGCCGCGCGTGACCGAAAGAAGGCGGGGTGATTGGACTTTTTACGAGGGCTTCGCTGCCGTGGATTTGGCGATTATCGTTGCCCATCGAGGGAGCACGGACGCCATGACCGATACGATGATCCAACTCGCCATCTTGTCCGACGCGCTGGTCAAGATCATCGACTTGGTCCGTTGGCGGATTCGGGGAAAGCGGCGCCGACTGATCTCCTGAGCCGGGCAGGGGACATTGCTGCGCAGGCGCTGACGGCCGCCGCCACCTACGGCGCGTTACCGCCATTTGCGAATCCTTTGGATCCTCGATCAACCGAAGATGACCGCGCGTGACTGGCGTAGCTATAAGCCCGCCGCTTTGGTGAGATTGACCCGGAACCTGTCGCGTTTCCGCTGGTAGCGACGCGTCATTTCGGCGGAGGCGTGGCCGAGATGCTTTTGCACATGCGCTTCCTCGATCTGCGCCGAGGAGGCGAGGCCGGCGCGGAGTGAATGCCCGCCAAAGGCGCGCCGCCGCTCGCCCTCGGTGAGATCGCCGCGAATGCCGGCGGCAAGCGCGGTTTTCTGCACCAGCCGGGCGACATGTTTGTCGGTGAGCCGCTCGGGCGAAACGCCGCCATTTTTGCGCGCGACCGGGCGGAAGAGCGGGCCGTGGCTGATCCGCCCGAGCCGCATCCAGGTCTCGAGTAGCGCCACGGGACAGGTCTCGGGGCGGGTGCCGCGGCCGATTTCGACCTCGCGCCAGCCGGTCTTGCCAGAAATCTGCAGCACCGCGCCGCCGTCGTTGTTGCTGGCGCTGGATATATCCTCGCCAGCAGGAAAAATCTCGATCCAGCCGGTTCCGTCCTCGGTCTGATCGGGCCCGCAATCGAGGCCGACGATCTCGGAGCGGCGCAGGCCGCCGGCAAAGCCGATCGCCAGAATGGCGCGGTCGCGAATCCCGCGCAGATCCATCTCGAGCGTCGCCAGCATCGCCAGAAGTTCATCGGCGAAGATCGCCTCCTTTTGGAGCGGCGGGCGACCATGGGCGCGGCGAATGCCGGCGAGCACCGTCGAAATATGCCTCTCACTCGTATCGAGCGGCGCGCCGCGCTGGCGGTAACGCCAGCAAATGCCGGCGAGCCGGCGCTCCAGCGACGCGACGCTCAAAGGATCGCGGCCCGGGGAACCCTCGACACAGGCGGCGAGATAGAGGCCGACGGTTTGCGGGTCCGGGGGGAGGGGATCGAGCCCCTGCCGGCGCAGCCAGGCGGCGAACTGCCGCCAGTCGGCGTCATAGGCGCGCCTTGTGTTTTCCGAGCGCGCGTTGCGGGCATAATCCCGGGCTTTTTGCGAGAGCGCCTCAAGATGGGGCGACGACGGCCGTTCGGCGAGTTGCCCGCCATCGCCTTGCGGATCGTCCTCTAAATTGGCCATCTCTGTCGGATTGTCGCAATTTCTGGGACTCCGGGGCATTGGAATCTTTGGACTTCGCTGTTGCATAATTTTGGGATCGATTCAGAATTTCAGGGACCGGCGTCGAGTTTGATTCGTAATTTGTGGAACCAGATTGCTGCGAGACGGCAAGGCTGTCCATGGATATTGGCGACATCGACCCGCAAGAATGGGCGGCGGCGCAACGGCGCGCGGAGGTTCTCTCCAAGCTGCCCGAGCGGCCTTCGGGCGAGCAAATCCGCGACGCCATGGCGGCGCTCGGGGTCGGCCGGACGACGCTGTTTCGCTGGTTGAAGCGGTTTCGAGAGAGCGCCCGGACCAGCGCGCTGGCGCCGCGTCGTCGCGGCCCCCAATCCGGGATGCGTCCGCTGACGCCTGATGTTCTCGCCGTTGTCGAGAAACACTTCCGGGAGTTCTACGCGACGCGGCGGCGTCCTACGTTGACGCGGTTCTGGGCCGAGGTCGCCGCCGATTGTCGGCGCCAGGGATTCCCCGTTCCGTCCATTCGCCGTCTGCGTCGCTGGCTCGATCGCCAGGACGAGGCCGAACTGCTCCGACGGCGGGAAGGCAAGGGCAAGTCGGAGCCGATTTTTCTGGCGACGCCGGGATCGTTGGAGGCGAGTGCGCCGCTGGCGATCGTGCAGATGGACCACACCAAGGTTGATGTGACCGTCGTGGATCCCATCACCCGGCTTCCCATTGGCCGGCCGACGCTGACGCTGGCGATCGACGTCGCCACACGGATGGCGATGGGCTTCCATCTGTCGCTCGATCCGCCCTCGCTGACGGCGGTCGCGCTGTGTCTGACCCATGCGGTGATGGACAAGACGCGTTGGCTGGCGGCGCGCGGGATCGCGGCGGAATGGCCGGCGCGGGGAATACCCCGCGTCATCCATGTCGACAATGGCGCCGAATTCCATGCGCTGGCTTTTGAGCGCGCCTGCGCCGAACACGGCGTGGATCTCGTTTATCGGCCGCCGGGAACGCCTCGTTTCGGCGGCCACATCGAGCGGCTGATCGGGACGATGATGGGGGCGGTCCATCTCATTCCGGGGTCGCATTTTTCCAACATCCGCGCGCGCGGCGATCTCGATCCGGAGCGGCAGGCGGTGATGACCTTGCGCGAGCTCGAGACCTATTTCGCCCTGGAAATCGTCGGGGCCTATCACGCGCGGATCCATAAGGCGCTCGGGGCGCCGCCGGCGGCGGTCTGGCGGGCGCGCATCGACGAGGTCGCTGTGCGCATGCCCTGCGACGTCAGGCGGTTCCTGATCGATTTCCTTCCCGCCGAGCGGCGCGTTTTGCAACGTGACGGCCTGCATCTCCATCACATCCGCTACTGGTCTGACGAGCTGCGCTGGCTCATGGGGCGGGGCGCGGAAAAGCTCACGGTGAAATACGATCCGCGCGACCTCTCGGTGGTCTTCGTGCGGGTGGGGGAGGGGTATCTCGAAGCGCGCCCGGCCGATCGAACGCGCCCTTCCATCGCGCTGTGGGAGCAGCGGGCGGCGTTGCGGGCCTTGCGCGCGGCGGGCCGCCGGGCGGTCGACGAGGAACAGATCTTTTCGACGATCCTTGCTCAGCGCGCTTTGGTGGACGAGGCGGTGCGCGCCACCAAGGCAATGCGGCGCGACGCGGCGCGGCGTCCCAGATCGCCGCCGCCGAAGACGATTGAGGTCCCGCAGGCCGCCGCGCCGCGCGCGGCGGACCCGCCGCTGGTGCTGCCCTATTTCGAGGTGGAGGAATGGGATGACTGAGGATTTTGAGCATTTGTTCGCCACGATCCGTCCAATCGCCGCGCTGAGCTCGGAAGAGCGGTTGCGGCGGATTCGCGCCGACCGCTGGATCAATTACCCGCGGGCGCAGCAGGCGCTGGCGATGCTCGAGGAGCTGATCTCGTTTCCCCGACGCGCCCGCATGCCCAATCTGCTGATCGTCGGCGAGTCCGGCATGGGCAAGACGATGATCGTCGAAAAGTTCGCGCGCGATCACCCCGCCTATTTCGACGCCGTCAATGGGCTCAAGCGCATGCCGGTCGTGCTCGTCCAGATGGTCTCGGGGCCGGATGAAGCGCGGTTTTACAAGCGGCTGCTCGCGGCGATCGGCGCGCCGGAGCCGACCCGGCCGACGCTCGGCGCTTTGGAGAATGTGGCGTTGCGTGTGCTGGAGCAGGCGCAGCCGGGCATGCTGGTCATCGACGAGGTGCACAGCCTCCACGCGGGCACGGTGCGCGAGCAGGCGCGGTTCCTCAACATGCTGCGGTTTTTGGGCAACGAGCTGCGCATCCCGCTCGTTTGCGTCGGCACCCAGCAGGCCCGCAATGCGCTCAAGACCGACGAGCAACTCGTGCGCCGCTTCGAGGCCATCGCGCTCCCGCCCTGGCGGAACGACCAGGATTTCGCGGCGTTGATCGGAAGTTTGCAGCGCACGCTGCCGTTGCGCCGGCAAAGCGAGATCGGCGAGCGGGCGCTCAAAAGCATCCTTGAGACGACGGGCGGCGTCACCGCTGCGATCTTCTCCTTGATGACGCGGCTTGCCGTCGCCGCCATCGTCAGCGGCGAGGAGCGGATCATGGGATCGGATTTCGAGGTCGCCAGGACGACCTCGTTGCTCGGGGAGGCGGTGTGAACGCGGCGGCGCTCGCCTCGCTCTTGCCTGTCGCGCCGCGACCGGCGGCGGAAGAGCGCCTGTCGTCGTGGCTGTCGCGGGTCGCCGGGATATACGGCTTATCGGCGAGCGCGCTGCTCGACCATTTCGGGCTCGCGGGAGTTTCGCCGCTGACGCTGGAACAGGACCTGTCGGCGGGGCAGGGGGCCTTGATCGCGGCGCGCGCCGGGCTGAGCGCGTCCACGATCGACGCGATGACATTCGCGACCCTGGCGCCGCACGCCCGTGTCATGATCGCGCCGAGCGCCAGATATTTTTGCCCGCTTTGCGCTCAAACTCCCGCGATCGGCCGCAAGGATGCGGCGCTGCCCTGGACCTTTTGGTGTTCCGTGCACGGCGTTCGGCTGCGGGGGCGCGACAAGCGGCCGATGCAGAGCTTTCTGCCCGAAAGCGTTCTCGAACGCCTCGATCCGCTGGCGCGCCGCGGCGTCGCCCGCTTGGCGGCCTGGGCCGAGGAGCGCGACGCCGTGGGCGAGATCGACCCGCCGGTTCCGGAGCTGCTGCGGTTCCTGACCACACCCTACCGTCGCCCGTCGCCGCCATCCCTGGCGGAGCAGCCGCGACTCTCACTGGAGGCGCGCCGCGCCAACCACGCGTTTCTGACCCGGCCGATCGTCCGCCAGGCCCTGCTTGTCGCCGCGCCGGAATATGATCGCTTCGCGCCCGTGCTCGCCAAGCCAGTTCGCCCGGGGCTCGCCGCGCTCGCGTGCGGCTCGCTCTTACAGAACTACGCTTTGGCCGTCGGCGTGGCGCGCCTGACCGAAAATCCCGTCGAACACGCGGCGGCGGCGCTGGCGGCGGCCGACGCCGAGGGGGAGACGAACCTGCGTCGTATTTTGAGGACCTGGCCGTCTGCGACGCGCCGTCGCATCGGCGTCGAGTTACGACGCCTGACCGACGCGCAGCCGGCTGGAAAGGCTCCGCGACGGCGTCGATTGCAGCGCAGTTCCATAAATTATGCGCGAGTCCCACAAATTTCGGCGCGGCTTGTCCCATGAATTGTGAATCGGCATTGCGAAATTATGCGCGGTCCCGCCGCGCCGAGCGCCCAATCCCACAAATTATGGCTGTCCGACACTCGGATCCCATAAAATTGCGGCTCTCCGACATTTCCCACGGGGGAGTCCGGTCATTCAAGCGGAGCCTTGGCCGGAAGAATCCGACGCGTCAGAAGGCTGTCCAGCGATCAAACGCGAAATTTTTCCCGATTTTCCAAGCCTTTCGAATCATGTCCGATAAGCGCACATTATCGGACATGTGGGAGAGCCGACAAGCAGGGCGGATATGGCGCTAAATTTAACGATAAAGCGCCGCCGTGGCTTGCCGCTGGACCCGTTCCGCGCCTACGATTCCGCGCATGTTGGAAAGCGATTCGCCCCACCCGTTGAGCCTTGAACCCGCGCCGATGGCGCGCCCGCGGCGCGTCGTGCGAAGCCGTCCTCTAAACCCGTCGCGCCCCCCAAATCTTCCGGAAATCCAGCCGCTTCCGCGTTGGGCGAGGCTCAACGGCGGCGCCGGCGGCGTCAGAAACGCGATGTTTCTCGCCGGCGCCGGGATCGCCCATCTCGATCAGATTTTGCGCGCCGGCGCCGATGTTTCGAGCGCCGGCAGAGACTCCGTCGATGTTTCTAATGCCGGCAAAAACTTCGGCGTCGAGCCGGTTTTTTCGGGCGCGCTGCGCCAGCGCCTGGCGCTCACAGCCGCCGCGGCCTGCGCGCGTCTCGCGCGGCTGCGCGAGGACGAAGCGGCGCTCCGCGACGCCGAGCATCTCACCGGCTACGGCGGCGAGACCAGCCCGGCCGGCCGCCTGCATCGCCTATTTCGGCTGTTTGCGTCGCGCTCCGTGAAATTTGACGCAGCGACATTGGCGATCGCCGCTGAACATGTTGGGGCGCCGAGCGCCATGGACGCGCAGGGTCTCGCCGGCGCGTTGCGTGACGCCATGATAAAGGCCGACGAGCCGCTCGCCGCGGCCGCGCGCGTGAGCGAAGCGGCGATGCATTGTCTCGCGGCCGTCCCTGCAATCGATGCGGAAATCTTTGTCCTCTGGCTCGCCGATGTCGCGCTGGCGCAAAAACTCGGCTGGAAGGCGCCAATTCCGCTGCTGGCCACGGTGGTCGCGCATCCCGCATTGCGCCGCGGTCAAAACGGCCGTCGAGCGCGTCCACGCGACAGCGACTGGTCGACCGCGCTCGCCGGCGCCTACGCGCTTGCGGCGGGTGAGGCGATCGATGTCGCTGGCGCCTTGTCGCGCCAAACGCAAAAACTTCTCGACGCCGCGCCGAAATTGCGGGCCAAGAGCGCGGCGCCGGTCATCGAGATGCTGCTCGCCGATGATTGCGTGACGCCGGCGCGCGCGGCGAAAACGGCAAGGCTCTCCGACCGCGGCGCGCGGCGTCTGTTTGATCGGCTCATTGAACTTCGCGCCGTGCGAGAGCTCTCGGGGCGCGCGAGCTTCCGGCTTTATGGGCTCTGAAGCGTTTCCAGTCGAAGTGGACGCCGGTTCGGCGCGGGAAACACGTTTTAAAAATGCGTTGTCGAGCAAAGAGCAAGCGGCTTTGATGAAGCAAACGCGGCAAGAACCAATGTGAGGCGCAAACATGGGCCGCCCCCAAAAAAGCGAGCTGCACGAGTCATTCGATCCCGCGCTTATGGAGTTGCCGGAAGCCGTGCGCTGGCGCGAGTGGATGGGGCGCGTCGAAGCGGTGATTTTCGCCGCGCGGACCCCGGTATCGCGCGAGACGCTCGCCAGGCTGGTTGGCGCGACCTGCAATCTCGACGACCTGATCGCCGACATCCGCGACGATTTACGCGCGAGACCCTATGAACTCGTCTTTGTCGCCGGCGGCTATCAGCTGCGCACCAGGCCGCGTTTCGCGCCGGCGATCCGCGCGGCGGCCGGCGGCGATCTGCGCATTGCGGGCGCGCCCGAATTGACGCCGACCGAGATTTTGGCGGTGACCGCGATCGCCTATCTGCAACCCGCCACCCGCGCCGAACTCTCGTCGGTCGCCGGCAAAGAGATCAGCCGCGACGTCATCGGCGCGCTCAAGCGCCATGGCCTGATCGACGGCGCCTTGCGCGCGCCTCGGCCCGGCGCGCCGTTCGCCTATGTGACGACCAAGAAATTCCTGGAGGTCTTCGGACTCGCGACATTGCGCGAGCTTCCCGATATCGAACGGCTCGAAGACGAAGGGCTTTTGGAGAGGCCGCAACCGGAGGCCGATCTCGACGGCGCTTTAGGTCTGTCCGCCGATGATGGGTAACCGCTGTTTTCAGGCCACGTCTTTGAGTGCGACCGGCTGCGCGTAGGCCCAGGGCATGAGTTCGTCGAGTTTGCTGGCGAGATGGCCGTCGACGATCTTCGTGAGGACGTCGGTCATATAGGCTTGCGGATCGACGCCGTTGATCTTGCAGGTCTCGATAAGCGATGCGACGATCGCCCAGTTCTCAGCCCCGCCATCGGAACCCGCGAAGAGAGCGTTCTTCCTATTAAGGGCAATGGGGCGGATGGCGCGCTCGACGATGTTGGAGTCGATCTCGATGCGCCCGTCGTCGACGAAGCGCGTTAGGCCGTCCCAGCGCGAGAGCGCGTAGCGGATCGCCTCGGCGAGCTTGGTCTTCTGGCTGATCAGCGTGAGCTTTTCACGCAGCCATGGCTCGAGGGCGTCGAGGATGGGGCGGGATTTTTCCTGTCGCGCCGCGCGCCGGTCATCCGGGTTCTGACCCGGATATTGCTCTCGACCGCGTAGAGCGCGCCGATGCGCTCGAGCGCCTCGCTGGCGATCGGCGCAGGGCCGGCGGCGGCGAGTTCGTAAAATCGCCTGCGGACATGCGACCAGCAGAAGGCGAGCGACACGCTGTTCTTCTGCGCCAGCGCACGATAGCCGGCGTAACCGTCAACCTGCACGACGCCCGTGAAGCCGGCAAGATGCGTGAGCGGCTGCTCGGATTTTCGGTTTTGCGCATAGACATAGACGGCGATCGGCGGATCTGCGCCGCCGAAAGGCCGGTCGTCGCGCGCATAAGCCCAGAGCTGGCCGGTCTTGGTGCGCCCCCGTCCGGGGTCGAGCACCGGCGCCTTTGTCTCGTCGGCGAAGATTTTCGTCGACAATCTTATGTGTTCCAGAAGTCGCTCATGCACGGGCCGCAAATGCCAGGCGGCGCGTCCAACCCAGTCGGCGAGCGTCGAACGGTCGAGCGCGATGCCCTGCCGGGCGTAGATCTGGGCCTGCCGATAGAGCGGAAGGTGATCTGCATATTTGGAAACGAGCACGTGGGCGACGGTCGCCTCGGTCGGCAGTCCGCCTTCGATCAGCCGCGCCGGGGCCGGCGCCTGCACGACCGCGCCCTCGCAGGCGCGACAGGCGTATTTGGGACGCCGAGTCACCAGCACCCGGAACTGCGCCGGCACAATGTCGAGCCGCTCGGAGACATCCTCGCCGATCCGGTGAAGCGCGCCCTTGCAGCAGGGACAGGCCTTCTCGTCGATGTCGACGATGGTCTCGATGCGCGGCAGATGGGCAGGCAGCGCGCCACGGTTCGTGCGGCGCTTTCTGGCCGCCTTCTCACGTTCGGCGGCGGATTTGGCTTCCGCCGCCGCCGCCGCGCCGGCTTCCGTCTGGTCGACCTCTTCAAGCGCGAGCAGCATCTGGTCTTCGGGAAGCGTCTCGGCGCGCCGCCCGAAGCGATGGCGCTGCATCTCCTTGATGATCTGAACCAGGCGCTCGTTGCGCGCGCGCTCGGCGAGAAGCATCGCCTTCAGTTCGTTCGGATCGTCGGGAAGCCTCTCGATCGCCTGCGCCATAGCCGCAGAACACCATATTTTCTGCCGTCTTTCGACGCTCTTCGAGGCCCTGATTCACTGTGTCGCAGCTCATCCCGGCAACGCGGGGGCCGGCGTCTCTTTCGCCGCGCGCACGCGCCGCCAATCGAGTCCTTCGAGCAGCGCCGACAATTGCGCCGCCGACAATCGCATGACGCCGTCATCGATCTTGGGCCAGCGGAACTCGCCGTCCTCCAGTCGCTTGGCGAAGAGGCATACGCCCGTGCCGTCCCAGAACACGAGTTTAATCCGATCCGCGCGCTTGGCGCGGAAAACGTAAATCGCGCCGTCGAAGGGATTGGCCTGCATCGTCTCGCGCACCAGCGCCGCGAGACCCTCCGCGCCCTTACGGAAGTCGACGGGCTTCGTCGCCACCATGACGCGGACCGCGCCCGTCGGGCCGATCACGCGCAGTCCGATCTTTTATCGTCCTTCAACGCGCCGACGATCGCGGTCACCAGCGCCGCCTCCGCCCCGCGCCATATCCATACGCGCGAACCGCCGATCTCAAGTTCGATAATCGGCGGCCGAACAGAGGCCGCTTGGGCGTCGGCCGGCTCGGCAGGCGTTGCTTTCACAGCTGTCGCTTCAACAACCGCAGGAACAAATGCTGAGGGAGTTTCGGCGTCAACAGCCTTCAAACTTTCCCGCGCCGCGCGCCGCCACGTGAACAATTGCTGTGGCGTCAAACCATGTCGGCGAGCAACTTGGCAGGCGTGGACGCCTTCCTCATAACTCTCCGCAACGATCGACGCCTTTTCTTCCGCCGTCCACGTGCGGCGGCGACCGGCCCCAGTAAAAATCTCGACACGTCGTGGCGGAGCCGCCTCAATCTCCGACACGTGCTTATGCTCTAAAATCGACATGTGTCGGAGCTCCTCAACGCTCCGAATATCGCCCCGTCCCTAGCCCCAGAAAAGGTGCGGTCAAAACAGCGCTTACGATGATGGAGACATCGGAGAGTTAGAACTCGACACCGAGTTCGACGATATGGCCGGTGAACTCCATCGATCCGAGCCGATGCGCATTCGTCGCGTCTGAGTAACGCCATAGCGCGCCAGCAATGCCTGCAAGCTGACGGTGCCTGTCCCGCGCTCTTGATGGTGACGACCTGGTTTACCGCTTTCCAGCGGGCACCCGCGACGTCAAAGGGCGTAGCGAGGGCGCGTCGGCAAGAATCTCTGCAAGTTGAGTTCGAGTCGCGTCGACCAAGTGTGTCGACAGGAGCTCGTTATGCGCCGGGAGAAACCTCCACCGGCCAATGTGTGAACCCTAAGCACGACCCTGGCGTTAAGTAGGAGTCGGAGCCTGCGCCGGAACCAGAACACAGGAACACGCGGGGGTGCCAAAGAAGGCTGCCGGTGCCTGCCACCATTACCACGCCGTTCACGTCCAGCTTTTCGGCAGAAGCGGCGGGACCGATGCCGACGTTGCCGCAAACGACCCCAAGGATGCAAAAAACCGCCGAGGAGTATCCCACCTCGGCGGCCATAATTCCCACAGCCTAAGCCGTGGCCTCGATGTTACTTTGCGTCGTTTAGGTTGATGTCGATAACGCTGAACGCCTGACCGTTACCGGCCCAGCCGACCCAGTGCGTGCCGTTGGCGGCATTAAACTGCGACTTCGCCATCAGCGCATAGCCGTCCAGAACGCAGCTACCGGAAGCCGATCCACCGAGGGCGCGGATCGGGCCGAAAGTTACGGTGCACTGGGAGTACTCGTTGTCGAACACAACAGTGCCGCCGGTCGAGTCGGTTCGCGACCGGTTGACAACGTTGGCGGTGACCGTGACGGACGACTTCGGACGGGCGCCGGGCGCGTTCTCCAGCTGAAGCGAGGTCTGCTGCGCCATCACCAGCGTGGGGGCGGTCGCGACCACACCGGCCGCCACGGCGAAAGCGCTAATGGTGCGCTTGAAATCAAGGGTATTCATTTGACTTCTCCAGTTTCGCGGCCCAGCCCCTGTGGCTGAACCTCTGGAGGCCACCCTGACGCTCTATCATCCCCACGGCAGCAAAGCGGCAAATGGAAACCCGCTTGCCTTATTTAGAGCCGCCACTGGCGTACCCAGCCGCCGCGGATTGAACGTTAATAGCGACAGGCGAAACCCGAGACGTCTTCACCTGCAAAGGCAGAATGGCCATCACCGAGGCGGCGATGGCTAGTGCGATAATGCGGCGTATCAGGATCATTCCGTCTCTCCGTTGTTCTTCTTGTTCTCCGGGTACCACTCAATGACGTTATAGTAGCATCCTTCCGGGATGAGGTCGCTCCCAGCCGTCGGGTTTAATTCGTCGCTCAGCTGAGCTACGACAACGGACGGAATGAGGACCTTCAAAGCAAGGACCCGGTGCACGAGGGCCGACTGCGCGGGCGCGAAGTAGTAATAAATCTGGCGACCTTCCTTCTCTTCTGAGAACAGGCCCAGATCCACCGCACGCTTGATCGCGCGGCGGACCGTCGGCCGTGACTTACACTCGATCAGCTCCCGGGCCACTTCGTTAAGCTTCTCTGCCGTCACGTGGCACTGGTATTTCGCCTGAGCGTGGATCAGCGCGTCGACAACTCCGCGGACACGAACGGTGAGATACTGGCCGTAAACGTGCTGGCAGATAAGCTCTTCCATAGCCTTGGAATTGATAGTCCGCATACCATCCCGTCGCGTCATCAACGTGGTGGGAAGCCGACCAGGGCCATCGCTGTATTCGTCACGCCGCGCCATGGCACACCTTTGAAAAGTGGTTTGACTTGCTCACGAGTGTCGACGCCGAATATGGCGGGACTGCGAAAGTGGGAAAAAATGAACTTATTTTCGGAAGCGTGGTGATTCTGAAAGGCGCGGGACATTCCGCGCCTCGCGCATAAGCCGCCAATATGGAACCTCGAGTCCGCCGCTCCGGCGGGCTTTTGCGCGTTCCGACGCGTCTCTCAAAAAGGTGCGATTTTCCGAGCGAAATCCCTGTTCCGAAATTCTTGACTTCTGCACAAATACGGCATCAGGCCAAGATAAACAGCCCCAGCGCTTCCCGTACTTCAGAAAGAGTTTGCTGCGTCACGAATCGTGACGTCTTTGTACCTTGCCGGAGGACATCAATCACATCATCCGGACGTCGGGCCAGTTCAGCTCGCCGCTCGCGGATAGGCGCGATCAAAGTCTCAAGCACTTGCTCCAATCTCTGCTTTAGAGCGATATCGCCCAAGCCACCATGTCGGTAGCTCGCCTTCAAATCGGCCACGGCATCTACGTCGGGGTCGAAAGCGTCGAGGTAGGTGAAAACGATGTTGCCCTCGATTTTACCGGGGTCAGATACGCGTAAATGGCCTGGGTCAGTATACATTCGGCGCACGGCAGTGCCGATCTCGTCGCGGGAAGCTGAGAGGTAGATGGCATTGCCTTGCGACTTACTCATCTTTCGCTCGCCATCGATGCCCGGTAGGCGGCCAATCTTGGGCACCACCGCCTTTGCCTCAGGCAAGACCTCGCGAGCGGCCTGCCGGTTGATACGCCGTACGATTTCGTTGGTTTGTTCAATAATCGGGACTTGGTCGTCGCCCACGGGCACAACAGTGGCCTTAAATGCCGTGATGTCGGCAGCTTGCGCGACGGGATAACATAGGAATCCGGCCGGGATATCGCGGCCAAAGCCACGCGTTCGAATTTCATCCTTGATCGTCGGATTCCGTTCCAAACGGGCAACGGTGACGTAATTCAAATAAAACAGTGTCAACTCATTCAATGCGGAGAGCGAAGATTGCAGGCAGATGGTCGTGTAGGCAGGATCAACGCCAACGGCGAGGTAATCGAGGCACACCTCGATAACGTTACGCCGAATCCGGTCGGGATTGTCGGCGTTGTCTGTGAGTCCTTGCGCGTCAGCTATCAGCACAAACTGCCGGTGGCTTCGTTGCATCGCGACGCGATTTTTGAGAGTGCCGACATAGTGACCTAGATGCAGAGGCCCGGTCGGACGGTCGCCGGTCAGGATGATTGGGGCAAAGTTTTCGCAATGAGGCATGGCGGTCTCGTCTTGATTAGAGCCGCCAGTGCGAAGTGGGGTTTTGGTGACAACCGAGCCCGCCTCAACCGGCGGCTTGGTTCGTCTTTGAACAAACGTCCGTGCCGCTCCTAGAAGGAGCGCCACCACTTCAGGGAAGTCGTCGGAGCGCTTGTCATAATCCGTAAGGTAACATTTGCGTCCAACAACTGCAACGAAGTTTGACGCTTCTAAGAACCTCGCCAAATCGGAGCATTTCTGATTCTCTGGCCGTGAGAGGATCGGAGGCGGATGGATGCGTGGCCAGCCGGGCTTTTTCGACGTAGACGAGCGGCTGAAACGGCTGAGCGGGCTCGGGGATCATCTGAAAGCGTTCGCGGCGGCGGTCGATTTCGAGAAGTTCCGCGCTGATCTCGTCGCAGCGCTTGGCTATTCCGATGGCGCGCAGGGCGGGGGCCCGCCGTTCGACGTCGTTATGATGTTCAAGGTCCTCGTGCAAGATCGGCGACGGATTCGCCATCTTTCCTTCGGCGCCGCGCTTCCTACTTCTGGTGTGTGAGTTTGTGCTTCGAATTGATTTAGGAAAGGCGAATGGATCAGCGCAAGCGGGTTTTGCTCGTAACCTTCGGCACTCTCGGCGACATATATCCCTTCATCGCCATCGCTCACGCAATGCGTCGGCGCGATCTCGACGTCGTCATCGCCGCGCCCGAAATGCATCGAGGATCGATCGAGCGCGAGGGCGTCGCATATGCTCGCTTGCGCCCGCACGAGAACGACATTGTCGGCGCGCTCGGCGTCGATCTTTCCGGCGCCTTCCGGATCATGTTGAAGAATCCGTATTTCATCTTGGACGAAATCTATCTTCGCTTCCTCTCTGAAACCTACGACGACACCCTGGCCGTGGCAGAAGGAGTGGACGCCATCGTCACGCATAATCTGCTCGTTGGCGCAAATTTGGCCGCTGAAGCCTGCGGCCTCCCGACGAGCGAGAGTCGCCCTTGCGCCATTATACGTGCAGTCGGCTGCGGCCCCGTCTCTGACCCCACCGGCGCCCTACATCCTTCAGCCCAGGTCGCGAACGGCGATCGCGTTTAACAAATTGGTCCGTTCCCTCATACGGATCGGCGTGAACATGCGGATGAAGCGCTTCCACGCCTTTCGAAGTAAGCTGGGACTACCACACTCACGCCAAGACTTTTTCCTCAATTTTGGCGGGAAGAACGGCGCAACGCAACTCTTTGGCCTCTATTCGCCCTATTTCGCGTCGCGCCCGTCGGATGGACCAGTCAATATGGAGGTTCCGGGCTTTCCCTTTTACGAACCTCAAGACGAGGGGAGGCGCGGTCTCAGCGAGCCATTGAAAACCTTCCTTTCCTCGGGGAGCGCACCAATCGTTTTCACCTTGGGGTCCTTCGCTCCTCAAGTGTCGGGCGACTTCTATGACATCAGTATAAGCGCGGCTCGCGCCCTCGGGCGTCGAGCGGTCTTGCTTGCTGGGCCAAAAGACGCCGGGAGGCTCTCGTCCTCGGTCGGCCCCGACGAATTCGTTTGCTGCGACGCGCCGCACAACGAACTCTTCCCCTTCGCTTTGTGCGTGGTGCATCACGGCGGGATCGGTACAACCGCTCAAGCCGTGCGAGCGGGTAGGCCGCAATTGATCGTCCCATTCTTCGGCGACCAGCCCGACCATGGTGAACGCGTCCAGCGCCTGCGCCTCGGTCTCGCGTTGAAACTCTCCAGCTATAATCTGCACAACGCGACCCACGCCCTCGCCGAGCTTTGCGACAACCGCTATCTGCGCACGGCACAAGACTTCGCCCTAGCCATGCGCACAGAACACGGGGTCGAAGCGGTCGCCGATTGGGCGGAAGGTGCTTGAGGCCTCATAGTGAACCGCCTTGGGGTTGCTGGAGGCAATTTCGTTTGAGTCACGGAACGCAGTGGCGGAGCCCTCTCGCCCCCTCGCCTCTTCGAAATTGGTGAGTTTCGAGAATGCAATCCAAGCTCCATAGTGAAATAGGAAGATGCGGAATACGTGGATGTTCAAAGCCTGCGTGGGAGTCTGCTGCGTGTTCGCCGGCGCGGAAGTCCGATGTGGGCGCATCCCGGCGGGCGCTGGATGATCCGGGGGATGCCGCCATATGGTTGCAGCCAGAGGTAGAGCGGACGCCTTGTTTGCAGACGCTCCAAATTCACGGCGATATTTCAAGCACATACGTGTTCGCATCTTTGTCCTGACCGGCACGCCAATTTAAAATAAATTTGTCATGCCAGTTTGCGAGCCAAAAATTCGGGTGTGTCCAATATTTGTCCAATATACGGACATGCATTGCCGAGAAGTCATGCGGATAAAAAAGCCGCCATGCGCCAGCCGCCAACTCATCGCAAGGTGTCTCGGGCGTTCTCTAATCGCGCTTCCGTCCAGTCCACCAAATTGATCATATGAACCTCCGATGATGCGAATCACCGCGGGAAGCCGCCCGGATCGCGGCACTGTCGGACGATCAAGCGCCGATCGCGATTATCGGATGTCCACATATGGTGTTTAAGCCGCACCTGGCAGCATTATGGAGTCGTGTCCTTCGAAGAGATAGGCGCTCCCGCACGAAAAAGCCCGTTCGTCGCCGGCTGGGCTGTGAGGAACCTGGAACGACGGCGCTTCCCCCGGGAAGGGCTTCATGCCGAAAGCTCGCGCTCAATCGCGCGCACGAGCAGCTTGAT
The DNA here is from genome assembly GCF_003855495.1 of Methylocystis rosea. NCBI lineage: Bacteria > Pseudomonadati > Pseudomonadota > Alphaproteobacteria > Hyphomicrobiales > Methylocystaceae > Methylocystis > Methylocystis rosea. The sequence continues at coordinate 197,699 of NZ_CP034088.1, read as the reverse complement.
CCGATTCATTTCAATGAGCAGCTCTAAGGAAAGCGCCTTGTCTTCAGCCGTTATTTGCTCGCGAAAGGGGAAGTCGACCGCGACCGTCCGGATTTCGGCGAAGATTGCGTCTATCTCATCATCGTCTCGTTTCGGCCGCGACGCTGCGCGCCGCGGATCGGTCCAATGTCTAACATGAGCTTGATTCAGCATATCTACTGCTCCTTTCGTGCATGCATACAGCCACGCCGCAGTATCAGCGGCGCCAGCGATATGAGGTGATCAGCTCATTGCCAAGCGAGGCCGCCGCGCAATCGGATGGAGCGGGTCGGCGCCCCCAAACGCTAGCGGCGCTGCCTTTACTGCGGCGGAGTCGCTTCCTTGCCGCTCTGCGTGCCCTTTTTACCTTCGACTCCTGGTTCACCGGCGGAGGTTGCGCTTGGTGTCGCGATGTTCTTTTTCTGCGTGTGTGGGATGCTGGGATTTTCCTTTTGCACCGCTCCAGAAGGCTTGACCGGCTTGCCAGTCATCGGCCCTGATGTCTCTCCTTGGTCTTGTCCAAACGCAATCGGCGACGCCAAAAAGGCAGTGGCGAGGCTTACGATGATGACGAGAAGTTTCTCCATGGCGAGCTCCTGAACCAACGCGGTGTGGCGTCTGAGAGCCCCTCTCAAGCCATATTGGAATTAGCCTACCTGGGGTGAACGCGTGCATTGGCAAGCCATGCCGGTCTGCATAAAACCGCCGCCGCACATCCACAGCGGAGCGTTATGTTGCGCCGAGAAAAAAGGAAACTGGCGCTTGCAAGCATGTATGGGCGTCACAGCTTGCGCCGCAATTCGCCCACCACTTTGCGGTCTGCGCGCGCGCCAGCTAGGCTTGCCATAGCGGCGCCGAGCTATTTAGCCGACGTCGCGTCCCGCGAAGCGACTGTAATCTTCTTGCCTAAGTTACTTGTCTGCGGCTTCGCGGGCGCGCTCGCCATTGGGCGCTGCTTGACGATCTTCGGGGACGGGCGGAAATTGGGGCGACCCGCGAAATGGCTAGCTCGGGTCATGTGTCGTTCGATGCTCTCGCGCCAGTTCTGCAGCAAATGAAAGTGGTGAGTAATTTGTCGAGCTTGCGGCACCCCTTGCCGGACGCCTTGGGCGTAAAGCCCGCGGCGGTCGCGGCTGACGGCTTCGATTTTGGGGTGCTGCTGAGCCAATCCGCCGTCTCTTTGGCGGAGAGGATTTCCTGCAGTCTGAGAGGCTGACTAAAAAAGTAGTTGAGTGATTTCAGGAGGTTGTGATTCCTCCGGATTTACGAGATTCGAGAGGGATGTAAGATGGCCTGGACTGAAATCACCCGACGCAAGTATCGCCGCGACGGATTGCGTTACGCAAGTCATTTAACGGACGCGGACTGGGCGTTGATCGAGCCCCTGTTGCCGCCCGCTTCACCTCTTGGCCGTCCAGGCGATACAAAACTGCGGGCGGTGGTGAACGCGATCTTGTATATGGCTTCCACGGGCTGCCGGTGGCGGCAGTTGCCGAAGGAGTTTCCGCCCTATTCGACTGTGCAGAGCTATTTCTATGCCTGGTCGCGCTGCGGCGTGTTCGCGAACATCAATCACGCTTTGGTCAGGCCGGCCGCAAGGCAAGCCCGACGGCGGGCGTCATTGATAGCCAATCGGTGAAGACCACGGAAAGCGGCGGCCCGCGTGGGCTTGATGCTGGCAAGAAGATCAAGGGCCGCAAGCGTCACATCGTCACCGATACGCAAGGAAACCTCGTAGGCCTCGTCGTGAATGAAGCCGACGTTCAGGATCGTGACGGAGCGTCGCGCGTGCTCGCCTTCGATCCTTTCGCTTTATCCGTGGTTGCGCCCGATGCGGTGCTCCCCCGATGATTGCGGCAATAAGTTTAGGCATCTTCGGCAGACAGGCGTTCACAAGACGGGTCGGCAGCAACGAAGCAACCACACACGGAATGTATTCACAGCGCTCATAGCGGGAGTCGCCGGCTATCTGATCGCGCCGGCCGCCGCGCTGTGGCTCATCGCGTTGCTTGGCGCCGCCAGCGCACACGCGGTACTCGCGTCAGTGCGAGCGAGATTGATCATTCGTTGGCGCGTGGCTTGGACGACAACGATCGCGGCCACGAGTATCGAAAACGCCCGAGCGCATTGAGCGTGATTTTCTATTGCAAACCGCTGCTCACTTTTACGGCGGCGATAACCTTGTTCCATTTCGCCGATGCCGCCATGCTACCGCTCGTTGGCGAGCGCCTGAGCCAAGGCCAAAAAGACTCAGGATCCCATTCACAGCGGCCTGCATCATCGTGGCGCAGGCCGATTCCGATGGCGATGTTGGTTGGAGACAAGAGCGACCTTGGGCCGCAAACTACTCTTTCTTCTCGGGCTCGTTATAGTGCAGGCAGGGCAATTCCGGGCGGATGGGAGCGACCGCCGCTCTTGATCGCATTGTCAGCTGGTAGACGACATATCGGCTGTCGTCGCTCGCGGGATATCGTCTTCGGTGAAATCGACAAATAATCCAAAACGCATCGCCTATGAAACAATCTGCGCTATCTGCGTCGATAACTATGTTGAGGGTGGTCAGGCGGCGCTAGCGCGTATCCATGAGCGAGGCCAGTTCGCTTGGCGCTGCTGATAGGTAGAGCCACGAAAGCTAACGCCCTGCATCCCAGCGAGAGAGGGAGCGAAACATGGCCAAGATCGTATGCGTGCTGTATGATGATCCGGTCGACGGTTATCCGAAAGCCTATGCGCGCGATGAGGTGGCTCAGCCCAAACGCTATCCCGACGGACAAACGCTGCCCTCCCCAAAAGCAATCGATTTCAAGCCGGGTACGCTCCTCGGCAGCGTTTCCGGCGAACTAGGACTACGCAAATTCCTAGAGTCGAACGATCATCAACTAATGGTGACATCCAGCAAGGACGGCGCGGACAGCGTACTCGACCAAGAGCTTCCTGACGCCGACATTGTTATTTCGCAGCCTTTTTGGCCGGCTTATATGACCCGCGAGCGGATTGCGAAGGCGTCCAAGCTCAGGCTCATCGTGACCGCGGGCATTGGATCCGATCACATCGATCTGCAAGCAGCGATCGATCGCAACATCACCGTCGCGGAAGTCACATACTGCAATAGCATCAGCGTATCCGAGCACGTGGTGATGATGATCCTCGCGCTGGTACGCAATTACATCCCTTCGTACGAATGGGTCGTGACAGGCGGCTGGAATATAGCGGACTGCGTAGCGCGTTCCTACGATCTTGAAGCCATGCAGGTCGGCACTGTCGCCGCCGGCCGCATCGGCTCGGCAGTACTGCGGCGGTTGAAGCCATTCGATGTCGGCCTTCACTATTTCGACCGGCATCGCCTTCCGGAGTCGGTCGAACGAGAACTGAATGTGACGTATCACCCCAGCGTGGAAAGCATGGTCGAGGTTTGTGACGTCGTCACTATAAATTGTCCGCTGCACCCGGAGACCGAACATTTGTTCAATGACGCACTAATTGCCAAAATGAAGCGCGGCTCCTACATCGTTAACACCGCGCGCGGCAAGATCTGCGATCGCGATGCCATCGTGCGTGCCCTCGAAAGCGGACAATTGGCCGGCTATGCGGGCGATGTCTGGTTTCCTCAACCAGCACCGGTCGACCATCCTTGGAGAAGTATGCCGCACCATGGCATGACGCCGCATATTTCTGGCACCAGTCTGACGGCGCAGACTCTCGAATGCTGGTTCGAAAATCGCCCGATCCGCGATGAATACCTCATCGTTAGCGCGGGGAAGCTCGCGGGCGCGGGGGCGCATTCATATAGCGCAGGCGACGCAACCAGCGGATCGGAAGAAGCCGTCCGCTTCAAGAAAGGCTGACCTTGCCCGCTTCCCGATGCGTTGGAGCTAAGCTATGTTGGATTTTGGGTGACGGCGAGAATCAAGCGGCGGATTTCTTCTCGGACGCGATTTCGATTCCGTCGCGGAATGTTATGTTACACCGCTGAGGACCTTCGGCAATTGATTTTGTCCTTGCAGCCGTCGCCAGCTTTTCGCTGCAGCCATCACCAGCTTGAAAAACCATGAGGCGCGCGGTTGTCAGGATACATCCTTTGATTAGAAAATCCCTGTTCGCGCGGCGCGTTGACATCATATTTGAGAATTTCGGCGCGCATTTTCGAGCTTTGACGCTTAAATTGAGAACTCCAGCGGCATCCCGAGCGCGGCGTAGGCGAGCTCGTCGAATCGCTTTCGATAGACGGGGCGACAGAAGGGGCGCAGGCGCTGAATCGTATCCGCCGCGTTTTTCGCGGCGACTGCGAGACCGGCGAGTAGCGCGATGCGTAAATAGAGCGGCACCATAGCGTTTGCGCCTTTGCTGATGGACGGCGCTATGCGTAATGCTTCGGCGTCAAATCCTGGAACGATCTCGTTGAGCAACCAGCTCTTATTGTAGCCTTCGGGGGGCTGCGTCGTCTGCGGGCGATTTAAGATCAGCAAAAGCCGCATCATCGCAATAGGGGATGCTAGCGGCGTCGGCTCGCCCCGCAAGTGACGATTGACAAGCTCCTCTCCGATTTTGGCGGCGTCCCAATGGTCCCCAAATGGGCTCGTGTTTCGGACGGTATCGCAGCCGGCACGAGGTCCCTCGATTTCTGAGAGCGGCGAACCGCATAGAGGACAAGTAACGCGCCACGCCTCAAGCCAGCTTTTTAGAACCGCTCCCGGAGTGTCAGCCGCGCGATGTCGCTCGCAGCATGTCCGACAGAATTGAATCGGCTTGCCTCTTCCAACCAGTGCCGCGACCTCGATTGGAAGCGCTGTATGCGTCATGGCGACAACATCCATTGGATCAGTGCGAAACGAATCTACGATGCGTGCGATCTGGCCGAGACCTGGGCGGAAGTCGAGGCTACGCAGCTTCTTCGATTCGAGCTTTAGCCACGAGATGAGCATGGGCTCCGTGAGCCCATAGAAAGCTGCATGACGATGAAGCCACGATGAAAGAAGTTCGTCGGGCGTCGGGTCGAGGACGACCGGCAAGGGCCGCCGAGCGGCGTTGATCAGCATCGTCATTGGAACGCGGCTTCCTCCTCGCTGATAGGCCTCCAATCATCAATGGCTTCGTCGGTTAGTCGTTCCGTTCCTGTCTCGATAGCCTGGATCGCGACTTCATTCACAAGGCGGAATATTTTTGACGTTACGCCTTCAGTCACTCGAAGAATTCGTTTGAGACCGCGCGCCGTCAGAATGCTCGGCTGACGAAGCGGGAGATTGCGGAGAATGGCAAGGACGAGTTGCTGAAACTCGTCATCGGCTTTCCAGCGCGGCAACGTGACAACATCAAAGCGTCTGGCAAGCTGTACGTCGCCGTTGATCGCCTCACGTGCTTCCGTGATGCCGAAGCAGACAAGCGAAAGCTGAAGCTCGTTACTCAAGAAACGAAGCGTGTTCAGAACGACACGCTGCTCGCGCCATGAACCGGCGATGATATTATGAATTTCATCTATCAGCAGGACTTGAACGCCCACGGCTCGCAATAGTCGAATTGTCGTCTGCTCTAATGCGACAATTGTCGCGCGCGGATTGGAAGGGGCGCCAAGTGCAGAGAGAATTTGTGCATAAAGGCGCCGCTCGCCCGGCCCGCCCGCCAACTCCACAACGAGAAATTTACGTCGTGCGTCGGCTGTTGCTGCATCGAAAGCGAGCATCTGGTCGTGCTTGAAGCGCCCGACGATCATCGATTTTCCCATGCCGCTGTCGCCATAGACGGCGATTGACGGCATTCGCGTCGTGCGCGGGTGAGTCGGGAGACCCTGAATCAAATCGACGATATGTTTTGCTTTTGGATAGTGGACCCACGGCTTTGATCGAATAAATTGGATCCGCGCGTCATTAGATGCGTCGAGAAGACTTGCAACTTCGTCCGTGACGTGGGCGGCCCTATCGATCACGCTGCTTCTCCGCGATTTCCAGAATGGAAGGAGTGCGCGAGTCGATGCCCTTGAGCGAGCCGAATCCTTCGTCATCCACCGAAATCTTGTTTTTGGGCTGCGGGTCGCGGCGGGCCTGCGCCGTCTTCCTTATTGCATCGTCAACAATGCGACGCTTGGCCTTTGCAGTAGTGATCCACTGGTTCGGTTCGCGTTCCGCGCGCGCTTGCGCTCGCGTTTCGCGCCGACGTAGTTTCCATTCGCGGAGACTTATTGATGGGCACGTAAGATCGCGGCTCCGGGCTTCGACGAAACGCCCGGAAGGACGCTGAACAAAAATTCTTGAAATATCTCGGGGATCATATTTGACTAAAAGCTCGCGTTTGGCGCCTCCGAGATCGGCGCTTAAAACGTTCGACCAGTATGGCAATCCATGCAACCAGACGCCGTCTGGCCTGAGTGTTCGATACGCCTCGGGCAATAACGAAACCCAGAAGGCCATTCGATCATGCGGCATGCGCAGATTGATCCGCGCCTCATGTTCGCGCCAGACTGCCAATGGTGAGCGCATCAAGGTGCTGTGTATTCGGTCGTGATAGCCGCCCGCAATCTCCCAGCCGAGAAAGCATTCGAGCTCTCGCAACGACATGGCTGAATTCTTTTTCGGATCGTAGGACCCTCGTTCGATCGGATTTCCAAATGAAGTGCCGGGCAGAAGATGCATCTGACCCATCATCGTTCCGATCAGCCGTTCGATATGACCGCCGTAATGCGGTTCGCCAGGCGGGCGCCAAATGATATCGACGCCTTCGTTGCGACAACCGCGAATGAAAGCCTTGCTTCTGAAATCTGCGCCATTGTCGACGTGAAAGGCCTCTGGCAAGCCGGCGACTGGCCATGTCGCGTCGATCTCACGTTCCTGCAACCAGGCTGTCTTGTCGTAAACGCCATGGAGAACGCAGAGGCTCACGGAAAGCCGTGAAGGGGATCCATCGAAAGATGAAAGCCCGTAATCATTCGCGTAAACACATCGATCGCCAGCGTCAGCCAAGGGCGTGCGAGCGGTTCGCGCGTCTCTTCGTGAACGACGATGAGATCGACGAGCGTGTGATCGATCTGAACCACCTCGAGCGGCCGGGAGGCTTTGTATTCGCCCGGAACTGGCGTTGTCGCTTTGATCGCGCGTTTGTCCTTCCGTTTACGCGCGACCAATCGCCTCTCGATGTCATCGACGCGCGTCTTGATCGTTCGACGATCTGGCAATGGCCATCCGTGCTGGACGAAACGCAAATGGATTTGTTCGACGAGGTGGGTCAGCGTTGGACGCTGCGGCTTCAGATAGACTTCCCGGATCGTCTGGCGGATCAACTTATGACGCGATTTGTCGAGAGCGAGCGCCCCTTTCGATCGGCCTCGCGGCTTCGGCTGAAGCGCCTCAACGGTGGGCGTTTCGCGATAGATCGCGACGAGGCGATAAAGTGTCGCGCGACTGATCCCGAGGTCCAAAGCAACATCTTCGACGTCGCTTGTTCGTAGCCGGTCGCCCGCGGAGCGGCCTAACAATTCTCTGATGGCCTCCTCGCGTCGACATGCCTCTAACCACTGCGGGTCGTCGGACCCCGTCGTGTCGGCGTCATCAGGGCAGGGCGCGTTCTCATTATTGCTGTTCATTTTTCGGCCGCGTCCATGAGAAATGGTTGAGCCGCAAATTCTCAATTCAACTGTACATCATTCGGGCGTTTTCTCAATTCAAATGTATACGCGTAAATCAGCAGCGTTTCGTAACGCATTGAAATTCAACAGGCCGATTTCTCAATTTCTGATGTGTCCTGACACGCAGTGGGCGAAGGTCGGCGGCGTTCAACACGACGCGGCCAGCGCGCACTTCTTCGCCGCCGGCGCCAGTCTTGCCCGCCTCGACCAGCTTTTGCGTTGCCCCGGAGGCGATATTTCGCGCGCCGGAATCGGCTCCGCCGATGTTTCGCGCGCCGACGGAAGAGCCGCCGATGCTTCGAGCCCCGGCAAAAACTTCGGGGAAGGAGGCCTCGAACCCGTTTTTGCCGGCGCCCTGCGGCAGCGCCTCGCCTTGCGCGCCGCAACCGCCTGCGCCGCGATAGCGCGTCTGCGCGAAGACGAAGGCGCCCTGCGCGACGCCGAACATCTCGCCGGCTTCGACGCGGCGCCGACGCCCGGCGGCCGCCTGCATCGGCTGTGGCGCCTGTTCACAACGCCTTCTGTGCGGCTCGATGCGCGCGTCGTGAGAGTCGCGGCCGATTGTCTCGATTTACCGCCGGCCATCGATTGCGAAGCGCTCGCCGCCCTTGTGGATGAGCGGTCGACAGCTGAGAATCCGCTCAATGCTGCGGCCCGCGTGAGCGCGCTAGCGCTGGGCGTCATCGGTGACGCGGCGCAATTCGACGCCGAAATTTTTGCGCTGTGGTTCGCCGATCTTGTGTTGGCGCGGCGCCTCGCGTGGCAGGCGCCGCTGCCGCTGTTGGCGACGACGATCACGCATCCATCGATGCGCACGGCGACCGGACGCCGACCACGGCCGAGCGATGCCGATTGGGATTTGAGCGCCGCGCGCGCCATGGCGCGCGCGGCGCAAGAGTCTTACGCGCTGGCGACAGAACTGTCGCGGCGTTCCAATATACTGTTGAGCGTTGCGCCAAAATTGCGCGCCAAAAAGGCGGCGCGCGTCGTCGATTTGTTGCTCGCCGACGATTGCGTTTCGCCGACGCGGGCGGCGACGTCGGCCGGCCTTTCCGATCGCGCCACGCGGCGTTTGTTCGATCGGTTGATGGCGCTTGGCGCCGTGCGCGAACTCTCCGGTCGCGCCAATTTTCGACTTTACGGACTGTGACATGAAAAGGATGCCGACATGCCGTCGATGAAGGCGCATCGACAGGACAGTGCGCCGCCGCCAAACCGTCGTGTGCCGCGGCGCGATGGGGATTTGCTGTTCGACGCCGATCTTTCCGATCTGCCACAGGCGATGCGCTGGCGCGAATGGATGGGGCGCGTCGAAGCGGCGATCTTCGCCGCGCCGTCGCCGGTCACGCGCGACGCGCTCACCAAACTGGTCGGGCGCGATTGCAATTTTGATGATTTGATTTGCGACATTCGCGAAGATTTGCGGGCAAGGCCCTATGACCTCGTTCTCGTCGCCGGCGGCTATCAACTGCGCACCAAACCGCGCTACGCCGACGCCATTCGCGTCCTGAACAACGGCGCCCACGCCGCCGGACCGCCAGCGCTGACGCCGACCGAACTCCTCACCGTGACGGCGATCGCCTATCTGCAGCCAGCGACGCGCGCGGAGCTGTCGCAGTTTGCAGGGCGAGAAATCAGCCGCGACGTCATTGGAGCGCTCAAGCGCCATCGGCTGATCGACGCCGCATTGCGCGCGCCGGAGCCCGGCGCGCCGTTCGCCTACGTGACGACGAGGAAGTTCCTAGAGGTCTTCGGACTCGCGTCGCTGCGCGATCTCCCCGACATCGAACGGCTCGAAGACGAGGGACTTTTGGAGAGGCCGCAGCCGGAGGCCGATCTTGACGCCCTTCTTTTCGCGGAAGAGGAGGATCTCGAAGAGCATTGGGAATGACCGGTGATAGGGTTCGCAACTCCCTGCCTGCTCGTCGTCCTTTCACGGCGAAAACAGGGGTTCGAATCCCCTTTGGCGCGCCAAGAAAATCAATTGTCCGGACTGAAGACATAGGTAACAGTCTGTTCCTAAGACATGGGTGACAACCTCGGGCCGAAGGGGTTGTCGAGGGGTTGCAAGGTTTTCTGCTCCAGATCGATGAAGCCGAGATCGTAGCTCATGAAGCTGACGAGCCAAATGCCGTCGTCGATTTCCTTGATTCCGAGGCGCTGACCGGCGAGCACGGACGAGATGTTGACGCGCTTTCGATACATGCAGATGCGCCCGCATGAGGTGACCATCACGTCGCGATCGTGCAGCGGATAGTCGATTTCCGGTAATTTCCCGTCATAGGGCTTGGCGGACGGGCGATAGACATCGGCCGGGCGCTTCATGTCGAGCGCTTCGTGCGGCCTTTCGTCGTTGAACTCCTTGATGAACGCGTCGAAGCGGGCCTGTTGCTGCAAGCTGTTCATGCCGGGCGGACGGGTCGCCTCCTTCTTCAAGGTCAGGTGCATGCGCTCGTGGCGGCCGTTCTGCTGAGGATGGCCGGGCTTGATGCGCTCGATCTCGACGCCCAGGCGCAGCCACCAGACGGAGAGCTTGGAGAGGCCGAAGAGGCCGTTGGGGCTGGCGAAGGGAACGCCATTGTCGGAGCGGATGGCGCCGGGGAGGCCGCGCTCACGAAACAGCCGGCCGAAGGCGGTGATCGCCGGGTCCTCTCTGGTCGATTCCAGCGCCTCGCAGAGCAGCAGGAAGCGCGAGGCGTGATCGGTGACGGTGAGCGGATAGCAGTAGCGTCCGGAGCCGAGCTTGAACTCGCCCTTGAAGTCCACACACCAGAGATCATTGGGAGCAAGGCCGGGCGAAAGCTCCGTGCCCTGCGCCCGCGGGCGGCGGCGTCCGAGCGCCTTGACGAGGCCGTGCCGGCACAAGACCGCATGGATCGTGCTGTTGGCGGGGACGCGGAAATCGCCGTCGAGCTTGCGCAGCAGCAGCTCGCGATTCTTGCGCGCGCCCCAATGGGGCTTTTCACGCTTGCAGCGCAGGATGAGGCTTTCAATCTGCTCGGGCAGCTGGTTGGCGTAGCGCACCGGCCGCCGCGAGCGGTCGGTGAGCGCCTCGAGGCCGTGCTCCTTGTAACGATCGAAGATTTTGTATCCCGTCTTGCGCGAGATGCCGAACTCCCGGCACACATCGCTCATCGCCTCGCCGTCGAGCAGACGCGCGACGAACCGAAGACGCTCTTCCATAACCGAACACCCCTTCCAGGGCATTCGACACCTCCCGCCTAGACTGGCGGGAGGTGTCACCCATGTGTCCGGAACAAACTGTCACCCATCTCTCAGGTCGCTCACAATAAGTTGTGATAATAGACTGCGTCGAGCGCCGCTTCGTGCCAACATTTGCCGGATAAGCGTCGGCGAACGTCAGCGGATTCCGTCCCTCCGCCCACGAAAAAGCCCGGTCGTCGCCGGCCGGCTGGAGGTGCGGTGGGAAGGCCAGTCGCCGAGCACTTTTGGCTCGGCGCGGGCCGGTTCGTACGCGCGGAGCGATGCAGGCAACCGCGACCAGCCGCCATAGTTAATGCTATGCTGCCGCCATCTGCGGACGCTTGGTGCAAACTGACGGCCTGAAACCGTCGGTCTTGAGGAGGTCGCAATGGTGAAATTTGGCATCTTGGCGACGCTGGAGGCGAAGATCGGCAAGGAGCACGAGGTTGCAGCGTTCTTGAAATCGGCGCTGCCGCTCGTGGAAGCAGAGCCCGGCACAGTGTCGTGGTTCGCGATCCGAGTGTCACCCACCACTTTCGCCATTTTCGACGTTTTCAATGACGAAGCCGGCAGAGACGCTCATCTTGCTGGGGAAGTCGCGAAAGCGCTCATGGCGAAAGCGCCGGAGCTTTTCTCGCAGCCACCCAAAATCGGGAAGGTTGACGTGCTGGCGGCAAAGCTGGGCTGACAACACAAAAACGCACCGATCGCGTCGACGACTTTTTGCATGCCCGCCTCGGCTTCATCCGCGCGGCCTGTCGATGTGGCCAATTCCGCTTCCCGCACGGCAAGTGCTGGAGCGCATGGGCCGATTTGCTCTTCGGACTGCCTAATGGCAGCGGCGGTTTCCGATACAAGGTTTAGCGCGACGGTGACGGGGTCCGACAGCGGGTCCCTGTGCAGGCGCGCCCATCACGGCAAGGTCGCCTTCGATGCCATGCGGACGGCGCCGGGAACGCCGTTCGTTGCCCTGGCGAGGTGCGCCGCTTTGTCTGCTCCGTCTGCGGCTCCCGGACGTTCATCTGATGCCAGATTGGCCGCCATATCGGGCGCGGGGGTGACACACCCTAGCGGTCTACTCTCTCCTGGGAAGAGTTCCAGCGCATCGCCGACCTAATCGGCCAGCCGCGCTACAACATCGCCCTACGACGCAGATTGAAGTCATCCGGCCAGCGGCTGGCGGCAATGAGCTTGTCCCGATGCGCTGGGGCCTTGTTGCCTCTTTAGTGGAAGAGTCCGCTCAACGAGCTGCCGGCGACATTAAAACGCCCGCGCCAAGACGGTTGGGGCGAAGACGCTACTGCCGCACGACGAGCACTGAGCACTTTGCGTGGTGTACGATGGCGCCGGCGTTGGAGCCAATGAGAAACCGATCCATTCCTGGCCGGTGGGAGCCTACGACGATGACTTCGGCGCCCCACTCCTCGGCCTCCGCCAGAACCTTTTGATAGACGGGACCGAACAGCACAACGGTCGAGATTCGGCCGGTCGGATGATCGATGCTAGCCGCTAGGGCCGCGATCTCCTTCTCAAGGCCTTGCCGAATATCCTTGTCGAAATTTCCCTTGACGTAGTCGAGGAAGGCAATGGGAATAAGCGTCTGCACATTGACCAGCCTGAGTTCGCTATTGAAAGCCCTGGCGAGCGCTGCCGCTTTGTCGATCGCCTGCTTGGTCATCTCAGATTCGGTGAGATCGATCGCGACAAGAATATTTTTGAACATCATCGCCTCCCTGGCTGACCCTTTAAGGCAGCTAGATGCCGAACTCTAATACTCCTTCGCGTATCTTGCCGCCGCGTCAATCGCCACAATCGACTCCCGCAAATTGTGGATTATGATCCTGCCGGCATTCCCTTCCGAGGAATGGCTAGTGGGAGGATATTTCAATGAACCGCAGAATTTTTGTACTCGCGCTGGGTCTTGGAGTCGCGGCCTTCGTAGCGCCCCGCGTCGCGCTCGCCGAGGATCATTTGGCCGAGGCGATTAGCCACACCAAGGAAGCGATCGACCACGGCAAACAAGGTCATGCGGATGTGTTGGTGACGCACGCCGAAGCCGCGCTTAAACACGCTGAAGCGGCGGAAAAAGCGAAGAAGAATGAGCACACCAAGGAAGGAATTACCCATCTGAAGGCGTCAATTACGGAAGGCAATAAAAAGGACGCCAAAGCTGCGACCGGACACGCCGAAGAGGCGTTGACGCATCTGGAAGCGGCGCAGAAATAACCCAAACAGCAAAACCCGCCGTTTCATCCACGGCGGGGCGTTCTGTTGCGCCGACGACGAATTTCGGCGCTCGGGATGATGTAGGGCTCGAAGCCTACGCCGCAAATCCCCGGGCATGAGCCTTGCGCCGATCTTTCGAAGCCGCCCATGCCGTGGCCAAGCATTGCCCCGAACGTCCAGCCGAGCCCGAGGCGCTTGCCGTCTCGGAATCGCTTGTGGGCGTCCCGCATGATCGCGGTGCGGTCGTAAGTCACGGCCTCAGCCTTCTCCGCAAATCGTCCGCCTTGATGGCGCAGCGCTCGGCGCTCTCGACGATGCGCCGAGACGTTCGCATGGCCGCGCCTTGACGTTGCTCAGGTCAGTCATCGGCATGGTCTCCGCACCGTGCCATTGCCGCCTGGCAGGTGCGGCGAATTGAACCAAGAGTCCATATAGTCGCCGTCCAGCTCTCCTTTGTCGCTGTCGTCCTCTTCTTCGTCGCGCGGCCCTGTAGTCCTCTCCCGATCGTCGTCATAGCCGCGCAGCGCCATCTCGGGATGGCCGCTCCCATGGCCCGTCCAGCCGAGCGACGGCTCGGCTTCGTCGACCGCATCGGCCACGCGAGACGCGGCCCAAGCATGTTGCTGATTGACGGCGGTCGTCGCGCCGAGCGTTGGCTCCTCATCGCCGGTCGGCTCAAGCAGCTCGCTTTCGTCCTCGCGGTCGTCGCTAGCTCCTTCGGCCCAGTGCGCCTGGTCCGGACGGCGTCGATCTGGTCCAACAGGTTCAAGAACGCGTCCACGGCGTCGGCGAGCGCCTTGCGCATGCCGGGGCGCAATTCGATAAAGAGCGGCGCCGCGGAGGCGTTGTCGTTGTCGAAGCTCATGACTGCGCTTCCCGCTCTAACACCGCGACGGCGTTGCGGACGGAGTCGCCGATCATGTCGCCGACAAGCATGTCATTGACCACGTCGTCTTCGTCGAGAAAGTCAGCGAGGCGACGGAGCAGCCGTAAGGCGCCCGCGAGCGTCGTCGGTGTGGATTCGAAGACCGCCCGCTGCGCTTCAGTTCGCATTATCTTGCGCCTTCTGCGCGGCCGACTCCGCATCTAATACCTCGCTCGTCTCGGCATTCTGCGCATATGCGTTGTGGGCTTCTAGAACGGCGCGCGCGTTCTGGTATTCTGGCTCAAGGCCGGCGGCTTCAGCACGCATTGTGGCGTTGCCTTTGCGGAGGCGCGCAATCGTGTCGTCTATTTCTTCGTCTGTCATTCCCATGCTGCTTTCGCGCATGGTTTCGAGATGGAGAATGCTGAAGACGCGATTGCCATTAAAGACAACTTCCGGGAGCCTATTGCTCGTGGGCGCGGCGTCCGCCACGGCTTCCCAAGCAGTCCGTTCGATCGCGTGCAGGCGCTCGTATTCTGCGAGAGCCTCAAGCAGCGGATCATCGTCCGCGACGACGCCAGCAATGGCAGGAAGCCCTGCGACGGGCGCAGCGGCGAGGCCGGCGAGCATGGCCCGCCGCGATGGTGTATGAGACAGTTTAGCCATGATGTGAAGCTCCGTTTGCGTTGTGGTCAGGCCGGGAGTGGGGTTCGCGAGATCTCTTCCCGGCCGCTTATCATGCGGTCCCTCTTGAAGTTCAGGCCGCGAATGATCCGGCGAGGCGGCCGGAATGCGTGGTGTAGAGGCGGCATAGGGGCATGCGCGGCGCAGGCCGGTCGGCAACGCAGGAACGGACCGGAAGGCCGACGTTGCTTTCCTCGCGCAGGCGAGACGCCTTGGCCTTCTTCCATTCGGAGGACAGCGCCTTGGCGAACCATTCCCGACAGGAGCCGCCGACGCTCTGGCCAACTCCTCTTCCACCTCGTCAGCCGGCTCTATGAGCGCACCTCAGTGATCGTCACAACCAATCTCGCCTTCGGCGAATGGCCCAGCGTCTTCGGCGACGCCAAGATGACGACCGCTCTCCTCGACCGCCTCACCCATCACTGCGACATCGTCGAAACCGGCAACGAAAGCTGGCGCTTCGAAAACCGCGCCTGAGGCCGACGCGCCGCCCAGGCCGCTGCCGTAGTCGGCGTAACTCCGGTCGGGCTACGCCCTCCCTCCGTCACGCCGACTACGGCACAAAACGCACGCCTGAAAAGGGGTCCCTTTTCGGCGCCGATCTGGGGTCCCGGTTCAATGCTGATTGACAGCTTGGGAGCGGGCATTGGCGTTCGCATATCCTAGGAGAGCACAATGAGATTGCCGAGCCTGTGGTCCCGTCAGGACATAGACCCCTTTCGTTCGCTCCGACGCGAGATGGAAGATGCGTTTCGTATCTTCGATACCGGTCTTCCGACCCTGAGTGTCGGAGCGAAAGCGCCTGCGATTAACGTCGCCGAAACGGTTAACGCCATCGAGGTGACGGCCGAACTTCCCGGCGTCGAAGAAAAAGACATTAAAGTAGGCTTAGAAGGCAACCGGCTCACCATCGCCGGCGAGAAAAAAGAAGAAAGCCAAAGGGACGAGAAGGAGTGGCACGTCGAGGAGCGCAGCTACGGCTCGTTCTATCGCTCAATGTCCTTGCCATTCACTCCCGCTGACGGAGCCGTGGAGGCGCATTTAGACAAGGGCGTTCTCCACGTCACCGTCAAGAAACCTGCCGAAGCCGCTAGCGCCGCCAAGACAATCGAAATCCAGGCCGGCCAGCCTCCGAAGCAATCCTGATTGGAGGGCGCAAGACAAATACTCGCACGCGAGTAAATCTCGCGTGCGCTCAGGCAACTGCGTCGTGATTCCTTCTTGCGACAAGCAGGATTGCGCCACCCGCACAGTTTGCAACTCCTCTGAGGTCCCCGCGAGTAGCAGGCGCTGGATTGACGCCGCCGCGGTAAGCGACACTCGGCGGACACATGAATTTCGGCGGCGTCGATTCTGCTGGCGATTTTTCGCCTAAAGGGCCTATGCCTGAAGCGCTTTCATGATTTTCCGCTTAGCCCGCCCTCAGCTGTTGACGGACGAATCGGCTGAATAAACCCCGCTCCTTTGGACTATTTATTGAGGCGTCGCGCTTTTTTTGGCGGTCCGGGACGCCGAAAACCAAGACCCTGTCCGTTTCTAGCCTCTCCAGGAGATCAAGAAACCGATCTGGAAGCGGCTCACCAAGGATGTCACCGTACATGGCGCGGAGCTGTTCGCCGATTAGGTCTTCGACCTTTTGGGGGAGCAAGCGAGGTTGACCCATCTGACACCTTTAGGCGACATAAATGACAGACTCAGGGTCAGCTCGGGTTGCGGCCACAATATGAAGAAGTGACAGTGGCGTGTAAGTGAGCGCCGATTTTTAAAATTTATGACAAATTGGCTGCGGGTATGGGCATCTAGACTAGCAAAGCACGGCGTTGTGGGTGATTGCTGCGAAGGCGGAGCTCAAGCTGAAGTGTTGAAAACGAAGACTCCACAATTATGATGCGGCGCTGCCCGCCAGTCGCTGTTTCAAGCCACGCGCCCGCCGCGGACTTAGCGACGACCAACGTTAAGCTGCCGAAGACTGAAACCGAGGAGAGCTTTGCGCGACGATTGTGGCGCGCGCATTTGGAGGCGTCTATGTTGAACTTCGTCGTCGCTTTCGCCATCTTGTTCCTTGCCGCCTCGGCCAGCGCCAAGGCGGACGAAGTAGAGATCAAAGGCTTTCACCAGAAAATCAAAGCTGAACTCTCGGACCTTGGCCAACTCGCCGAGCTCAACGGCAAGTACCGTATCCGCGTGACGCAGACGACCATCGACCCAGGGGGCTACATGCATGCGCATCTTCACCTCGGGCCGGGGCTGCGCTGCGTCCTTTCCGGGGAGATGACCTATACGCTCGGCGGAACGCCGACCATTTACAGGGCGGGCGATTGTTTCGCAGAGACCGGCTCGGTCGCCCATGAATCGAGCAACACTGGCGCAGCTCCGGTCGAACTTCTGACCTTCGAACTGCTGCCCGCCAGCGCGCCGGAAGGCAAAGGTTCGGCGATCCCGGTTCCGGCGAAATAAACCAGAACCCCGGGATGGTTCAGATGCAAAGGGCAAGTCTCGTTGTCGCAGCTGCGTGCACCGTGCGAAATGATAGACCTTTGAGATGAGCGGGAAGTTCAATAAATGAACCATAAGCATCGGACAATTCTGCACGCCTTGTTCGCGCATCCAATGAGTAGCAACATCGATCCAAAGATCGTCAAGTCAATGTTGGAAGAGCTGGGAGCTGAAATAACTCGTACTCGGCACAACCATTTATTGGTGACGCTGAGCGGCTTTTCCCATGGATTCCACGACGTCCATCATAGCCTTCCAAAAGACGAAATTGCCGCCCTGCGCAAATTCCTGACGGACGCCGGGATCGATCCTGCGCGCGACTATCCTCTTTAAACCAGCGGTGAGCGACAGGTCACGACATGTGATGGCTCGTCGGGGCCTGTCGCGCCTCGTCGAGGATCGTCGCGATCAGACGCGGTGCGTTCTATTATGATTTACGACGGAGAAGCTTTGCCAGGTCGTGCGCGGCGGCGAGCAAGTCGTGAGATAGACGCCACCACAAAAGCCGGAATGGCGCATGTGCATGCGTTCGCCGAAAATATTCCTCTCGCTCCTGGGAGGAGCGCTCCCAGTGCCGATACGTGCGCGCCATGAACTCGTCAAAGGATTCCTGCCGTGGCGGTGGGGAAGTGCTCGCGGAAGAGCCCGCCGGCCGTCCGCATCGGGCGAGCGCGTACTCATAGGCTGCGGTCAGTTGGACGAATGCTTCGTGCGATCCGCTCTTCTTGTCGGGGTGTCGCTCGTGCGCGAGCAGCCGATACGCCGCCTTGATCTCCACGGCCGTCGCAGATCGCGCGACGCCGAGGATACTGTATGGATCGGTGCTCGTCATGCTACCGACGGTGGGAAACGTTTCTAATTGCCGCGCACGGTTAGGCGCGCATCCGTCTGCAATGGGACCGCGAGAAAATTGTTTTCGTTCGCGACCATGACGGTGATCGTAACGGGCACGGTCGTCATGCCCGAAACGTCACTCGGCTTGCAGCTCGTGTTTTCCATCACGATCGTTCCTGACACGCGCGCCTTGTCGGGAACGAAGCGCATGACACGATCGCGATACGATTTGTTGCGCTGCAACTGGATCGCCAGTGCGTCATCGAATAGTTCGAGCCCCGAGCCGCTTTCGACCTCTGAGCAAGGACCAGCTGAGATGCCCCTGCGCTTAACGGCCAAGCTCAGAGGCATGCCTGAATTATTTTCAATAGTGTATGCAATGCGAGCGGCAATAGGAATTGGATCGCCTGTGGGCGTCCCTTGAATGTAGAGCGTATTGCTTTGCGCCAGCATGCTGTTGACGGTGAGCTTCAGCGCGTCGGCCTTGAGCCGGTTAGCGAAGCTGTCCGGCGTGATGTCATCGGCAAAAGCTAGCGACGGAAGAAGCGCAAATAAAACGGCGATGATCCGCGTGTGATCCCCCTCAAATATCGGGGAAGGGAAGCGCGGCTTTGCTAACGAGTCAAGGCGTCAGAAGCCGCGCGCACAGCAGACAAAAAAGGAGCGCCCGAAGGCGCTCAGTAAAGATCGATCGAAGGCACGTCCTTCTCGTCCATTAAGAGGCGAGCACGTTCACGCCGTTAATGGTGATATCGGCGAGGAAGGCGACGACATTAGCGACGCCATGCGCGGAAGCCTGCAACACCTGCAACGGGTCCCGCGCGACATAGGCCATCGCCCCGTTCCGGCATGGGCTCGACACGCGCAGCCTCAATTGTGCCGTCGGCGTTCCAAAACATCAGAAGGTCTGTCCACAGAGCATCAAGCTGATCTTCCCAACGGGAAAGAACCCTTTTTTAAAAGGCTTGCGGGGGAGCGATGCGCCTTCAGATGCGTCGAGTCGATCATGATGCGCTTGGACTTGGGGCGTTCGCCGACGACCGCCGCGAAGATGCGGTCGAAGACCCCGAGCCGCTAGCGGATGAACCGGTTGAAGAGAGTCTTGTGCGGCCCACAGTCTTTGGGCGCATCCATCCGTTGCAGACCATGCTTGATCACATAGACGATTCAGCTGACTACCCGACGATCGTCAACCCGCCGCACTCCGTGCGCCAACGGAAAATACGGCGATATCCGTGCCATCTGGCGCGCGCTGAGCAAAAAACAAATCATTCATCAAAGCCTCCATCTCGGAGACTTTGAATCGCGCCTCAATCAAAATTGATAGGTCCTGAGCCTAGCTGTCGGTCTGTTTGACCTTTGAAAAGTCAGCCCACCTGAACCGCACACCGACGCTCGCCGCATCTTCTCGCTCGACGAGCCCGAAGGCTCGGACAAGTATTCATGGGCCTGGCGCTTAAAGGCGCTCATACCCTCGATTGTTATGGATGACGAGGCAGAAGAGGGCGGCTCAACACAAGCATGGGCGCATGGCACACTTGAAGCCAATTTTGGCAAACTTGGCCCCCTGTGGGTGATCAAGCCTTCGTTAAATCTGTGCAACATAGCTCATCACGAGCGAGAGCGGGTGAGAGTATTACTATGCAAACAGGCGCTAAGAGCCAGCGGCTCAATGGAAATGTCCTATACGCGATAGCTGTTGCAATCTGGATCGTGGCGATATGGGTCACCGCATTTTACGTTGCAAGTGCAGCTATAGCAGATGAAAGCGCCGGTGTCGGAGGCAATAGCTTTCTACTTGGCTCTACCATGGCGACAGCCGGGGTCCTCACTTTCTTTTCGATTCGGGAGTTTCTTGGGGCGTACAGGCAATGTCACGTGACGGAGGCTTCACGTCCTGTCGGCGCTGACCGCTGTAATCCAGATCAAGCTAAGGAGAAAGTCCAATGACTAAGCCAGGATTGTTTGTTGCTCTTGAAGCCAAGGTGGGAAAAGAGAAGCAATTAGCTACCTTCTTGAGAGACGCGCTGCCACTCGTCGAGGCAGAACCAAATACCGCCAGCTGGTTTGCAATCCAGATGAGCCTGTCAAGGTTTGGTATTTTCGATACCTTTCCGGACGAGAAGGGGCGCGAGGCCCATCTCTCTGGAGGAGTAGCCAAAGCACTAATGGCGAACGCTCCGGATCTCCTGGAGAAGCCTCCATCAATAGAAAAAATTGAGATCTTGGTTGAAAAACTCCCCAACCGATGACCAAATGAACGAGCGTCAACGCCGGACCAGTAAACCGGAGGCGGAATTGGTGTCGGGGGCGGCGCTGTGCTGACCCCAAGCAGGCTGGCTATGGAAATTGTCGTGCTCGGCTTCAACGGCTGCCTAGGAGCCGGATTCGTTGGCTCAGTCGATATGCTGAAGCTCAGCTCGCTAATGATCAGCAAAGAGGACAACCGTCAGCCTTTCAAGACTTTGACGGCGAGTTTTAATGGCAAGCCATTTGAAGATAGTAGCGGGCGCGCTCTAAGTGTAGAAAAGAGCGTCACTGCGATCAAGGCGTCAAGCGCGATAGTGGTACCTGGCTATCTATGCGACGACAATGCTGACTTCCTGTCAACGCCGCAGATTGGTACATTGGCCGCGTGGCTTCGCCGTCAACATGCACTTGGTGCTTTGGTATGCGCTTCGTGTAGCGGCGTGTTTATTCTTGGCGAAGCTGGGTTACTTGATGGTCGCCGTTGCACAACCACGTGGTGGCGTCACGATGAATTGAAAAGCCGCTATCCGCGAGCCGACGCTATATGGGGCGCTCCGCTCATCGAGGACGAGAGGATAGTAACGTCGGGCGGGCCTTTATCGTGGGTTGACTTGTGTTTGCATGTCATTCGTTCGCTGTGTGGTGGAGATGCTGCAAAGATAGCTGCTGATTTCGCGGTCGTCGACACGGCCCCCTCGACGCGCTCGGTATATGCTCCACTTAGTCATTTTGCTGCGGCGAACGCCTTCTTGCTTGAAGCGGAGCACGTCGTCCGGCTAGCTGGAGAGGACCCTATGACAGCTCAAGACCTCGCACGCGCACTTGGCATGTCGAGTCGGACTTTGAATCGGCGGCTAAAAGAGGCGACCAGCGAGACGCCAAAGCAATTTATTGATCGCGTGCGCTTCGAAACCGCTCGAATGCTACTTGAGACGACAAAATGCTCGCTGAAGCAACTGGCTGCAAGCTCTGGGTATTCGGATGCAGCGAGCTTTCGACGAGCATTTTATCGATACTCCGGCATGACGCCTGGGGCTTACCGTACCCAGAGTCGCAATCGACAAACTTAGGCTCCGGACCCATAAAGAGTCCCATCGGTTCGAATTTCTGACTCGGGGCTTCGGAGAGGGAGGCAGCTAATGATTCGCAATTTTTTCTGGCTTGACTGTCACGGAACGCACGTCAAAGACAGTTCCGTAAGCGTCGAATGCGTGTGCTGCCACAGTCACCCTCCAGCATGAGCCACGCCTATGTTCGAACTTCTTCCGCTCGAGCACAATGTGCCCGCTGAGAGGGGCTCGTTTAGCGACGTGGGCGCTCCGGTCTGCTTTGTTCGCGTGCAAATAAGGTCATATCTCTCGGCGGGAGGCGAGAGGGGCCTGTCATCATCACTACAAACCTCACCGAATGAATCACGAGTACACGTTTCACGCAGTCCCTCGGCGCGCTTTTATCCATGCCCTATAGGCACCTGGGGTCATTCCAGAATAACGCTGAAATGCGCGGCGAAAGCTAGTTTGATCTGAGTATCCTGAGGTCTGCGACAACTCTTTAACGGAATGTGCAGTCGTCTCGAGCAGCGTTCGAGTGATTTCAAAACGTACTCGATCGATGAAGCCTTTCGGAGTTTCTCCTGAGGTTTCTTTAAGGCGTCTGTGGAGCGTCCTCTCTGAGGAATTGAGCGCAACTGCGAGTTGCCGGGCTGTTAGCGGTGCATCACCGGCCTGGCGAACCACCCTCTCAGCTTCAAGCAAGAACCGGTTGGACGCTGCCAAATGTCCGGGAGGGACATAAATGGTTTGAGTTGATGGCGTCGTGTCAACAACCGTGAAATCTGCAGCCTCTTTCGCGGCGTCACCACCGCAAAGAGAGCGAATGACGTGGAGCGAAAGGTCGATCCATGAAAGCGGCCCGCCCGCAGTTACAACACGATTTTCTTCAATAAGAGACGCACCCCACGCGACCTGTGCGCGTGGATAATTGGCCTTCAAATCATCGTGCCGCCACCACGTTGTTGTGCAACGGCGACCATCAAGTAGCCCAGCCTCGCCAAGAATGAAGACCCCGTTGCAGGAGGCGCACACAATTGCGCCAAGCGCATGTTGATGCCTCAACCAGGCCGCGATTGCACCAATTTCGATAGAGAGTGACAGACGATTATTACCATCACATATGTAAGCTGGGACGATGACAGCGCTGCAAGACTTGATCGAATCAAGGCCCTTATCTACCTCCTGCCGCCTACGGTTTCCGTCATCAAAAGGCGCGCCATTAAAGCTCGCGGTAACGAGTTCAAACGGCAGCGGTCTACCTGGCTTCGTGAGCATCCGAAGACTCATCGTAAGCATGTCATAGGGACCCAGAAACGCAGACCCGATGCAATCGCGATAGCCAAGGACAACAACATCCATTGCGACGCCCTGACGTTTGGCAGACTTTGTCTCGAGTTTGGCAAACTCGATGGCAAGCCCGGTATTCTTATTGTCAAACGAGACTAGCTGTAATCGATCTCAAGGTCGAGCACATTTCCCTCACGGGAGGAACCAAGACCGCCCGGATCAATCGGAGGATGAAAAATGAGTGTGACAACAGAAGTTGCGGGCCGGTCCCGTGCAGAAGTGGAAAAAGTTGTCGACCTAAGGGGAATGTGGATCGGGCTCGCCGTTCTGAACGGGTTCTATCTGATCGTGCGCATATACGAGCAGATTTACGGCTGGCGGGCTGGCCTCGATTCATTCGCGCCGGAGTTCCAGACCTATTGGATGAGCATTCTGTGGACGGAAATTCCGCTGGAGCTCATCTCAGGCATCGGCCTCGCCGGCTGGCTCTGGAAGACGCGCGTGCGTGACATGTCGACCGTGACGCCGCGTCAGGAGATGAAGGCCATCGCCGACAATGCAGCCTGGCTCGTCGTCTATGCGGCGGCGATCTATTGGGGCGCGTCTTTCTTCACCGAGCAGGACGGCACGTGGCACATGACGGTGATTCGCGACACGGACTTCACCCCGTCGCACATCATCGAGTTCTACATGAGCTATCCGATCTACTCGATCATGGCGATCGGCTGCTTCTTCCATGCGAAGACGCGAATCCCCTACTTCTCGAAGGGCTATTCGATTGCCTATCTGATCGTCTCGATCGGACCCTTCATGATCATTCCGAACGTTGGCCTGAATGAGTGGGGCCACACGTTCTGGTTTATGGAAGAGCTGTTCGTTGCGCCGCTGCATTGGGGCTTCGTGTTCTTCGGCTGGATGGCGCTCGGCGTGTTCGGGGTCGTGATCCAACTCCTGCTGAACATCCATCGTGTCATCGGCAAGGAAGGCGTCGAACTGCTGACCGGCGCGTAAGGCTCAAGATTCTCGCGCCGCGGCCGCGTTTGGACCTCCTGACGAACGACGGCGCGGCGCGGGAGGGAATGCGAAAAACTCCCAGAATCGAGCTCATTTCGTCGCCTCTCGCCGCCTTCTGCGGCGGGAGGCGATGGACGTCAGACCAAAAATTGCGGCATTCTCGAATCTAGAGACGCGGTGCCGGAAGACGAGTGGAGGCATGCTCATGATGAGGCTCCTATTGATTCTCCTCGCGGCGATCGGCTTGATCGCCCGCGCGGACGCACAGGCGGTGCGCAGGGATTCCGCCAAGGCTTTCCAGAAAGTTCGCGAATGCGCGACCCAGATGGGGCCTAACATCATAACCTTCAGCTTCTATCAGCCGACGCAATCGCGAAGCCAGTTCTGCGAGGACATTCCTGAGACAGGACCGACGACCATCGTGGTCGACACGATGCAGGACGAATTGCGGGACATGATGGTGGAGATCCGCATCGTTGAGGCGGACCCGAAGGGGGACGACGAGGCTGCGCCGAACGAAGCCTACCTGCCGCCCGCGCAGTTCCAGACCGGCGTTATCCAGCTCGAACACGACTTCAGGAAGCAAGGCGACTATGTGGCGCTCGTGCGGGCGCGCAGCGAAGATGGGCGCAAGGAATACAACGCCCGTTTCCCCTTCTCGGTCGGGGAAGCGTTTCTACGCGATTGGACTGCGGTCGCCGTCGCTACCGTCGTAGCGCTCGCTCTGGGCGCGGGCTGGTACGCGCATGTCTTCGGCAAGCGATCGTCGAAAAAGACCAAGCTCCGCCACGCGTGATGGCGACCGTTTGCTCCCTTGGAGCGAACGGTCTTCGCGCTGGATCGTATCGCGAGCGCAACGAAGCAATCCACTTTTTAGTGCGACTCCTGGATTGCTTCGTCGCTTACGCTCCTCGCAATGACGGTCTTTGCATTCCAAAAACGGCGTGCATCTATGTCGACGCTGTGCCCGGCTCCTCGAAGGCCAAAGCCGCTCCCTGCCGCATGGGCGTCGCGCCGGCCGCCAGCACGTAGCCGAGGCGGTCGAGGCTGGCATGCCCTTCTTCTCGATCTCGGGCTCCGACCTCGTCGAAATGTTCGTCGGCGTCGGCGCGTCGTGTGTGCGCGTCATTGCCGCCGCCAAGGCCGGCGGACAAACTCGGCACGGTCGCCTATGCCGATACGCACCAGGAACATTTCCTCGGCTATTCGATCCGGCACCAGACGATCTCCAAAGCGACGTAGCAGACGATCGACGCCGAAGTGCGGCGGCTGGTGCAGGAAGCCTATGATGAGGCCAAGCGCATCTTGACCGAAAAACACAGGCAACTCGATACGCTCGCGAATGGGGTGCTCGAGTTCGAGATGCTGACGGGCGAGGAGATGAAGGTTCTACCCGAGGGCAGGCTACCGCTGCGGGAGTCCATGGAAGTCAGGTCACCAGATGATAGGCGGCCAATAGTCGATCCATCCGGTTATGACTCGAAACTGCTTCATTATTGCTCATATCGTAACTGCATTTTTCCCGAATCTCATCCTAGCAGGCTTAATGGCGTGGGATGTGCTACCGGCCGTTCATCAGTGAATCCGTGCCGGACATCCCAACGCCGGCCGGCGTCGTCGCCAAGACGGAAACGCCGCGCCGCGTCCTTTTCGAGCTCTCGCTGCAGAACCAACGGCCCGTGATCGGCGGGCGCGGCACTTCCGCCGAAGCGATCATCGAATTGGGGGGAGGAGTCAACGCGGCGGGGGCGATCGAGGGTGACAAGCCGATGGCGGACGAGGCCATCATCGCGGCGGCGCCTGACATGGTCGTGATGATGCGTCGCGACGGCACGGCCTCGGAGGAGAACCATGGAACTCAGAGGAGTTAGGCTCCGTTAGTACGCCCTTGGCGTCGGCACTCGACGGGATTCTATGTAGGCTACGTGCTCGCCACCATTGATGGACGACAATCGTCAGCACGCCGCTGCGCGTCTACTTTTGGTCAAGCTCCTGTTCCAATTTCTCCAATAGCGCTTGTAACTCGTCGGGCAGCGGTTCCCCGATGATCTCTGTGAGCTTAATCCGTAGCTCCTTGCCGATTTGCTGGAGACCGGCGAAGGGCAATTCCTGGAGTTCGCGAGCGAGCGGGTCGCTTCTTTGGTTGTTTTTTTCTGTCATCACGGCCCGCCCGAGGCCGCAACTTTTCTGCGGTGGCTTTGTTCCATGATTTCTTAACAGTCGGATTCGCGCCATGTTCGGCCCGGTCAAGGCCAGGTTGCTCGGGCCGGCGTCCAACCCAGGCGCGCGCAGTATGCTAAGCACGACGCCACTCCGTACCGAAGACAGCTTGCCGCCGGCGGCAGTCGTCTATGACCGCCTCGATCGGCAGCGCGTCGCGCAGCTCCGCCGAAAAAAATCCAGCGCGCACAAATTCGCCAAAAGGCTGCAATCCGCGTCGCGCCATAAGGTCGCGGAGAGAGCGGTAGGCTGCGGCCGCCACGGTATGGATCGCCAGTTCGTCTTCTTCCGCAAACCAAAAGCGGATCGCGGCGTCCAGTTTCTCCTGGCAGCGGCCGCGTTCGTCACGGGCATGCCCGCGCCGTCAGCGTCCAACTACATGCCCTTGCTCAACCAACGATACGCTATCCCCAAGTTGGATTTGCCAGACGCAACATCGCCTCGCCTAACCCTTGGCGGCGATCGCAGCGACGCAGACGGAGGCAAGTTTGTCCCTTCGGGTTAGGGCGCGCGTGTGGCGGTGAATGGCGCTGCGATAACCGTCGTCGCCCGCGCAACGCCATAAGGCGGCAGTTTCGCCAGAATGTCCGCGCCCGCCGGGTAAACAGCGACTTGACCGCCGGTTGTCAGAAGGCGAGAGGCAGCGTTACGCGTCGGTTAGCGCATGAATTTTGGTCACGCGTCTTGCGCGCGACTGGCGATTGCCTGGGCGTGTTTCTTTGCCGCTGCGCTCGCCGAAGGATGCGCCTACGCCGCTGAAGAGCCGACAAAGACTTGAGTCGGCGGGTTGCCTGACGATTCCGACGAAGGCGCCCGTCTGTAACGGGATAATGCCGCCCGGGGATTCCGGGATAATGGCGCCCCCCTTTTACGAGATGATCCCGCCCGGGCGCCGCGTTCGTTGACCGACGAGATTTGTCTCACCTCCGATTGTTTTTGGTCAAGTCGTTTTGGGTCCTTTGGCGCGGGCGCGGCGCAGGCTCTCGCCGACGAGTTCTACGCGATGCGCGTTGTGCACGAGGCGGTCCAAGATCGCGTCGGCGTAGGTGGGATCGCCGATGACCTCATGCCATGAGGTCACGGGAAGTTGGGATGTGACGATCGTCGATCGTCGCCCATAGCGCTCTTCGAGGATTTCCAGGAGATCGTGGCGGGCGCCGGCGTCGAGCGGCTCGAGGCCGAAGTCGTCGAGGATCAGGAGATCGGCGCGGCCGAGGGATTTGATAAGACGCGGTGGCGCCCATCGCCGCGCGCGAGTGCAAGGTCTTCGCAGAGCTTCGGCCAGCGATGATAGACGACCGAGCGATTGTCCCGGCAAGCCTTCTGGCCGATGGCGCAGGCGAGCCAGCTCTTGCCGACGCCGGACGGACCGACGAGGGCGAGATTGTCGTGGGCGTCGATCCATTGGCCCTCGGCTAGCTTCTGGAACAGGGCGCGGTCGAGCCCGCGCGCGGCGCGGTAGTCGACATCTTCGATGCTGGCCTGCTGGCGGAGTTTTGCGGCGCGCAGCCTGGCCGTCAGCCGCTTGTCGCGTCGAAGAGACGCTTCTCGATCAAGCAGCAGCGCGAGCCAGTCGTTGCGGTCGATCCCTTTCGCCTCATCTGTCTCTGCGAGTTCGGCGAAAGCCTTGGCCATTCCGTAAAGGCCGAGGGCGTGAAGCTGGTCGAGGGTGGGATGTTTAAGCAAGTCGCTGTCTCCTAATGATAGTAGCGCGGGCCGCGGATATTGGGGTGAAGGATCGGAGCCGCGTCCGCGGCGCGCTTTGCCGCCGGCTTCCGATCGAGCTTGTTGTCGAGGATGGATTTGACCGAGCCGTAGGTCTTCGCGCCGATCTCGATGGCGCGCTCCGCCGCGGCCTCGACGCGCTCGGACCCGTAGGGGCCGACAAGGCGGACGATGCCCAGACAAGCGCGATAGCCCTGTTCGGGATGAGGCCGCGCCTCCAGAATCTGCTCGCAGAGCGCCGCCGTCGCCGGGCCGATCTTGCGGGCGTCCTCGCGGATGCGTTCAACGGTCCAGCCGGCATAGCGCCGGTGGCTCGACGGCATGTGCTCGGGAATGGTCGTGTGCTTGCGGTTGCCGCTCATCCGCAGATGGACGGCGATGCGCTCGCTCTTGCAGAAAATCTCGACGCCGCGGACGGTCAGGCGCGCTTCGACCTCCGCCCGGGCGAAGCGATAAGGCACGGAGTAATAATGCGCGTCGATCTCGACGTGATAGTCGATGCCGACGCGGCGCAAGCGCCATTCGCAATATTCGTAAGGCTCGACTGGAAGCGCCTTCAATGCCGGGCGGTCGATCTCGTCGAACAATTGGCGACGGGTGACACCGAGCCGGCGGATGGGGCGCTCCTCGTTGAGAGTTTTCAGCATCCCGTCGATGGCGGCGTTGACCTCCGCGAGGCTGTAGAAGGTTTTGCGACGCAGCCTGCCGAGCAGCCAGCGTTCGACGATCAGCACCGCCGATTCCACCTTCGCCTTGTCGCGCGGTTTTCTGGGCCGGGCCGGCAAAAGCGCGGCGCCGTAATGCGCCGCCATGTCGGCGTAGGTGCGGTTGACCTGTGGATCGTAGAAGCAGGCTTTGACGATGGCGGTCTTGGCGTTGTCCGGCACGATGAGCTGCGGAACGCCGCCGATCGCCTCAAGCGCGCCGACATGGGCGTCGATCCAGTCAGGAAGCGTCTGCGTCCAGCTCGCTCTCGCGAATGTGAGGCTCGACGCGCCCAGCACCGCGACGAATATCTGCCCCATGCGCACTTCGCCGGTGAGCCTGTCGACGACGACGGGAACGCCGTCGCCGGCGTAATCGACGAACAGGCGCTCGCCGGCGGCGTGGGTCTGCCGCATGGTCACCGACAGCGTTTTCTCGAAGGCGCGATACAGCTCGCAAAAGCGCGAATAGCGATAGCCGCCGGGGTTCTCGGCGATGTATTCGTCCCACAGGATCGTCAGGGTGACGTGCTTGCGCTTCAGCTCGCGATGCACGTTTGCCCAGTCCGGCTCTTCGACGCGCCGGTGACCGCGCTTGCTGCGCCGGTTGGCGTAAAGCGCCGCCTCCAGCGCGTCGTCGTTCATTCCCTCCGGCAGCGGCCAGGAGAGCCCGGCGCCCTCCGCGCGTTCGAGCGCTTCCCGAACCGTCGAACGCGGCATGCCGAGACGCCGGGAAATCTCGTGCGCTGAAACCGACGCGGTCTTCAGCCGAATAATCTCGCGCGCCTGGCGCATCGTAATCCGCTCCGCTGGCATGAATCGCTCCCCCTTGGATTGCCAAAGGAGCGACTTGATCAGGCCAACGGCGGCGGTGAGCCACTGCACGAAATCACCCGGGCGGGATCATTCCGTTGCAGGGGGCGGGATCATCTCGGAATCGGGGGGCGCCATCATTCCGTAACGGGTGGGCGCCTTCATCTCGTTTTAGGGGGCGCCATCAAGCGGAATCAGCAACGCTGCAACTCCGGGAGCCAAACCACGCCTATCCGAACACGTGCGAGCGCATCAAGCTCCGGGACAGACGGCAAGGGGGCAGCTCGCGGAAACTAGAGGAGCCGCTATGAGAGACGAATGACGACCCGCGCCCACATGTTCGCTGGGTGGGCGGGGGCGTTATTGGTGGTCTTGCTATGCAGGTCTTGGCGGCCCTTAGAACACAATCGCTGCGGTTGTCGTGAAGCTCGTTGGCGGAGCTGCTTAGGGTTTTTGTTCTAGTCGGGGCTGAGCCGGCGAGCCGGCGCAGGGTCTTTCGAGCCTGCGCCGATACATCAGGCGAGAATGACTGGCTATCGATGCCTACGGCTCATCCAGTCGGCGCGTGCACGGCCGGCACTCGCTTAAACTCGCGCGTTCAGCGTCACATAGGCCGAGCGCGGGGTGCCTGGCGTGTTGTTGTTGTTATGCTCGAAGACATAGTACGTAAGCGCTTAGCCGATCCCCTTCTGCCGAAAATGTTCTGATCATGCGAAGAAGCCCCTGCTTTCGAGGGTGGCTGTAATGACCAGAGACGTCAAAATGGACGCCCAAATGGGCGTCTCGAAAGAAGGCTACGCGGGACGGATTGAGGTGGTTGCCGGCCCCACGGGCCGTCGGCGACGCTCTGAGGCGGAGAAAGCTCGGATCGCCGCCGAGAGTCTGACGCCGAACGCCATCGTGGCCGATATCGCTCGCCGATACGGAGCGACGCGCTGGCAGATCTACGATTCATAGTACCGCGCGCCAGCCAGATTCTCGACGTTGAGCTATCCCGAGACATTCTCGCTCAACCTGATGAACAAGGCGCCGTCCACGCGCGCGTAAACGGGCACCACGACGAAATTGTCGATCGCCGGATAGAACTTGGAATTGTACCACGCCGGCGCCGACGCCCAGAACGCCAGGGCCCGCCGAAGCCGCTCACGTCGTTCACGTCCTGGTAGCCGGCGAGCCGACCTAACCCAGACCGCCGTAAATTGCCAACCAAGAGCATGCTCTTGCCGGTGCAGGCGCCGGCAAGAGTCTCGCCCGCCATGCCGCTCAGGCCAAGCGCGTCGTCGAGTTCTCGATAAGGCGACCACGCCAACATCAGAGGTCACGACCGAACCCCCAATTGCATCTTTTAGACGGCGGTCAAAATCGAGCCTGAGAGCCTCTCCATCCGATTCACCCGCCGCGTTCGTCATCGCCGCCTCACTCAACGAGCCTAACCTTCTAAAAATTGCTATAAATGACGAATTGTACAGTGAAATCAGAGTTCATCCGGCGAGTGCGGGCCAAAATGTTTGCTCTCATAACGCGGGCGAGAGTTCCGCCAATGACAGATGCTGTGAGTGTGGCAAAGTGGTGAGAGAACAGCCGGCGCTGTGGGAGTGGTGACTGCCCCCGCACCGAATAGTCCTATAGCCCTCTGCTTAGGTCGTATATGGCGGCATCTCAATTTTTCGCTCGGGGTCCAACCTGGCTTGCTTCAGTCGCAGGGAATTGACGACGACGCTTACAGATGACAGCGTCATCGCTGCGGCGGCGATCGTTGGTGATAAGAGTAGCCCGAAGATCGGATAGAGCGCGCCAGCGGCAATGGGCACGCCCGCGGCATTATAAATGAACGCAAAGAACAGATTCTCGCGGATGTTGCGCATCGTCGTCTTGGAGAGGCGTCGACCACGCACGATGCCCCCGAGATCGCCCTTCAGCAAAGTCACCCCCGCGCTTTCGATCGCGACATCGGTTCCGGTTCCCATGGCGATTCCGACATCGGCAGCGGCCAGTGCAGGGGCATCATTCACGCCGTCTCCCGCCATGGCGACGATTCGACCCGCCTCGCGCAAGCTGGTCACGACTTTGCTCTTGTCCTCAGGGAGGATCTCAGCTTCGATCTCGCCGATTCCCAAGCGTTTGGCGACGGCCCGCGCCGTTGTCCAGTTATCGCCGGTTAGCATCACGACATCGACGCCATCTTCGCGCAGCGATTTCAGCGCGGCGTCCGTCGTCGCTTTGATTGGGTCAGCGATGCCGATGACGCCGGAAATTCTTCCGTCTATGGCGACAAAGATAGCAGTCGCGCCGTCTTCCCGCAGGCGTTCAGCGTCGCTATCGAGCGGCGTCGCATCGACGCCGAGCTCCACAAGGTATCGACGATTGCCGATCGCGACCACATTGCCTTCGACCCGACCGATGACGCCCTTGCCCACGGGGGAATCGAAATCCGTCGCACCTTTGAGCGCGAGCCCGCGCTCGGCTGCGGCCTGAACGATTGCGAACGCCAGGGGATGCTCGCTGGCGCGTTCAAGACTCGCCGCCGTCGCCAACAGATCTTCCTCGGAGATCCCGGTGACGGCGAGGATGGCCGTGACGCGCGGCTTGCCTTCGGTGAGCGTCCCGGTCTTGTCCACCACCAGCGTGTCTATTTTTTCCAAGCGCTCCAGCGCCTCGGCGCTTTTTATCAGCACGCCCGACTGCGCGCCGCGTCCCACGCCGACCATGATCGACATCGGCGTCGCAAGACCGAGCGCGCAAGGGCAAGCGATGATGAGAACGGAGACCGCTGCAACAAGGCCATACGTCATGCGTGGTTCCGGTCCCCAGATTGCCCAGGCAAGAAATGCAATAACGGCGATGAGAATGACGGCGGGCACGAACCATCCCGCCACTTGATCGGCGAGGCGCTGTATTGGCGCGCGGCTTCTCTGCGCGGATGCGACCATCTCGACAATCCTTGAGAGCACGGTGTCGCGGCCAACCTTCTCCGCGCGCATCACAAAGCCGCCAGTCTGATTAAGCGTGCCGCCGATGACTCTGTCGCCTGCAATCTTCGTCACCGGCATGGATTCGCCGGTGACCATGGACTCATCGACCGAACTGCGGCCCTCGACGAGTTCGCCGTCCACAGGAACCTTTTCTCCTGGACGGACGCGCAGGCGCTCGCCGACCTTCACAAGATCCAGCACAACTTCTTCGTCGGATCCGTCAGCGTTAATCCGAGTCGCCATTTTTGGCGCGAGATCGAGGAGCGCGCGTATGGCGCCGCCGGTCTGTTCCCGCGCGCGCAATTCAAGAACTTGTCCAAGCAGAACAAGGACGGTGATAACCGCCGCCGCCTCGAAATAGATCGGGACAGAGCCATCGAGGTTGCGGAATGCCGGCGGGAAGAGCGACGGCGCCAATGTTGCGATGACGCTGTAAATCCAGGCGATGCCCGTTCCCATGGCGATGAGCGTGAACATATTCAGATTACGTGTCACGAGCGATTGCGCGCCTCGAACCAAAAACGGCCAGCCAGCCCAAATCACGACCGGCGTCGCCAAAATAAGCTGAAGCCAGTTCGACGCCTGCGGCGCTAGCAAGTGATGGAGATTGAATAAATGTCCGCCCATCTCCAAGACGAGCACCGGCGCCGCCAACGCCAGCCCGATCCAGAACCGCCTAGTCATGTCGACGAGTTCGGCGTTCGGTTCGGCTTCGGTCGAAGCGACGAGTGGCTCAAGCGTCATGCCGCAGATTGGACAATTTCCGGGCCCGATCTGACGAATCTGCGGATGCATCGGGCATGTGTAGATAACGTCCGCTACATGGGATGGGTCTTGATGCGCATCCTCGATTGTGACACCGCCACGGGCCGTCTTCGATTCCTCATGCGAGGCGCGATCATGCCGATGCTCGTGGGCCACTCGGTTCATCCTTCCTTGCGCCGTCAGAAGCGGCATCGTAATTGATCTAGGCGTCCTTTGCGCAAGGTCGATCGTCGTTGCTCACTCGGCAATACGGCCGCCCCGCTTCCAGAAATGGCGGTTCCTTCAGTCACGGCCTCGACA
This sequence comes from Methylocystis rosea, assembly GCF_003855495.1. Taxonomy (NCBI): domain Bacteria; kingdom Pseudomonadati; phylum Pseudomonadota; class Alphaproteobacteria; order Hyphomicrobiales; family Methylocystaceae; genus Methylocystis; species Methylocystis rosea. Next base: position 164,658 of record NZ_CP034088.1, on the reverse strand, counting down.
CCATTGGCTGCGGAGGCTCCCGCTCGACCGATGTCGTCGTGTATCGTCGCTCGAAAAGATCAACAACGCAAAGTTTAACGGCGGAACTGCAAGTCACTGGATGCGGTCCGCCATTTTGCTCGACGGTTTATGAGGGGCGCGGACTCCTTGGATGATATCACGCCGATGAGACCTTCCGCGCCTCGTACTGTTGCCTAAGGAACACGGCCCGACAGCAAATCGATGGTCGGACCGTTCCATTATTGTCGACGACAATTACCGTACGTCAGCTTCGCATCGAATATGCGTTCAATCACGAAGCTCTCTCCATCAGCGACAGACCCACACCCATTTTCCATGATGGCGGTGCCAGCACACATTATGTCTGTGTTGGCCAGGAGTGCTCCAATCACGATGCATGTGACGGCCATGCCCGCCGGGGACCATTCCGTGAGTCTGCGGGTCGTGCTCCTGGAGCTCTTGGGCCATCGCGGGAACGGATAGGGCCAGCATCGTCGCTAAGGCAATAGAGAGTCTAAGCATTAGTCTTTCCTCCTGTGAAGATTGTTGTGCATTGTTCTATGGAGCTGCGTGGATAGTTCCCCCCAACTCCTGTTTGACCTCTCCTTTTTGAGGCAGGCCAAACCCCTTGATCAGCGCATAGATCGCCGGAATGACAACGAGCGTCAGAGCCGTCGAAGACACCATCCCGCCAATCATCGGAACGGCGATGCGCTGCATAACTTCTGACCCTGCGCCAGTGCTCCAGAGGATCGGCACAAGCCCCGCCATGATTGCGACGACCGTCATCATCTTCGGCCGCACGCGCTCGACCGCGCCGAGCATAATCGCTTCTCGCAAATCGGCGCGAGTGAAGATCTTCCCTTTGGCCACGCGCTTGGCCGCGACCTCGCGCATTGCCGCATCGAGATAGATCAGCATCACGACGCCGGTCTCGGCGGCGACGCCAGCAAGCGCGATGAATCCCACCGCCACCGCGACGGACATGTTGAAGTTCAACCACCACATCAGCCACACGCCGCCGACCAGCGCGAAGGGCAGCGACAGCATGACAATCAATGTCTCGGTCAAGCGGCGGAAATTCAGGTAGAGCAGCAGGAAAATGACGAGCAGCGTCAGGGGCACGACGATCCGCATGCGCCCTCGTGCGCGCTCCAGATATTCGAACTGACCGCTCCAGACGACATAAGCGCCTGCCGGGAACTCGATCGCATCGACGACCGCCTGGCGCGCTTCTTCGACAAAGCCGCCGAGATCGCGGTCGCGGATATCAACGAAGATGTAGACTGTGAGCTGGCCGTTCTCGGTGCGAATCGAGGTCGGGCCACGAACGAGTCCGACACTCGCCACTTCGCCGAGCGGAACCGTCCCGCCGCCAGGTAGGGGAATCAGCACTTCGCTGGCGATCGCTCTCGGATCGGAGCGGAAGTCGCGCGGATAGCGGATGTTGACGCCGTAGCGTTCGCGTCCTTCAACCGTCGTTGTGACGGTCTCGCCGCCGAGCGCCGTGGCGATTATCGCTTGCATGTCGCCGATCATGAGGCCGTAGCGCGCGAGCATCGCGCGATCAGGAACAATATCGAGATAATAGCCGCCGATGACGCGTTCGGCGTAGGCGCTCGAAGTTCCGGGCACGCGCTTCAAGACGGCCTCGACTTGGCGCGCGAGCCCCTCCATTTGCGACAGGTCGCGGCCAAAAATCTTGACGCCGATCGGCGTTCTGATCCCGGTCGCCAGCATGTCAATCCTGTTTCGGATCGGCATGGTCCAGGCATTCGACACGCCGGGGAATTGCAGCGCCGCGTCCATTTCGCCAATGAGCTTGTCGATCGTTATTCCAGAACGCCACTGATCCTTCGGCTTCAACTGGATGACGGTCTCTGACATTTCGAGCGGCGCCGGATCGGTCGCCGTGGAGGCGCGCCCAGCCTTGCCATACGCGGTGTGAACTTCGGGGAAGGATTTGATGATACGGTCCTGCCTTTGCAGGAGCTCGGCGGCCTTGGTGACCGAGAGCCCGGGCAGCGTCGTCGGCATGTAAAGGAGCGCACCCTCATTGAGAGTGGGCATGAATTCGCTACCGAGCTGGCGGGCCGGAATGATGGTCAGCGCTAGCGCGCCCAGCGCCAGCAGAATAGTGGCGACTTTCGCTTTGAGCACCAGACGTATGATCGGCCGATAGAGCCAAATGAGCGCGCGATTGATGGGGTTCCTCGTCTCGGGAATAATTTTTCCGCGCACGAAGACGACCATCAGCGCCGGCACGAGCGTCACGGAAAGAAGCGCCGCCGCCGCCATGGCGAACGTCTTGGTGAAGGCGAGCGGACTGAATAAACGTCCCTCTTGCGCTTCGAGCGTGAAGATCGGCAGGAACGAAACCGTAATGATCAACAGGCTGAAGAACAGTGCGGGGCCAACCTCGGTCGCAGCGTCGATTATAATCTCGACGCGCCGCTTATTGGGCGGTGCGCGCTCTAGATGCTTATGCGCGTTCTCAATCATGACGATGGCGGCGTCCACCATTGCGCCGATAGCGATGGCTATGCCGCCCAAACTCATGATGTTGGAGCCGATTCCCAGCGCCTTCATCGCGGCGAACGCCATGAGTACGCCAACGGGAAGCATGATGATGGCGACGAGTGCGCTGCGCACATGCATTAGAAAGACGACGCAGACGAGAGCAACAATGACGCCTTCTTCGACGAGTGTGCTCCTGAGCGTCTCGACGGCTGCATGAATGAGCTGGGAGCGGTCGTAAACCGAGACGATCTCAACGCCCTTGGGCAAGCTTGTCGCCATCTGCGCAAGGGTCGATTTGACATTGTCGATCACTGTGAGCGCATTGGCGCCATAACGCTGTAGCGCGATGCCGCTCGCAACCTCGCCCTCACCATTGAGTTCGGTGACGCCACGCCGCTCGTCGGGGCCGAGCTCGACGCGCGCGACATCCTTCAGGAGAAGTGGTGTGCCGTTTTCGACGCGCAGGACAATACTTTTCAGGTCGTTCACGCTGCGCAGATAGCCTCGTCCACGCACAATGAATTCAAATTCGGAAAGTTCGACCGTGCGACCGCCTACATCGGTATTGCTGGCGCGGATGGCGCCACGCACTTTCGACAGTGGAAGGCCGAGCGCGCGTAGTCGGTTAGGATCGACAACGACATTATACTGCTTGACGAAGCCGCCGACGCTCGCGATCTCAGCGACGCCTTCAGCCTTGGCGAGGCCGTAGCGGATCGTCCAGTCCTGGATCGAGCGCAATTCGGCGAGCGTCATATCCTTGGCGATGAGCGCATATTGATAGACCCAGCCGACGCCCGTCGCATCGGGACCGAGAACTGGCGTCACGCCCGCCGGCAATCTCTTACTCGCCGCGCTCAAATATTCGAGGACGCGCGCGCGCGCCCAATAAATATCGACGCCATCGTCGAAGATGACGTAGACGAAGGATACGCCGAAGAATGAAAATCCGCGCACCACTTTGGAGCGCGGAACGGTCAACATCGAAGTGGTGAGCGGATAAGTGACTTGATCCTCGACGACTTGCGGCGCCTGGCCCGGATATTCCGTATAAACGATCGCTTGCACATCGGAGAGATCGGGAATGGCGTCGAGTGGCAGTGTGCGCACGGCATAGACGCCCCCTGCGACCGCGAAGGCAGCGCCCACGAATATGAGCAATAGGTTGCGCGCCGACCAGGCGATGAGACGGGCGATCACTTGCCCGCCTCCCCTTGGTCGAGAGCTCGTAACGCCGCCTTCAAATTGCTTTCGGCGTCGATGAGGAAGTTCGCGGTCGTAACTACGCGTTCGTTTTCGCTCACGCCGCTCTTGATTTCGACGAAGCCTTCGCCGCGCCGGCCGATCTTTACTTCTCGCGGCTCGAAGCGCCCTTCGCCCTTGTCGACAATCGCCACTTGCCGTTTACCGGTGTCGATGATGGCGCTTTCTGGCGCCGTTAGCACCTTCTCGTTTCCACCGGCTGCGATCTCGACCTCCGCATACATATCTCCCCGCAGCAACCCGTCGGGGTTCGGCAGTTCGATTCTGACGCGCGCCGTTCGTGTCTCCATATTGAGATGGGGATAAATCAGAGCGACTTGCCCCTTAAAGGCTCGATCTGGGTAAGCCCGTGGCCGCACATCGACCTTTTGTCCGGGCTTGATCAAGGCGATGTCCCGCTCGGCGATGTCCGCCAGCACCCAAACTAGGGAATGATCGACGATGCGAAACAGCATGTCGCCCGGCGCGGCGCGCATGCCGTTAATTGCCGCTCGCTCCAAGACATGGCCGTCTTGCGGCGCGGGCCATGCAATCACACGTGGAACGCTGCGGGCGCGCCCGATCGCGGCGATGGCGCTTTCGTCGAGGCCGAGATTGACGAGCCGCCGCTTGGCTCCCTCCAGACGCTGGGCGTCGATCCCGCCGCCACGCCGCATGTTGAGGACGGCGACATATTCGGCGGCTGCGCTCGAAAGATTCGGCCCATACACGCGCATCAGCGTCTGGCCCTTGCGAACATAATCGCCCTCCGCAAACTTCCCGACCGATTCGATGAAGCCTTCGAAGCGCAGGGAGACGATCGAGATACGTCGCGGGTCGAAGTCGATCCTGCCCGTCGCTCGAACAGGGACGCTCAGCGTCCGGCGTTGGACGGGTTCGGAGCGAACGCCGGTCTTTTGCAGCTTTCCGGGGCTGATCGTGATGGTCGTGCCGTTCTCCGCCTCGTCCTCGTAGACGGGTACGTAATCCATTCCCATCTCGTCTTTCTTGGGAACGGGCGATGTGTCGGGCAGGCCCATTGGATGGCGATAGAAGCGCACGCGTCGTTCGCCACCAATCTTGGCGGAGCCTGCAGGAGGCTTGTCCTCGAAACTCACATCCTCGCTGGCGCGCACCGGCAGATAATCTTTGCCTGCCGATGTCTTCTTGGGCGTCGAGGAATAGGCTGGGCGACCGTCGGGATCCCTGTAGTAAATGATCGGGCCTGTCGTTGCAGGCGGCTTACCCGAGATACTAGGCCCGGCGTCACCCAGCGTTCCTGTAGGTGTGACCCATTTGAAACGTCCCTCGGCCAGCCAAGCGAGGCTGGCCGCGACGACGACAAAGCCCAAAAGAATTGCGAAGTGACGGCGAGTCATAGAGAGCCTCCCGCCAGACGTTCAAGCTCCGCGTATCTGGCTTGCTCTTCGACTTTGAGCTTAAGGATTTCGAGTTCGATCGCTCGCAGGCGTCGTTCGGCTTCCAGAGACGTCGCCAAGTCGGCGGCTCCGGCCGCAAAGCCGCTTCGCGCCGTCTCCACCGACAGCCGCGCCGGACTGAGCTGGCGTTGTTCGACGATCCGGATCGCCTTGCGCACCGCCTCCAGCCCGAACCATGCTTCGGCCACATCGCCGTCGAGCCGGATTCGGATGGCGTCGTAGCGCATCTGCGCGGCGCCGAGCCGCGAACTGGCGGCGCGCTGTTCGGCGTCTTTCGCTTCATATTGCAGCGGCACCTTGAATCCGAGCATGAACATGCCGCTATTGTCGCCGGTGGGACGCTGCACGAAATTCGCGCCAACGGTGACGTTCGGATAGTAATTCAGGTCCGTGAGTTCTTTAGTTCCGATCGCTGCGCGGACCTGCGCGCCGGTCGTGGCGAGGGCTGGATTGGCGACTCTCGCGAGCTCCTGAACGCCGGCGAGCGTCAGCTTTGTTTTCAGCGGCCGAAAGCCTTTGGGCATAGCGAGTGGCTCTTGCGAGCCGCGACCGACCAAGGCATTTAAGCGAGCGGCGGCGGCCTTTGCCTCGCCTTGACGGCGCGCGACCTCTGTTTCAGCCGTCGCCGCCTCGATCTCGGCTTTGATCACTTCCTGCTGGTCGACCGAGCTCGCGCCATAACGCAAGCGCAGGAGCGCGAGAATTTCGTCGAGCCGGCGCTTTAATCCAAGCGAAAGGTCGATCGCCCGATGCGCGGCGCCGTATTGCGCATAGGCGGCTTTGACGCGGGCGATCAAATCTGTGGCGACGGCGCGACTCTGATGCCTCGCAGCCTCGGCGTCGGCCTCTGCGACGCCGCGCTCCAGATCGAGTTTGCCCCAAAGTTTGAATTCCTGCTCGAAGCCGATCCAACGCTGGCCGATGCCGCGTCCATTCACATCCCATGCTTGCAGCGTTACCGTCGGATCGGCCAGCACGCCTGCCGCGCCCACTTTATGCGCTGCCGCATCGGCATCCAGCGCGGCCGCCGCTAGTTCAGGGCTTAGCTGATTTGCAAGGGCGACGACGCTTTCGACGTTGGCGCCGGGCAAGTTTCGCTCGGTTGCCGAAAGCGATGTTGAGCACATCAATACCGCCGCCGATTCCACAAATGAGATGGCGCGAAGGCGCCGTCCTCGACTCATGGCGCCACCTTTAGAATTAGTCGGCCTTGGACCGTGCCGCTCTCGCCCTGCACCTTTGCAGCGAGTGATATCCGCCACGTTCCCGCATCAGTCAGATCGACCTTGAATCGATAAATTCCGGGATCGGGGCTTTGCGCCGGTTCGATCATGCTGGTCATCGTCTCCATGCCATCTGGAGCCATATCGAGACGCATCGCGAAGATCACCGCGTCTGGCGCCGGCTTGTCGTCGGGCTTATGGACGAGACGTACCGATACGATCGCTTGCCCCGTCTTGAATTGCGCTGCGACGAGTCGGAATTCGTAGTCGTTGATATTGGCGCGGGCGAACGGCGCTAGGCCTAGGATGGCAAGCGCGACCAGCGCGAATAAGCGCGCCTTGCTCGAGGTCACGAGCATCATCAGATTCTCTCCGTATCCCATTAATGCGCATGGTCGTCGGGCGGATTGCAGCCGCGCTCAATCCCGACGAGGGACGTCATCGCGCCTCACGCGTCGATGCGACAACGGCGCTGGTTCCTGCGGGAATGGGATCGTGGATAACGATCCCCCTCGGCTAGCCGCAGCGACCGCTTGAGGTCGCGCCAAATCTGCTCCGGGCGCAACCGTGAGCGAGATTGGACTTTCGGCTTTAGACGATTGGAGGCCGAAGAGCGGGCGGGCTTCGCAATCCACCGAGCTCAATGTCGTCGGAGGGAATTAGCGGCGGCGCACACACCCAAAGAACGGCATCAACGAATGGTTGAAACTGCGGAAGCGCTGCTTGACTGGGCCCGCAGAGGATCTCAGCGCACACGGGGAGTGCTGCGCCGTCATGGCCGTTGTGGTCGGGACAATCGTCCATGCTCATTTCGATGCAAGCATGGTTCATCTTCGCGGCAAAAGCTCCGCCCGCCCCAGCTAAAGCTGTAGCGAGAATAACCACAGAGATCAAAAGGCGAAGGCAGCGAAGCATTTCTCTACTCTGTCAGCCGCAAACTACCATGGCAAGCGCCACGCCCAAACCATTTTCTGATCCGGCGAAGGTCGGCTACGGACGGTGTGCGCCCGGATAGCTGGACTCCGCTAGATTGTCTCTCGCCAGTGGCTGGCCGGAATAGGATTGGACTTGAAAAGCGTACTAAAGCGTGAAGGTGCTGAACTAAAACTTCGGAGCGGCATGATTTCGTGCTCATACCGTCGACTGTCGACCTATCGTGCGATGAGATTGTTGAAGAACTTTTGGCGCAAAGTTGTTTCATGCGCATGCCAGATACCGGCGCAAAGACCATCGTCGCTTGTCTGGCCGTGACAACGACCCAAATCGGAGCGATAGGCGATGCCCATAAGAAGGGCGAGAAGAAAGCGCCCGAGATCGACCGAAGGCGAAGGAAGGGCAGTTGCGGTGTTTGCCTGGAATGCGCCCTCGGCGTCCTTTCTCAAACGCGGTCCCCTGAGTTCCTGCCCCCGCGCACGCGAATCGGCCGTGTTCATGTTCCAAATCCAGCGACAGAGCTTCCTTGGTTAGCTCGGCTCGCCGACGTCCTTGTGATTTATCAGAGAAGATGCGCGTTCAGTAATAGCCTTAAGAGGAAGCCGAAGTTCGAAGATCAACCCGTTTGGGTTAAAATCGATCGTTGCTTGTCCACCGAACGGCTTTCCCGACTCGAGTAAGATGGTATTGCCGAATCCGTTCGCTGTCGGTCGAGGATGGATGGGCGGCCCGCCGGCTGGCGACGACATACGACGCCAGCCCCGTTTTTGCACGCGCAGTACAAGCGTGATGAATCTGTAGCCCAGAGTTTTCGAAAAAGGCATCTCGCTCTCTTTTTTTGTCCGCACCTAGTCCCTCACATCGCCCATCCTACGCCTATCGATGATGCACTTGGGTAGCGCGGCTCGAGAGAAGATGCCAAAGACGCTTAGGCTCTGCCTATGACAGAAAGGGTTCTTTCGATGTGGGTCAACCCCCGAGTTTCTTACGAGGACAAATTGAAAGCCCTCACATTAGCTTGCCTCCAAGCCAATCCGGAGCTGGTCAAAAGAATTGAAAGCCGTCCAAATTGCGCTGCAAGCGCGAGCGACGTAATCGGCATTGTCGACATTAAGGTGCTGCTTATGAAGGACGTCTCTGATCGCAGGTGCCTGTCAAATATTGAGACCCTGTCGTGTTGGTGGAATTTCAAGAAAGACGCGTTGAGTTCTCAATCAGACGAATGCATCGGTTTTTTATATGAAACTCTCCTCTATCTCACACGCTAAATTCAGATTCGCCATTCTGAACGAATCCGGGGCACGGCCAGGATCGCGGTCCTTTTTGTGGTGCGCATTGCGAGCCGGCGGGAATGGTCGATGGTAAGCAGCAGCGCCTCGTGCTGTAAATTAGAAGAGGTCGGCGAGTCGGACCCCTCAGAGGTTTGCAGACAGCTTTTCGTTGGCCCGAGCCCATAGGCCGCAGCTCGCGCGGCAACGCGTCAATGCTACGCCCTCGCCACGTCGGCCGCAGGGCGTCGGCGTCGTCATCGAGGCGGAGCACAGCTGCACGACGCTGTGGGGGTCAACACGACGGACTCGCTCCTGACGATGAGCCGGCTGCTCGGCGTGAACCGCGACCACTCGCGCACCCGCAAGGAATTCCTTGCCATGGTGCAGGGGAGGCGAGCGCTGCGCCTAGCAAGTTGTGGAAATTAGCGCCGCGCCGGCGGCGGTACTTGCAAGGCGCCCAGACGAGTCGATGTGATTTATTGGCAAGAGCGCCGGCGCAGCCATAGCTCATGGACGGGATTGTGGTCGCGAAGAGCTGGCGCGTTTGGCCAGGAGCGGGTCTTCGTGGACCGCGCCGTCCCCATCCAGGACGAAGCGCCAAAGCAATATTCCGCGCCGGAAGGTGAGGCGAGTTTTGCCATAATCCTCGCCTTCTCCCCGCTCGCAGGTCGCCACGATTGTTCCCCGCTGCAGTTCCGTGCGAAAGGCTTCGACGGAGAGTCCGAATTTTGGCGCAACGAAAGTCGCGTCCACAACGAAGTCTTCGCCGTCACGGACAATGTCCGCACATCTGGGATTGGCCATCCTGTCCTCCGCTCGCCGGGTCAAGGCCGGCACCCAAAATCAAGTGCCGTTGCTTTATAGCCGACGAGGCAGGGTCGTGTCGCGGCGAAAGAGGCGTGCTTCGATTCAGCGGTTCATCAAAACGCCTTTAGGCTCGGCTTCGGCAACAATGGGGCTGACCTGAGCTTAAAGGAGGTCGATTTTCGCTGGACCTACATCTCATCGCCGCTCAATCGCCGCCACGTGCCGTCCGGCTGAACAGCCGCGCGATCTTGCGTGCTAACGGCGCGCGTGAGCGCCGCAGAATGCGCTTCTCCGCTCTTTTCCTGCGCACGCGCCGCGGCCTTGGGCTCCAAAGCGCGCCGCAGACGCCGATACGCTCAGCGATCACCGCGTCCTGCCTTGGAGTGAAGATGACTCCTGGGAGCAGGTTGGAATGAAATCGGCGGAACGTGAGAATAGCATGGCTCTGCTCCTCTTCGAAATCTCAGACCTCATCAAAACTCACTCAGAGGGCTTATCTCATGAACAGGAACACCTTGGCGATTATAAGGGACTGGGTTGGGCGCTGGTCAGACGAACGTTTCGCCGGGGCGCTCAATCGAATGGTCATCCCTCCGGCAAGGGCAAACCTCAAGTGCGCTCCCGTGCGTCGCGCGCGGTATCCAAGCCTATAATCTTCAGAATGGCTGACGATGACCGAGGCGGCTCAGGCGTCGAGCATAATGAAAGATAGGTTGAGCCATCTTAGCAAGGCTGGCTATTTTCGCCCGCGGCAGGTTGTTTCCGCAGTGCGTAACAAATCCGTGTTAACAGGACCGATGAAATGGCGGGGCTCGAAAAGGGCGCCCGTATCGCATCGCCAACGAGAAGACGCTTCCAGTATTTTACTACGCACGCACCATGATGGGTGTCATCGCAGCTTCGACACGCGTTGTTGTTTTGGATGCTCCGCTTGAGACAAAAGAGCTCAGCCTCTCACAAAGGCGAGTCCAGTCTTGAGACGTCGATCTGCTCGTCGTGCATCCCGAACAGCCTGCCGTCCCGTAGCTGATGGATGTGATCGAAGCGATCGAAAATCTTCTCGTCATGCGTTACGGCGATGATCGCGGCGTCGTGCTCGACCGCGAGCTTGCGCAAGAGGTCCATGACGATGCCGGCGCGCTTGGAGTCGAGGGCGGCCGTTGGTTCGTCCGCGAGAATGATGCGAGGGCTGTTCGCTAGCGCCCGCGCGATGGCCACCCGCTGCGCTTCGCCACCGGAGAGCTTGGCCGGCATCGCTTTTGCGCGGTGGCCGATCTCGAGATAATCGAGCAAAGCCACGGCCCGCTTGCGCGCATTAGCAATGTCGACGCCGGCCAATTGCAACACGATCGCCACGTTATCGGTCACATCGAGGAACGGCAGCAGGTTGTGGAACTGGAAGATGAACCCGATCTTGTCGAGCCTGAGACGCCGCAAATCACCCCGAAGCCGGCGGCCATCGCGGACGACCAGTTCGCCGTCGAGCTCCATGCACCCCGAGGACGGATCCAAAATGCAGCCGATGATGTTAAGGAGGGTGGTCTTGCCGGAACCGGAGGGGCCAAGCAGCGCTACGACCTGTCGGGGGTAAACCTCTAGCGAAACATCGCGCACTGCATCGACGCGGGTTTCTCCCTCGCCAAAGTGTTTTGAGATGCGATCCAGCCGAACAAGCGGCGCGCCAGAGCTTGTGGTTTGCATCTCAGCCCCCAAGCGCGGTCGCCGGATCGACCCTGAGCGCGGCGCGGACGCCAAGGACGCTCGATAGAAGGCATACTACGAAGACAATGGCTCCCAGAATGACAACATTATCCGGCTCCAGCACCACACGTCGTGGAAAGTAGTCCTGAATATTGACGATAAGTGCGCCACCGATTGCAAATCCGATGAAGCCGAGCGCCATGGCTTGCTGCACGATCATCCCGATGATCGTTCTGTCGGGCGCTCCAATCAATTTCAAGGTGGCGATCTGCTTCAGTTTCTCCATGGTCATCGTGTAGATAATAAGCGCGATGATCACCGCGGAGACGACCAGCAGCAGGCCTGTAAAAAGCGCGATTTGTCGGCGCGCACGGTCAACGAGCGAAAGTGTCAGAATGTTCTCTTGAGCTTCCTGGGTAATGGCCGCGAGATGCTTCCACCGCTTGATTGTGCTAGCGACGGCCTCCGAAGAAGAGTTCGGATGCAGACGCGCCACGACCGCATTGACGGTGTCCCGAGTTGATCCGCCCTCGCCACGAGCGAGTTTGAGTCGCGCCGCCGACGGCGCGAGATCGAACTGCAGTTTCTGCGCGTCCTGCAGCGTGACGTAGACGGCCGGGTCGCCTCCCGAACTGACCTGGTGCTGCGTGAGACCAACCACCGTGAACATGCTTCGGCCGAGCGCGACCCGATCGCCGAGGACAAGACCGGCAGCGCGGTCGGCGACTATCTCATAGTGGCTGCGAGCAACTCCGCGACCTTCGATGATTACTGGCGGACCGCCTGGTCGCGTCGGCTCGTAACCGATGACGTAGAGCCGGAGCTTGTTGCCCATGTGCTCACTCTCTACCGTCTGATACGTGACGCTTCCGGCGGCGTCCACGCCCGCGATGCGGGCGATCGCCTCCCGCGTGTCTCCTGGAATGCGAGATATCTCCGCGAAGGGACCGCGCGTACTGGATTCCACAACCCACAAATCGACAGCCGGCGCTCGGGCGATGGTCAGCGCCTCAACGACGAGCCCGCGATAGATGCCGATCATTGCGAGCACGACTCCGAGCAGGAGGCCAAGTCCCAGGCAGGTCAATAGGAACCGACCGAGATTGTGCATAATGTCGCGATATGCAAGGTTCATTTCTTGCTGGCCTCGATCGTCCAAATAAAGCGGCCTTCGCGTAAGCCGCTCTCCAGGTTCGCCACGACACGCGCATCTCCGGGCAGGCCATCCACGATCTCAAGACGCGCGTCCTCCGTGCGATGTCGGAATTTTACCAGACGCCTCCGCAACCGGCCGGACTCGACCGTCCATACCCGGCCTTGCCGTCCGTCGTAGCCCTGCACGACGGCCTCTGGAACGAGGATCGCTCTATCAAGCTGAGCGACGGTGATCCAGACCTCCACCTGCTCGCCGAGATAGACTCGGAATGGCGGATTGTCGCCCTTAATGAGAACGCGCCGTTCCTCCGTAATGCGATCGCTTTCGAGGCCAATGCGGGCGACCCGTCCTGTGAACGCATCCTGCGGACGCGAGCGAAGGCGTGCATCGACATGTTGCCCTTCCTGGATAAATCCCGCGCGCGCTTCGTCGACATGAGCGAGACCCCAGTACGTGTCAGCCGCAATGAGCGTGAAAATTGGATCGCCAGCCTTGACGACAGAGCCCAGTTCCTTGTGGCGCTCCATAATCACGGCGTCGTAGGGAGCCGTGAGCGTCCTATGGCGCAACATCGTTTCTTCGAACTGATACTGAGCTCGCGCATCGGCCAGTTGCGCCTTCGCGCTGGCAATCTCGCTATCTGCAACGGCAACATCGGCGCGGGCTACGGCCTCGTCTCTGAAAGCCTCCTCTGCGACTTGCTTTGTGACGATGCTTCGCGCAACAAGCGCCTGCTTGCGCCGATTGGCTTCCTGTCTTTGCGCCATCACCGCCCGCGCCCTCTCGAGATTGGCATCCGCCCGGTTGATGTTCGTCTCGGCGATCAAGAGCGCAGCGCGCGCCTTTGCGACCTTGGCCTCTTGTTCGCTACTGGCGAGGCGCGCGAGGACCTGGCCCTTCGTCACGCGGTCGCCGTGGTCCGCGTGCAGTTCGACCAGCGTGGCCCCCACTTCGAAACCGATTTTCGACATCACACGGGCCTCGACCGTGCCAAGCCCAAAGACTCGGATCGGCACGTTCTTTTCAATTGACGCGACCTCGACGGCGATCGGACGGTTCGCGTAAACGATTAGAGCCACGGCGATGGCAAACAGTACGCCGGAGGTCGCCAGGGCGTATCTAGCGATACGCCCGCGAAGCGCTGCGGCATACAAGAGGCTGGCTCCGGTCTTTTCGCCAATAGACGTGTCAGGCCCCCTGGCCGATCGTTCGGAGGACTCATTCATGATCAGTCTCCCGGTCGCATAGAGTTCCGCTCCAATGAGGGACTATCGTTCATTCATTGCCGCCACGTCGGAGATCCTCCAGCCCTCGGCCAGCGTGCGAATGCGTTCCATGCCGGCCGGCAGTGGCGCGTCGCTCTCCCACTTCCTTGTCACGTTGAGCATGGATCGAGCCCGATTGGCCTGATCGGTAGTGTTTTCGCCATGTCGCGTCGGAGCCTCCCGACATGCCGAGCTAGAACGCCAGCGCGGCTCCCAAGTTCGTTCCCGCTTGCCATGAACTTGCGCGCATCATCGCCTGATCTTTCCTCTTGGAGTTCTTGCATTCAGCGTCTCAGCATCGGAGGCGCCTGACTTCACGCCACGGAGGTAGATGCCGAGAACTCCATGAGCATGGGTGCGAACGCCTTTGATGTCGCCCGACAGCAATGATTGCATCACCAGACCCTGGATCATCCCGATGAACAGGATCGCCGCCGCATGCGTGTCCAGATCATTGGCTGCTTCTCCAGCCGCCTTGGCCTCCTCAAGCTTTTTTGCAAGCCGCTCGGCATAGCGCTTGATGAGCATCCGTGCGATTTTCGTGGCGGGTGCGGCTTCGGCGCGCTGCAATTCACCGAACATCATTCGAGGCACGCCAGGATATTCGATCACGAACTCGATATGACTCATGAACATCGCTCGCAATCCGTCCATCGGCGAGCATGCGCCTTCTGCCGCATGATCAATGCGATCCAGCAAACGATTGGTCACCCACTCCATCACCGCCTCCCAGATCGCATCCTTCGTGGGGAAGTGACGAAACAAGGCGCCCTGCGTCACGTTCATGTGCTTAGCGATCGCTGCTGTCGTGATCTCGCTGGGGTTCTGCGCGCCGGAAAGTACGACAACTGCTTCGACGGTGAGTGATCGGCGCTCCTCGGCCGGAAGATACTTGGACTGCATGCTGCGGCTTGGCTCGGATAATAGTAAGCAATTACTATTATTGGTTAGCCGACTGCGTTGTCAAGGGACAGGCCTTCCTCTCCCGTGGCGTCGCGCTTAAGTAGAGTTGGATACGTTAGGAGCGCGGCGAGCGGGAGCTGATTACTCACTTTTCCGCTGAGCGGAACAAGCGGAGAACCGTGGCATTGATCCTCTCCATAGAGCGTTGGCTGGAAAAAAGGGGACGCCATGGCTGAGCTGCCCAGACGGCGATCAGGTTTTCTGGTTCAGCGAGATCTTAATCGAGCGATCGGAGACGTGGGATATAGGGCCCCATTAGCGTAACCGCCCCCATAACCAAGCTCTATCTTGATCTTTGTGGCTACCTTTTCATATCGCAACGCTTTACAGAGTTGCGAGATTAGGGTCGCCGACATTTCGCCGGGACCAAAGCGCTACGGCCGATGCCGCCAACTTGCCAGTTGCGCGAAGAAAGCCTTCCCTCCGGAGCTAGAATGCGCAACTTTTTTCGAACACTTGCGCCCGAGCAATTCGATGCGAGCGTCGCAATCCGCGCCGACGGAAGCTATTTTTATTCGTACGACGGCATTCTTATTTTCGTGCCCGCTCTTATTCAGGCCTGCCGAGCGGGTTTCCTGGAAGCACGCCTGGAGGCCCGACTTAAACATGCCGCTGCGCAATTGCGCGACGAAGGCTTTCGATATGCCCAATATCTTGCCCGAGGACGTTACGCAGTATTCTTGGAGCGATCGGTCGCTAGAGGCCAATCGTCCTGTTTCCCATCACGCGAGATGAAGGTGTTTTGCATTCAGCCGCAAGCCGACGGCGCTATCGTGATTGGCGGCTCTCGACCAGACGCTAACGCCCCATGTCAACTTTCCGGAACAGATGCAGAAATCGACGGACGGCTCACCGTCAGGTTAGAAAAAGGCGTCAATGTCGTCAAACATAATGCGCAGACCAAGCGGTCGAATTTGAACCATTTCCTCGTCTACCAATGGCGCATTAAATCACCAGACGCCGACCCGTTCATGGTCGTCCAGCTTCCAGAATTAGGTCGATAAGTCTGATAGCGCCTTGGTAACGCTCATCTTCGACTCGCCGGGCTGCCACGACTTCAGAAAATCGATCCAGCCCCGGCTCAACCAGGACGCTGCCGTTAGTTGCGTGCCATTTAAGCATCGGGTTTCGTTCTGGCGCGAGCGTATCGTCCTTTTACACCGATGCCCCTCATACAAGACGAGTAGAGGATCTCTCGAGCAGCGGCCATAACGCGGACGTATGCCGCCAATCACAGTTCGAGCACGGCATCATGAAGGCAATAAGCCCTTGCAGAAAGGTACAAATCTGATGACGCGCTCAGTCGCGTCGAACCAAAGCAGAGTAGCATCTAAGGCGGAGAGGATCGAGCTACCGAATTCGTTGACAGTGGACTGATGGCTATTTCGACGATGGCCTCCGCCCCGAGGCTGTTACAACTTTGGGCATGGCGCTCCGCGAACCAATGTCCAACGCCCCGTTTAACCTTGCTAAGAAAATCGAGACCGCGGTCGTCCGCCAAGTGACCGAGATCACATATCAAGTCCGCAATAGCATGCGCCTCGACAGTGCCGCACTCCTGTTGAAAAACGGCGACTGCATTAGCGCCGGCGGCTATGTGATTGGCCTTATTCATCGTTTCTCCAACCTGACAATTAGCTGGACCCTTGGAGCAGGATATCAAGTCGGGAACTTGCACAATCACAGAGCGATAGGAGCTGATCAGCGGTCAGTGCTGTTACGGCCCCACCTTCAAACGAACGATGAAAGCGGCGAGTCTGATCTCCTGATTTGGAGATAAGGCTTATGTCTAGACTTGATCTTTCGCTTGAGCCGAACGGCTCCGGGTTACGGCGCATCGAGGTGATCACTGGAGCTGGTGGTCGGCGCCGGTGGTCCGAAGGGGAGAAGGCGCTGGCAGTCGAAGGGAGTCGCTGGCTCCTGACGCGGTCGTCTCGCAGGTCGCGCGTCGACATGGCGCTACGCCACAGCAACTGTTCACCTGGCGAAGGGAGGCGCGCCGGAGGGCAGAGGCGGCGGGTTGCAATATTCTTCATCATTCCCCTCCGTTCATTTCTGATGCGGCAACTCAACTATGCCGAAAAAGGGGGGAGCCATTCCATAATCTTACGCTAAAGCGCTGATGGAGGTTCGCTGGTATCTCGGGATGGAGTTGCGCAGATAAGCCGGACCGCTGCGCGAAGGCCCTATTGCGCACCAAAGGAGCCGGCGATGAAGAAGCATGAAATCGTCTTGGCGCAGGCCCATGCGACGCTGTTCGATCTGCCCAACCGCCCCGTCCCCGACGGCGATCTTCGGCGCCATAATTTAATGGTCCCAGCGCGGAAAGCCGCGTGGGTCGTCGGATGCAAAGAAATCTCAATTGGCAACTATTAGCGAAACGCAGAATGCCTCACATGGCGCCTTGCGGAACGTCTCGGTGATCCAGACGAGTCATCGAATACCGTATGATACTGGTTGTGACAGGCAACAGTAGCGCTCCTCCAAGTATGGCTACGATCATGATCGCTATCCACGTCGTCCTGTAGTTTGCGAGCGCTTCTTCGGGCATCAACCCTTGGAAGGGCGGCATCGCTCCAATGTCAATGATGAGGCCTAGAAAGGCAAAAAACAAAGATAGCACGATCATTTGCGCAGGGGGATTCTTCGCCCAGGCATATAAATCGGCTCCAGAAGTGCGGTTGCTTTCATTTTTTGTTTCTGCAGCGCTATTTTGTGCATCATCTCCGACAAGCTCTCCGCACCGAAACACGCCGACTTGCATTCCGCCATTTTCAACACTTTTCGCGCCAGTTCCGTTCACTTGATTTGCGGAAGGCGGAACCCCGGGGCGGCTAAGGAACACGTCGTCGGATCGCCAAGGTAGTTCAATGGCGTTTGCCGCCGGCGGAGGCGTGAGTAGGAAAGTGGCGAGCGCAAGTAGGTAGAAAACGTGGTTCATGCCATTGGGTCCTGCTACTTGGAGTTATTCGCCGACTCGGAGATCGCCCATCGTGCCGAATGCATGACGCCTCTTAGATGTGATGAAAAGACGAAATCTTACTTAGAGTCGGACTCAAATTCACATCTCGATTATCCAGGGCGATGCGTCGATGGATGCCTCCGATCTCTGGAGAGCCTTAGCGGCGATTGAGCCAAGCGAGCGTTCGTTCGACCAACGCCGTGCGCGAGGATGAATTCCAAGGTATCGATTTCGGAGGACCGCAAGCCTCGCTCGCGCTATTGCGGAAGCGAGCGGTGTGGTGCCCCCTTAGCATCGACAGTCACGCGGGAAAGGCAATCCGTTCTCAGCCGCGACGTTCACTCACACGCGCCAATCACGTCACCCTTTTATAGCGGGCGTTGCTTGCTATTACCGCACCGAGCGGCTTGCGTGTCGCAGCTTTCGTTGACAACGAAGGAAATTGGTGGATCATCGCGCCTGCGAGGGTGGCGATCCCTATTCCAGGCGGTATGCCCAAGCATCGCGGACGGCTCTTCAAAGCCGAGGATTCCGGATGCCGTCTTTATATCGACGTCTGTCTATGGACTTGACCGCTCGGCTCTACATTTGGCGGCGTGCCCCGGAGCGTCTGTTGTCGCGCCAGCAAAGCTGCGCGCGCAGCACGCGGCGGCTTTCTCATTGCGCCTCGCCTTGAACGCAGGCCGGCGGGCGCTTCGAATCCATCCAAAATCAAAAGGAGAAAGCACTTGGTTTCCGCGATCATTCGCATTGTTCTCTTAACGAGCGCCCTGGCGCTTGCAATAGGCGCGCCGCAGCTGCGCGCCGAACCTGCGACGCCCATCAAGGGGACCGCCTATGTGACCTCGTGGTTCGGCGGCGTCGTTTCCGTTATAGATCTCGCATCAGGCGCACTGAAGAAGAAAATCCCAGTCGGCATCCACAATCATAACGTCACGCTGCGTCCCGATCAGAAACAAGCTTGGGTCACGAACAACAACGCGGGGACCTTATCCATCATCGATACGCAAGCAAACAGCGTGATCAAAGCGCTGCCAACAGGAAAGGGTCCGCGACACATCTTTTTCAGCGCCGATGGCAAGGAAGCATACGTTACGAACGAGTTCGACGACCGGGTCGAAATTTTTGACGCGCAGGCGGGTGCATCGCTTGGCGTCGTCAAGGTCGGCGCGATGCCGCATTTCGCGCTCGCTTCAGGCGACAGGCTTTTCGTCTCCAATTTCGGCGGCGGCGACGTGACGGTGCTCTCACGCGCAAAACGCCAGGCGCTCGCGACGATCGCTGTCGGAACAGGGCCGCTGGGCCAAGGCGCGACCAAGGACGGCAAGCGCGTTTATGTCGCCTGTCACAACGCCAATCTCGTCGCCGTGATCGACGCCGAAAGCCTTCGGCGGATCGCGGATATCGAGACCGATGCGGGACCGGTGCAAGTCACGGTCGCGCCAAATCAGACCTTCGCTTATGTCGCTAATGACGGGGCGGGCACGGTGCAGAAAATCGACCTTGCCGTGAACAAAGTCATCAAAACGATCTCCATAGCGCCGGACGCGGGTAGTCACGGCGTCGGCTTCGCCGGCGACGGTCGCTGGCTCCTCATCACCAATACGGGAGCCAACAGCCTCTCGATCTTCGACACGCAGACGGATGAGATTGTGAAGACAATCTTCGTTCCGACAGCGCCTGAAGGCGTTGCGGTCCGGCGTTGAATAGCATCTTTTTTGCGAAACGGGGGAGACGCTCGCAATTCAATGGCGCCAGACTGCCCGAATCAGTCTTGTTCTCTTTAGCTATAACGGCGCTTCGAAATTCCAAGGACTATCGTCCATGCCGCGGGCGCCGTTTAGCAGCTTTCCCTGCCCGCAGCGGATCAGAGACTTAGTTGCGCCGCAAAAAATCCCAGCCGTTCATGAGGATGGCATTTCCCTAAAGTGTTGCTACATTTGGCTGCGGTACGCGTTTGTCACGCACCCGCGTTAATTTCTCCTGAGCCGTGATGGAAATTATGCAACGATCCAATGCAGAGTGGCTGACGGCGCTTCAGGAGAGCGGTCGAGACCAACAGTTGGCGCTTGCGGACCTTCGAGCACGACTGCTTGCGGCAATTCGGGCCTATTTGGCGAAAGGCTACGCCACGCAAGAATCAACGCGTTCAGATGAAGCGCAGCACCTTGCTGAAGACTGCGCACAAGAGGCCATTCTCATTATACAATCAAAACTTGGAGACTTTCGCGGCGAAAGCCGCTTTATGACTTGGGCTTATTCAATCGCAATCAGAGTCGTGCTCGGAGAGCTGCGCCGCCGTCGCTGGCGAGAAGCTACGATCGAGCGCGCTCAGCTTGGACAGACTTTGCCGGCTTGGCCGATTCAAGAACCGGGGCCGGAGCGCAGTCTACAGCAGCGCGAAGCGTGGACTCTACTTGCGCGACTTATCGGCGCCAAGCTTACTCCCTTGCAACGGACCGCACTTGTCGCTCACGCTTTTCAGGGGATGCCCTTGGACGAGGTCGCCGAATGGTTGGGTTCTAATCGGAATAATCTTTACAAACTCATCCACGATGCGCGTAAACGGCTCAAGCAGGCTTTGCTCGAAGAAGGCGTGACGCACAAAGATCTTATTGCCGTGTTTGACGAGCCAAAATCGGGAACCCATCTCCATTCGGAGGGTAAGACTTCCTCCGTTCAACGCATCTTATAGTCAGTCGTGCCGGAACCCGACATGAAACACAAAGACTTTACCCGCCTCATTGACACCGTCTTCGCCGCTAAGAGCGGAGAGGAGATGCTGTGCACGGAATATTTTGATGAACTTCCACGTTACGTCGACATTGAGGCATCCGGTCAGGACGCCGGAGCCTTATTGCCCGAGGTTAAACACCATATGCATCAGTGCCCCGAGTGCGAAGAGGTTTATCTCGCCCTTCTGAGACTCGTGAACGCAGAAAAAACTTTTCCTTCGAGGTAAGACCTCAGCGTTCCGTCGCATCTAAGTCGTATCGGATCGAACTGGTTGGCGCGCGCGATCGGATCGATCGCCGGCATTGTCCCCGGTTCTCCGCTCGAAGGAGTGTGATGCGATGCTAAGAACCTGGGCGCAGTTGGGGATTTCACGTTCGTTCGCGTTTTTGCTCATGTGGCCAGCCGCGCTTCTCGCCGCTAGCGCAGCCTCTGCCGCCGACCAACATTTGATCACGCTCAAAGCAAGCGCAATGCCGTCGGGTCAGCTGGCCTATGAGATGGTCAGTCACAAGGTCAAATCTTCCACGGGAAAAGAAAGCGACCTTACGGATCGGTATGCGAGCGGTCCTACCATCCCTGGTCCCACGCTCGTCATGAAAGAGGGGGACGTCGCCGAGGTGACTCTTCAACATGGCATCGCCGACTCGGCGTTGCCGGTCAGCATCCATGTCCACGGCGTGCACTTCAAGATCGACAGCGATGGCACCATGAAGGTTTTGAATGGCGTCGCCGACGAAGCTGCGTTCCCAGACAAACCTTACACATACAAATGGACGGCCGCGCCTGGAACGGCAGGCACGTGGGCCTATCACGATCATGCATTCGGCAATCCGATGCTCGGAGCCGAGGACAAGGGGCTGTTCGGTACGCTCATCATCAATCCGGCGAGCGGGAAGGTTCCTGCGCTCATCGACGGCAAGATCGTCGACGTTGATCTTGCCGATGTGAAACGCGAATTCATCATCTGGATGCATGAAACGACCTTTTGGGGTCAGGAGCTCAATCATATCATCGAGGGCGGCAAGGAGATTCCGTTATGGACTAATCCGACCGTCGGCGCGCGCCTGGGCGAAAAGGTTCGCTTCCACGTCATGGGGATTGGCACCGCGTTCCATACTTTCCATCTCCATGCGCATCGCTGGATCGAGCCCGGAGCAACCGCCGGCGTTGACACCGTCAACATCGGTCCAATCAGCCGCACCTCGTTCATCGTGAAGGCCGGCGAGGGTGTTGGCCCCGGCGACTGGCACTACCACTGTCACGTTATCCAACACATGCAGTCTGGAATGATGGGTGATTTCCGCGTCATCGAATGATCAATGGCGGAACGGGGGAGTTAAAGGCATGAACCACGCAACAATCATGAACCGCGTATCCTTTCTGACGTTGGCCGTGGCGACGACCTCGCTTGCTGCGCCGCTGGCGGCGCAGGCGAAAGACGCCGTGAAATCTGACGACGTCATCATCAGCCGCCCCGGGGTCCTACCGTCGGCCGTGCTGGAGATGACCGACGAGCCCGGCAAATGGTTCAAGGATCCCAAGAGCGGCGGCTCGCTCGTTGTGGTGAAGCCTGGCGAGGCGGTGCTCATCAAGATGACGGACACCAATACGGATCACACCATCACCAGTCTTGCCTGGCAGCCTGGCGCGGACAAATTCCCGGTCGATCAGGAGAAGCCGTCGAACGCCAGCGTTACGCAGACCTTCGACAAACCGGGGCTCTATGTCTTCACTTGCAAGGTCCATCCCTACATGTTCGGCGCCGTTGTCGTCGACGATCCGAAGACGGAAGGGCTGGACATCGGCGGCGAATTGCAGCTCGTGACCGGCGCCAAAGTTCCGACGACAAGCGACATCGCCAAGAAGCTGCTCCGCACCTTCTTCGTCGCCACGACGCCGGCGCTATGGCGCGACTATCGGCAGCCGAAGTGGGAGGTGAAGCTTCCCGATCTCGGACTCAATCTCGGCGGCGCGCAGATCAATCTGAGCGCGCTCAGCCTTTCGGCGCCGAACACGCTGCTGACGCCCAAGACGCCCGGCGTCGGCGAGGTCTGGGTCAACACGCAGTTTGAAGGGGTGAGCGGCAAGACGAAGTTCGGAACGGCGACGCAAATCGACGCGGCGGATTGGACGCTCAAGAAAAAAGTCAAGGGCGTCGAGCAGAATATGAACAACCCTCACAATATGTGGCCCGATCCGACATATAAATACATTTATCAGACGGAATGGTTCGACAAACGGCTGACCACCTTCGACCGCGAGAGCGGAAAGGTTCTTAACACGCAGGTCGTTGGACAAAATCCGTCTCATGTGATGACGAGCCCGGTAAACGGCATGCTCTATGTCGCCATCAATGGCGAGGACCGCGTGGCGAAACTGTCGCCTGGCGAATTCCCTTCGGCGATGGGCAACATTAATGTCGGCCCGCATTCCGGCCCCCACGGCCATCACATCACCGACGACGGCAAATATATGATGACGCCGAACGCGCTGGCGGGAAGCGTTACCGTCGTCGATCTCGCGACCGAGAAAGCGACGGAAATTCCGACCGGCGGCGTTATTCCGATCGCGATCTGGAGCGACATGAACCATAAGGGCTATGCCGCCAATCTGCTCGGCACGCCCCCCGCCATGCTCTCCTCATTGACGGTCATCGACATTGACAACAAGAAGAAGGTCAAAGACATCGACCTCGCTGCCGATTACGACCCGATCAGCGGCGCGCACAAGGGCGAGGCTTATGGCCTGCTTCCGATCCAGACCCCGGTCAGCCCGGACGGCAAATACGTCGTCACGGCGAACACATTGAGCGCCACAGTCACGATTGTCGACGTGAAGACCGACAAGGTGGTGAAAAGCCTGCCCTGCGAAGCAGGCTGCCACGGCGTCAACTTCGGACATAAGAAGGGGGGCGGCTATTACGCCTATGTGGCGAGCAAATTCGCCAATGACTTGATCGTTATCGACATGGATAAGCTCGAAGTCGTAGGCCGCATTCTGCTCGCGGATTCGAAGGACGGTCAGATCACCGCGCATAACGGCATGGGCGGACAGGGCGTGCTGCCCTTGCCGATCGTCGAGCGTGGCATGCTGGCGCCCACGCTAAAACTCGCGGGAACGGGCAAGTTGAGCGCCGAAGTCGAGGGATGGCTCAAGCTTTTGAACAAGGAGCAACGCGGCAACTGAGCCACTGCAAGTCAGCTCCGATGGATAGCCCCAAGCAGGGCTTCCATCGGGGTGATCAGTTGTTACCGCAACAGACGCAGCACCCGCCGAATAATGTTAGGAGATGCGCGAATGATCGAGCGTCAAGCCAACAAACTGAATATCTAGTTTCGGCCCATGCAGATCGATTTCGTGACGGCCCGAGTCGTTTAATGGGTTTGGACAACAACTTTAGCGGAGTCCGAAGGTCGAAGCGTACCCAGGCTGAAGCTGAAGCGGCTGTGCGGGTTCTTATCGAATGGGCAGGCGACGATCCGAACCGCGAAGGTTTGATCGATACGCCTGAGCGGGTGGCGCGTTCTTATCGCGAATTGTTCGCTGGCTACGCCGCCGATCCTCGCGAATATCTCAAGCGCACGTTCGAAGAAGTGGGCGGTTATGACGAGCTGGTCGTATTGAAGAACATCCGCGTCGTTACTTTTTGCGAACATCACATGCTGCCGGTGATCGGACGCGCGCATGTCGGTTACCTGCCGACAAACAGGGTCGTGGGAATCTCCAAACTGGCGCGGGTCGTGCACGGATTCGCGCGTCGATTACAGATTCAGGAGAAGCTAACCGCTGAGATCGCCGAAGCCATCCAGGAAATTCTCGAGCCGCAAGGAGTAGGAGTGGTCGTCGAGGCCGAACACAGTTGCATGACCTTGCGTGGCGTGAACACGCTCGGATCCACATTGACCACTAGCCGGTTACTCGGCGTAATCCGCGACGACGCCCGCTCACGAGAGGAATTCCTCGGCATGGTGCGCCGAGCCTAGAATTTGGACCAGCGGCTGACGAAAGAAGCATTGGGAGCGGAACGCCATGGAAGATGGCATTCTCTAAGTTCTCCCGCTTGTAATTTTGCCTCGACCTGAGGGACCGGCTCTAGATGGAGACCGTTGCACGAGCGTTGTCGCCGATAATAGCTCGAGCCTTGAATCTGGAAGACGGGGGGTTTCCAAATCTGGAGATCCGCAACGGTGAGTCTCGTTGGAACGATAGTTGCCTGTGCGGTAGAAATGCGCGCTGACCTGATCGTTATGCAGACCGATGGTCGCGATAGCGCTTTGGACTCGATCATCGGGAGCACAACCGAGCGCGTCATACACGAAGCGCCTTGTCCTGTATTGGCGATTCCGCGAAGCTCCCTAGGACGTGAACCGAGAGCGTCTGTTTGGAAGGTAGCGGCGACTCTTGAACTCGCACTGGGCGCTTTCCTTTACGATGCGCCGCGCCGGCCGTTTCGCTGTTGAGTTCTAGGAGGGCGTCGTGGAAAGCTGGAAAGCGCGCGTAAACTCTGGATCTCGCTCGTCGCCCTGTTGGCGCTTTCCTTCGCCGTGCTTTTGCTCATTGGCCGCGAAATCAGCGTCAAGGCGCCGCCATTGCCGGAGCGCGTCGTTACGGAAAGAGGCCGAACGGTCTATACAATCGACGACATCCAGCGCGGCCGGCAGGTATGGCAGTCGATCGGCGGTATGCAACTCGGCTCCGTCTGGGGCCATGGCGGCTACGTCGCGCCGGACTGGACCGCCGACTGGCAGCACCGGGAACTCGTCGCCATCCTGGACGCCTGGGCGCGCCGCGAGTTCGCGGCCGGCCGCTACGCTGATCTCAGCGAGGAGCAGCAGAGTTCTCTGCGGGGACGGCTGCGCCCGATGATGAGGCGAAACACGTTCGATCCGAAAACTGGGACAATCACTGTGTCTGAGGAGCGGGCTCAGGCGATCGTCCTCGTCTCTAGCCACTATGAGAGCCTATTCGGCGACGATCCGCGCAGCGCGGAGCTTCGCGAGAACTACGCAATGAAGAACGGCACTGTCGCCGACGCCGAGCATCGACGGGCGCTATGCGCCTTCTTCTGGTGGACCGCGTGGGCCGCGACCACGGAGCGGCCGGGAAGCCACGTCACCTACACCAACAACTGGCCGAGCTAGCCGTTGATCGACAACCGCCCGCCTGCAACCACCTTCATCTGGTCTGCGTTCAGCGTGGTTTTTCTGCTTGCCGGCATCGGGCTTCTCGGCTGGCACCGCGCCGTCAGTCATGCGCGCGGCGGCGAGACGTGCGACGTGCCCGCGCGTGATCCGATGCGCAACGTGAGGGTCACGCCGTCCATGCGCGCGACCGCCAAGTATTTTTGGGTGCTTCTTGCCCTGTTTCTCGTCCAGATCCTGTTTGGCGCCATAAGCGCCCATTACCAGGTCGAGGGGCAGCTGTTTTACGGCTACCCGATGGCGGAGATCCTTCCCTATTCGATCACCCGCACCTGGCACACGCAATTGGCCGTGCTGTGGATCGCCACGGCCTGGCTGGGCACTGGGCTCTACATGGCGCCGGCGATTTCCGGCTACGAGCCGAAGTTCCAGGCGCTCGGGGTGAATGTGCTCTGGATCTGCTTGCTGATCATTGTCGTCGGCGCCTTCGCGGGCCAATGGCTCGCGGTCATGCAACGGCTGGGATTGGAACACAATTTCTGGTTCGGGCATCAGGGCTGGGAGTATGCCGATATCGGGCGTTTCTGGCAGTGGTTCCTCTTTATCGGACTGCTGCTGTGGCTCATCCTCGTCGGCCGCGCCTTGTGGCCGGCGCTGCTGGTAAAAAATGAGTCACACTCCATCGTCGCTCTTTTCTTCCTCTCGACCGTTGCGATCGGCCTGTTCTACGGCGCGGGGCTGATGTGGAACGAGCATACGCATCTGTCGATGGTCGAGTATTGGCGGTGGTGGCTGGTGCACTTGTGGGTCGAAGGGTTTTTCGAGGTGTTCGCCACCGCCGTCGTCGCCTTCCTGTTCACCCGCCTCGGCCTGGTCGCAGTCAAGCCGGCAACTTCGGCGGTGCTGTTCGCGACGATTGTCTTTATGGCCGGCGGCGTGATCGGCACACTGCATCATCTCTATTTCGCCGGCACTCCGACGTCGGTGCTGGCGCTTGGCGCCAGTTTCTCCGCGCTGGAAGTCGTGCCGCTCGCCTACATCGGCTTCGAGGCCTATGAGCATTGGCGGTTTTGCGGCGCCACGCCATGGATGCAGCGCTATAAATGGCCCGTGCTGTTCTTCATCGCTGTCTCCTTCTGGAATCTCGTGGGAGCCGGTCTGTTCGGTTTCCTGATCAACCCGCCGCTCTCGCTCTATTACATGCAGGGGCTCAACCTGACACCGCTGCACGGCCACACGGCGCTGTTCGGCGTCTATGGGATGCTCGGCATCGGCCTCGTGTTGTTCTGCCTGCGCGGAATGATGCCCGAACTCGTCTGGAACGAGAAGATCCTCAGCATCAGCTTCTGGTGCTTCAACGTGGGGCTGGCGATGATGGCGTTGTTCACGCTCCTGCCGCTCGGCACGCTGCAACTCCTTGCCGCGATCAATGAAGGTTATTGGTACGCCCGCTCTGAGCAGTTCATGCAGCAGCCGATCGTCGATCTTTTGGTATGGATGCGCGTGCCGGGCGACACGGTCTTCTCGATAGGCGCATTGGCCTTCGCCTGGTTCGTTGTCAGCCTGTGGCTCCGGCCGCGCCGCCAGCCTCATGAAGTGGAGCAGGAGGACAGGGAACTGGAGGCGGGACCGGCGAAGCGTGCGGCGTGATCCGCCACTTGCATGGAAGCCTATTACTTCGAGATTCGCGCCGTCCACGTCGCGGCGGCGCTGGCGAGCGGCGGCTTCTGCCTTATGCGGGCGCTCGCTTTGAACTTGCTCGCGGCGTCATGGCCACCGTCGCTGCTCGCGCGGCTTGCCTCCTACGCTATCGACACCGTGCTCTTCACGGCTGCCCTCATGCTGACGGCCGTCACGCGT
Source organism: Methylocystis rosea (assembly GCF_003855495.1). Lineage (NCBI taxonomy): Bacteria > Pseudomonadati > Pseudomonadota > Alphaproteobacteria > Hyphomicrobiales > Methylocystaceae > Methylocystis > Methylocystis rosea. The sequence continues at coordinate 137,439 of NZ_CP034088.1, read as the reverse complement.
CAATACCCGTTTGTTGACACTTGGCTGACCATGAAGGTCGTGGTCATGCTGCCGCTCTATATTTTTCTGGGTTACTGGGCGCTCCGAGCCAAGGCGTTCAAGTTGCGGTTGGCGGCGATGGCCGGCGCGATCGCAGCTTTTCTTTTCATTTATAGCATCGCACGCAAGCATAGCCCGCTTGGCATGTTTGCCCTCGGGTGAGAAACGTCGGCAAGCTTGGTCGACCTTTCCGGGAACTGGCCTTTAGGCGGTTTGATGCAAGCGCCTCGTCGTCACCATCCCGAAATAGAGCACCACGAAGAGGCCGTAGGCCAGGCTCCACATCCCGCCGGCGACCGCGAGGGCTGCGAAGTAGTGCTCGCCCATGAAAGGCGCGCCGATGCGCAGGATGGCCGCCAAAGTTATGGCGACGTAGATCGCGGCCGTCCACCGATCTGCGAGGAGCGGGCGACCGGTGTGGCCGCGCGTTGCGCGGGTCATCACCGCGAGCGTCATTGTTCCGATGGCGCCGACGGTGAGGGCATGCAGAGGCGCGGCAGGACCCGCGACTCCCCATAGTTCATTGCCGCCGATGAGCAGGAAGCCCAAGGGCACCCAGCCATAGCCCAGATGCAGCACGAAGAGCATCGGTTCCGCGCGCGTGCTGACGCCGCGCCAGCGGATAAGACGTAGAAAGAGCGCCGCGCCGGCGATAATGAGCGGAGCCGCGGTAAGTCCGGCGTCGGGAAACGCGACCCAGGCGACGAGCGCCACGAGCGTCGCCGCGAGCGCGAAACGATCGAGCGCGCCGAAAGGCGCGGGCTCCACTTCAGCTGGCGAATTCTTCGCCAGCCAGTTGCGGGTGAAGCTCGGCGCGATGCGCCCCCCGATGATGGCGATGAGCATGATGAGGGTCGCGACGCCGACGCGGGCCCCGATGGCGCCCGTCGCGGCAAGGTCCATCGCTTCGAGATGCGTGAGCAGATTCCCGAAGAACAGAAGCGCGAGAGCGGCGACCATGGGCAAGTTGCGCCAGTTTCGCCCCGTGGCGATCTCGCGCGCGACAACGAAGATAAAGACCGCCGGGAAAGCGAGGTCGAGCGCCGCGGAGACAAGCGCAGGCGCACTATTCGAAGTCAGGACGGCGATGCGGCCGAGAAGCCAAAGGGCGACGAGGCCGGCGAGCGGCGCGCCTTGCAGGGGCAGCCGACCGGTCCAGTTTGGAATGGCCGTCAGCAAGAATCCCGCGACGACGGCGCCGCCAAAACCGAAGGCCATTTCATGCGCGTGCCAGAGAGAGGGCGCGAAGCGTGTCGGCAGTTCGGCCGCCGCCTCCAGATAGGCGATGGAGAGCGGCAGCCCGACAGCGGCCCAGAGCGCGGCAAAAAGGAAGAAGGGGCGGAAACCCGCGGAAAGAAAGATCGCCACAGGGTTTTGACTCGCCTGAGCGCGATATCGCGGAATTGGAGGCATCGTTGACTTCCCCTTTGGAATTGATGATGGGCTGGCGCTCGGTCACCAACGCACACATCGAGCGCGCAGGTCGCGAGCCTCTCGTTAGAAACCAAGCGGAATGTCACAGAGGGGAGGGGAAGATCAATAGGCCTTCTCTTGCGACACCATTCCTTCTTCTACGCGGATTCCCCGCAGATCGCGAAGGCGTTGCAGGGAAAGCGTCGCGCGCCACGGGTGTGGGCTGCGCTGGGGTTTTTCGCCCTTGTGACCGCGACGATATAGATATCGACGACTTCTTCCGCGAACCGCCGCGGGCAGCTGAGCGATAGTGGCCGAATTCGATAACGCGATGGCCAAGCCGAACTCGCGTCACTGCCACTCGTGGTCAAACCGCGGCGCTCCTTGATCAGTGGTGCAGGATCCGTGCAACCTCATGATGGCGCTCCGGCCAGCGCGACGCCCATCATCGACTCGGTCGTCACGAGCTCCATCAGCTGCGCCTCAGTAAAATCCTCTGTCGCTGCTGGCCTTTCAGGAATTACGAACCACCGCGCCGTCCCGCTGCTGTCCCACACCCCGATCTCCGTTTCCTCGGGCAGGTGGACGCCAACCTCGGCGAGCACTTTCCGCGGCTCGCGGGCCGCGCGGGCGCGAAATACCGGATCCTTGTACCAGTACGGCGGTAACCCCAGCACCGGCCATGGAAAGCACGAGCAGAGCGAGCAGATGATCAGATTGTGCACCCCGGGCGCGTTGGCGACCGCCCGCAGGTGCTCGCCTCGGCGCCGGCCATTCCCTCGGGCAGGTCGAGTTCGGCAATTGCGGCCGGGGTGTCGGCCAGCAGCCGGGCCAAGAAGCCCGCGTCGGTCCACGCCCGCACGACGATCTTCTTGCCGTTGAGCGGCGTCATCTCCGATTCGAAGTAGGCCAGCACCTTATCGACGGTCTGGGGCGTGATGACGCCGTTTTCGATCAGAAGCGATTTCAGCGCAGCGACTTTGGCCGCGCTGGACTTCTCGCGGTCCTGCGGATACTTGAACTGGCCGCTCATGCAGGTTCCTCCAAGTATGCCTCGAACAGTTCGGCGTAAAGCGTCTGCGCGCCGGGTTCCGCGCGCGGGACCCCACAATTCGGTCGGCGTGAACTCGACGATGTAGACGGGCATTGGATCGCCGATGCCGTCGCCAGTGTGCCAGAAGTAGGCGTAGTCGCCTTCGAGCACCTGCGCCACCGTGCCGCTCCGCCCCCGCAGATAGCCGGGCAGGCGAGTGTGCGCGCCAGCTGGGACATTTGCGATCCGGACCCGCTGCCCGACGGCGAACTTCGGATGCGCGACGTCGCGCCGCGGGCTGTCGCCGCTGCGTAGATATGCGATGATCTGCTCGTCGATGGCTTCAGCCCGATCGGGTCCCCCTGGCCGAGCGCCGTCCGGCCTGGCCGCTTCGCCACGCAGTTCGCTTGTCCGCGAGGCTAATTCGTCCTCGCGCAGGTATCCCTTGTCGACGAGGAATGGGGATGCCGCTGAGCCACTTCTCGTAGTAACGGAATTTGAAGTAGTCGAATGGATCCATCGTCTCGGCGCCAGCGCGCAGATCCGCCCTGTCCACATGTCGCGGAAGCGGTCGGCACGTCGGCGATCGCGCAGGCCGGCACGGACGAGTCGAGATGGCCCGAGAGAGCCATCATCGCCACATAGATGCCGAATATCCGATTTCCCACTGCCTCGGCAGGCTGGTTCAGAAAAAAGGGTCAATTCGGATCTGGAGCGCTTTTCCGACGTTGTCCAAAATAGGCTCAGAGTTGTGGAAGGCAAAGGCCGCAACACGCCGACGGTGGAATGGGAGGATCCAGGGGCGACGCGCGCGGAAGATGCGGAGCGGCGGCGCATGAGCGCATGACGAATAAAGAAGTTGTCGCGCTGGTTTTTCAAGGCGGCGGCGCGCTCGGCGCCTATTAGGCGGGCCCGTTCGGGGCGCTCGCGGCGGGGATATTGTCCGAAGGGGCTCGCCGGCATTTCGATCGGCGCGATCAACGTCGTGATCATTTGCGGCAATCATCTGGAAAAGCGCGTCGAGCGCCTGCGCGCCTTTTGGGAACGCGTGATAAGCAGGACGCCCCTTCCCTTCAATCTGGACGGATTCCTCGGTCCCATTTTTGCCAACGCCAGCGCAAATCCCCTAGCGACGGTTGGCGCGCCCGGTTTTTAGGCTGCGTCTACCGCCTCCGGCCCTCTTATGCCCTATTCAGCGTCCGGCTATCCCACCTCATATCTTCCCTTCCGAATAGTTCCATCAAGCAGGCTTATGCGGCTGAGGTACGGGGCTCTCGACCCGCCGCTACTCTTCGCTGGCCAGCCCTTCCGCTTTACAGCGTTCGAGGACACCGGTCACGATGCGGTCGCACCGCTCGCCGGCGAAGGCGAAAACGTCGCTTAAGCCCGCGTCCATCTCCTGGGCAAGGCTTTCGCGCAACAGGCTGCGAGCTCGGAAGAAGCGCGTACGCACCGTCGCCTCGGGGATCTCCAGCGCCTCGGCGATTTCTTCGACGCTCATCTCCTCGATCGCGCGCAGCATGAACACCGTCCGGAAGGCCTCCGGCAGAAGGTCGATGCGCGCCTCCAAGAGCTTGCGCATCTGAACCCGCATCATCGATTGTTCTGGGCTACGCTCAGGCTCATCGTTCAGCGCTGTCTGGGCTTCAGATTCATGGGGCGTCATGGCAGCTTCCAAAGGAATGATCTGGGCACTCTTTCGCCGCAAGCGGCCGAGCGCTTCATTGGTCGTGATCCGCACAAGCCAGGTAGAGAGCTTGCTCTCGGCGCGATAGTTTCCAAGCGCGCGCCACGCCCGCAGATAGGCGTCCTGGACGACATCCTCCGCCTCCGCATCATTGTGCACGATGCTACGCGCCGTACGGAACAGAAGCTGGTTGTGCCGTCGCATGATGGCTTCGAACGCCACTCCGTCACCGTCAGCGGCGCGCGAGATCAGCTCTGCCTCCGGCGTGGTTTTCGAGAAGCTATTTGCCGCCTGACGCTGAAGTGATTGCATTTTCGCCTCCATTCATTGAACAGGTAGGCTACCGGCGTGCCTTTGCCGGCGCTGCCGCTATAGGGATCGCGCGCGCCGCGTCTTCCGGATCGCGCAGCAATTCCATCATGCCCGCGACCATCGCGAAAGCGATCAACGCGTCGATGAGTATCACGGCTCCTTTCCGGGCGTACGGGCAATGGCGGGGCGCCGTTCCGTCGTCGCCCTTGGCGTTGTCCGACTAATTCTCGAACTTCGTTGGGAAGGCGGCGATCAAACCGTTGGTCAGGGCATCGGCCAGCATCATCATATGAGCTTCGGCCTTTCCATATTCGGCGATGCCGTCGGCATATTTGCCCTGCAAAAGCCCCGTGGCGTAGACCACAGTTGTGTCGATATGCCCCTTGAGCATGTCGCGTACCGTGGTTTGCGGCCAGTTCTTGTTCGCCTTGGCGAGAAAATCGGCAATTTCCTGCGCGTTTGCGTAGGCGGCTGCGACGGCCTTGTCGGTGGCCGGCTTGTCGCCGGCCTTGGCGGCTTTCACGACCTCGACGGCTGCGCCGATATGCTCCTGAAGCAGCTTGGTGAGCGCGTTACCAGCTGCATCGCCATAGAAGGGCTTGATAGCGTCGCCGATATCGGCCTGGTTCTGCATCAGCCGCGCTGCGGTGGCGTCGAAAGATGGCGAGCCGTTGGCCAAGGCCGTGACTGCCGCATAGGTCCATTCCATATGCTGAGCCCACAATTCACGCATCGCATTATTGAGCGCGAGTCCGCTCGGGCTGCGAATGATCTGCGCGGCTTCGGTGTGCGAGGTGTTAACGGAATAGGCGGCGGTCGGGCGGAAAACGGGAGTAGCCATAAGTGCGGCGGCGAAGCCCGCAAGGGCGAGGCGGCGATTAACGGCCCGGTGGAACATCTGCACGCGTGTCATGACGGTTCTCCTTGGTCGATCAGTTTGCGTAGCGGCCGGTGTGATCGACTCGATGCGGCCCCGTATATTCGATGCGACCCTTTCGCGCTGCGTTCCCGTTGCACGAGATTTTTTTGGGGGAAAAGAGAAAGCTTCCGAGCACGTCGAGCGGCAGAGTACGGTCAGCTCTAAAACATCCTGCGACAACACAAGCGCTGGATAGGCTCTCATTACTTCGTAAACGGGCTGCGGAGGCGCTAAAACTCATAGCGCCTCCGCTATCGCACCAGCGTGATTTTACGGGGGTTCCCGACGGTACGATATTTCTGTGCAGAGCGGTAGCTGCCGCTCAGTTTTTCTCCGCACTTGCGCCCTGTATATTAGATGCGACCATTCCGTGCTGCGTTCCCGATGCAGAAATATTTTTAGCTTTAGGCGTGTGGCCGGGTTTGTTCGCTTGGGCGCGAGCATCGAGGCGTTGCTCGAAGCTCTGGCGTCGAAGCGCTGCCAATGCTGCGAGCGGCGGACTACGGATAGATCACGGCGCCGTCAGGTTGAATGACCGCGCCTGGAGTGAGATGGGCCGGCTCCAGACGACCTTCCCCCATAATGTGGAAAACGGTCTCCCCGCTGGCGATAAGATAATCGGCGACGATGCGGCGGTGGCATCGCCACCATACGGCTTCCGAACACATGATGGTACAGCGCCGCTTGCGTCCTCTGTCCAAGAGGTGTTGGAGGCCTGCCTGAAACTGTGCAGTAAGCGCATAATCGGCGTAGTTGTGGAAACTCTCGTTCGTCCAGAAGGCGTTGACAGTCGGAGATATGCCGCGTGACCTTCCACGAAGGCCACCGAGGGCAGCCATATGTTCATAAGAGATGGCGACGGCCGCCAAGGCGCCGGGAAGCGTGTTCTTGTCGAACTGTGGATTGGTTCGTGACTTCGGAATCGTTCTGATGTCCGCGACAAGAGCGATATCGGCTTCGCGCAGTAGACCGATGAAAGCCTCGAGGGTTCGGTTGGAATGGCCGATGGTGAAAAACGGAAGCTTCACGCGCGGCCTTCGTTATGCATAGTCGAGCGCGCCGCCCTTATGCGCTGCGATGTGATCTGTCTTGTCGCTTTTGATTTCGTACTGGGGATCGTCTTTCGACGCGTGATGCGTGTGGCCTTTATAATCGAAATCTCTAATGTGAATGGCGATGATAGTCCCCGACACGCGTCCGGCCTCGGAGTTCCAGCTCACATGATCGCCGATCTTAAACTTCCTTGCCATCGCCGCGTCCTCCCGGTTCCAAGAAGCGCTTCTCCCAAACAGATGGATCCGAAGTCTATGCCCGGCGCCAGCACCACGGAAGCCTAGGTCGTCGGCAGCCGGAAGGTGAAGGTCTCCAGAAAATTCAGTTCGACGGCCGTGCTGGAATAGCTCGTGTAACCAACGGATATGTCCCGACCGATATCTAACTCGAAGTCACCGCTGCAGGTCGTGCGCACGACGCCGCCTTCAATGGCGGGCGCCCAGATGATCCCTCCGTCCACCACACGCTCAAGATGGTGAAAAACCGGATAGCCCTGGACGCTTCCACCACTCGCGGCGGTGTAGGTGTCTAGCCCGAGCATGAGCGCGTACGGACCATGTCGCACAACTGGCTGAGCGAGGCGCTTGGGTAACCCGGACGTTGGAAGGCAGCACAACGCCCTGATTGCTGCTGGCCTCGCGAATGGTGAATGCCTGCCGCAGCGCACCCATCGGACACAGCGCGATCCTTTGCAAAGGGGATTTCCCGGGCACCCAATCTGAATCCATTGCGCCGCGCTCCACGTCGTCGATCGATTGCCGCGTCAGACCGTCTGGAATACGATCCAGAACGACTTGCCGACCAAGAAACAGCAGATGACGACGGCGGGGACGAAGATGACTGCTGAATGGGACAGGTTCACGCTACGGAAATTGCCATGCTGAGGCTGATACTGATAGCAAACAGCCACGTTACCATTTTGCCAAGCCTTTGTATCAACCCGCCAATTTTGAATCCAACAACGGGCACGCAATTAGCCGATGAAGACGGCAAAGATGCAGCTTGCGTGATCGGTGAGCAATTTTCTGTCTTTCACCCAAGGATGGCGTCCTGTCTGATGTTCTTCCTGCTACTTTCACCATTGACAGGCTTAGGTCCGATTCAGTTATCCTTGTCCCGGCGATCGAGTTCGCGCTCAACCGCCTGCGGCTGATGACCCCTGCTCTACATTGTGTCGGAGTCCGTCGTTGCTCTAGTCGACAACCGCGGATGATGTCGCGTAATACCGCCCAGTAGCGATTATAGAACGGAGCGAGGGTGGCGATCATGGATAGGCCGGCCCGAATGATAGGCTGGCGATTCCTGCTGCTGAATGGCGCGGCGGGGGCGGCGAATGTCGTCATGCTCTCGAACGTTCCGGGCTACACGGTGCTCGCGCCCTATGCCGCCGGCAGTCTGCAGGGCGTGACGCCGAGCTTCGGCACCTGGGCGACCACCGACCACATGGTGGGAATCGCGCTCGGCCTGCCACTGTCGCGGTGGTTCTCCGGGCGCTTCGGCGACTATCGCGTGCTGATCGGCGCGCTCATGTTCTACGCCATCTTCTCGCTGATGTGCGCGGCGAGCGAAACCATCTGGTTTTTCGCGCCGATGCGATTTCTCCTCGGCCTTGCCGGCGGCGTCGCCCTTCCGCTCGCCCAATCCGTGACGCTTGCGCAATATCCGGATCACCAGCGCACGCTCGGCGTCGGCTTCTGGGGCGTCATGAGCATGGCGCCCTTCACCATCGGCGTATTCATGGGCGGCTTCTGGGCCGAATATTTCGACTGGCGCTGGCTATTTTATTCCAACGTCTTGGTCGTGATGCCCGTCGCGGCGATCATTGCCGCGCTGTTCTACCGGCGCGGCTTTCAGCGCCGCATGACGCGCTTCGATACGATCGGCTTCATTCTGCTCGCCGCGGTGCTGCTCGGCGTGCAGACGATTCTCAACATGGGCAATGATTTCGACTGGTTCGCGGAGCCTCTCCTCGGATGGCTGCTGCTCGTCGTGCTGCTGGCGCTGCCGATGTTCATCTTTTGGGAGTTCGGCGAACGACGGCCCGCGCTAGACCTGCGTCTGTTTCTGCATCGCAACTTCGCCATCGCGACTTTCTGCTCGATCGTCGGCTTCCTGGTGATTCAGGGCCTGCTCTCGGTGTTCATCGTGCAATTGCAGGTGCTGCTCGGCTACACGTCCTCGCTCGCCGGCATGGTCTATCTGATCATGATTTTTCTGGCGATGGCGGCCGCGGCCGTCGTGCATGAAATCACGAGGAACGTCGACGCGCGACTGATCGTGTTCCTCAACTTCATCGGTCTCGCAGTGACCTTTGTCTGGCTCGGACAATACGACAAGAACGCCTATTTCGATGACGTCAAGACGCCGATGTTCTTTTTCGGCTTCTCGCTCGCGATGTTCTTTGCGCCGCTCGCGACCCTCGCCATGACCGGGCTCGTCGGCGAACGACTGATCCGCGCGGCGGAAGAGCTCGCGATGCTGCGCACCGTGGCCGGCGCCCTGGGCATCTCGCTGCTCGGCGTTCTCTTCTTCCGCCGAACGCCGTTCCATCAGCTCGATCTCGCCGATCATTTCGGCGGACGGCGCTTCGCCTCGCTCGACCTGCTCGCCACTTTCCTGGATCGCATGCAGGCGATGGGCATGTCGCCCACCGCCGCGCAGAGCCGCGCGGCGCAGCTCATTCGACAGCAGGCGTCGATCCTCGCGCTCAACGACGTCTTTCTGTTCGGCGCAATGGCGTTCATCCTGCTCTCGGGAGTCGTCTGGCTCGCCTATCCAAGCTACGCGTCCAAGAAGCGCAAACAATCGCTCGCACGGCTTTCCGCCGAGGAACTGATGGAGCAGCCCTGAGAGACCGTTTGAGAATGGTTGCGACGGAGATAGGGGCGTGATTCAAGCTAGGGATGTGGACCCGAGCGAATCGCGCCAAGATGGCCGCCATTGAGAAGAAAACCAAACGTTACCCGACGGATTAGACCGATGAGGAGTGGGAGCGCGTTGAGCCGTTCCTTCCCTCACCTGCGCGCAGAGGGCGCAAGCCTTCGGTCGACCCACGCGAGGTTTTGAACGCCATCCGCTACATCGCCCGCGCCGGCTGCGGCTGGCGCATGCTGCCCAAGGATTTTCCGCCCTGGCAAACCATCTACTGGTGGTTTCGCCGCTTCATGCGCCGTTTTCTGTTCGAGACCATCCACGACGTGGCGCTGATGATCGACCGGGAACGCGCTGACCGCGATGCGAGCCCGTCTGTCACGCTGCGCTTAATTGTAAGAATGCGCCAGTTCGCGCCCGTTGCTGCAGCATCCAACGCAATGATTTCGTGCTGAGCACGGAAGGATTACGTAGCGGCGTGTTACGCAGAGTGGACGCGACGAGCGATTCAAATTTCATCCGCCGCCCAACGGTTCAGCGTGAACTGTTCAAACCGGCGGGCAAGTTGAACGTCACCGCTGATGGCTTCGCGCGCTTCGTTGACGCCAAAGCAAACAAGCGAGATTTGAAGGCGATTGCTCAAGAATCGAAGGGTGTTCAGCACGACTCTCTGTTCGCGATAGGAACCGGCGAGAATATTGTGGACTTCGTCGATAACAAGAACTTGAACACCGAGATCCGCAATGCGGACTGCACCATCTGCGCAATGTCTGCGCGCGGACGCTGCGGCCCGCCAAGAAGCGTGAGCAGTTCAGCATAGAAGCGGCGTTCTCCAGGTCGACTGGTCATCTCCATCGCGAGCGCAGGCGTTCGGAGCGCTCCCGTGACCGCATTGAAGCCCGGCGGGTGTTCATCACGGAATCGCTTCATGATCATGGTTTTGCCCATGCCGCTGTCGCCATAAATCGCAACGGAAGGCCTCCTCCTTCCCCGAGGATGGTCGAGCAGGAGCCCCAAACGGTCGAGGGCCTGTTTGGCCCGCGGATAGTCGGCATAACGCGCCACGCTCGATCTGCAGCGTCGGCGTCAAACCGCGCTTCCTGAAGGGTTGGCGAAAATCGGACTGGTTCAGCATATGCGCTCCTATGCGCGCATTGCGTGGGGTCGCGCCATCAATGGCCAAGCGTGACCCTTATGATCTGACTGCCACGCTTGCCTCAGCGCGCCTCGGCGCAATTTGGCCGGCGTCGCCTTCATCGCGACGCTCCAATCTCCTTTGCCCGCGGTTCACGGCCGCGGGCCTTTTTTCAACTTCAGCCGGGATCCAGCTGCTCAGCCGCCGTGCGGACGTGCGCTCGCGAGGCTTTTTTGGTTTTGCGTGGCCTTGGCGCTATCGTCCCGCCTATGTGCGGACGCTTCATGCAGCATCTGTCCTGGGAAGAGCTTTTCTCCGGGGCTCCGTTAGCGCTTGGCCTTGTCGAAGGCTTCAAGCGGGGGCATGCTGATATTTGATACGCCGATCACAGGGCAAATGACCGCTCAGATGGGCAAGGGCGCACACAGAGGCCGGCTTCGATTCAAGAGTAATGAGCTTCGGGAGGAACTCCATGGAATCGAATGAAACGACTGCGCTCGAACAGTCTCGCGAATTTTCCGAAGCCGTAGGCCTGTTCGACTCGCTTGATAAGCTGCAGTCCGCCATTGACTATTTGATGACTCATGGATTCGATCGATCCGAAATCAGCCTGCTCACCGAAGACGCGAAGACGCGCGAAAAGATTGGATCGAAACGCTCGGTCGAGATCGAGGACAGCGATGAAGCTCCTCGCATTTCCTACATCGAAGCCGAGTCGCTTAATGAAGGCAAAGCTGCGCTCATCGGCCTGCTCTTCTATGTTGGCGCCATTGCTGGCGCGATCGCCGTTTGGACCATCTACGGCAGTTTCGCCGAGGCGATCGTTGCGGGCATTGGCGCTGGTATGGCCGCCAGCCTGGTTGGCGTGGGCGTCGGCGCATTCATTCGACGTCGTCAGCGCAATTGGGTGCAGGCGCAATTAGCGCGCGGCTGGCTTCCCCAAATCCAATCCGATAGTGCTAACTTTTTTCATGGACGCCTCCCTCGAGTGAGATTCAACACCTCCACTCTGGCACATCGAGGCCGTCGGGGGGCGTCCACCCCATCAGAGCCGTTTCAACAGCGTGCTAGTCGTTCTGAGCGACGATTGCGCTACCAGTACCTCTTGCTGACTTTCTCCGTTTCTTCGACGGAGATCGTTGCGATAAATTTCGCGACAACGCTCTCGCACCGATCGCCGGCGGTATTCCCGCCCTCTCGTGACCTGACGCCACCAACCGTAATCCCTTAAGGACGCGTTGCATGACATCATCCTCGCGCCCCGTGGCGTAGATGGCGTACGTGGAATATGAGAACTCAGGAGCTCGACTTACACGATGCAACCGTCCGTCGGCCAAAAATGGCTGCGCACCGCCAATACGAAAATACCCCGCTCCGCCGACGCTCAGTATAAAGGTCAACGCGAGCGGACCCAGCGATATTGACAAGGGCGCAATGCTCAGCTTGGGAAAAGCGGCCTGGTGATTGACAGCGAATTCTGGCCCCCAATCGACGAAAACATACTCATTTGGATCGATTCTACCCTTTGGGTCGGTTGTTACCTGAATCAATTTCTCTTCAATGAGCAGTTCGCAGACAAGATCAGACCGTTGCGGCGGATTATGGAGAACGGCGAGGTCAAGCGAGCCCTCCTGCACGCGCTCGAGAAGTCGCGCAGGGGTGTCAACGTCCGCTGTTATCGCTGTTTCATACGATTCCGCATGCATCCATATGAGCCAATCTGCTAGGAGCGGATACCAGAGACTGAATTCTCCACCTATGCTGAAACCACTCGCTCGCCCCACGGGCAGAGCCACTTGTCGACAAGCGCCCTCCCATAACTGAACCATCGTCGTCGCGTAGCGCGCGAAGCGTTCGCCCGCCGACGTCAGACGCGCGCCCGCTTTATTGCGAACGAAGAGTGGTCGCTTGAGCTGACTTTCTAGAGTTCGAATTCTGGCGCTCACCGCTGCTTGCGTCAGGTGTAGACGATCCGCAGCAGCAATGAAGCTTCCACTCGCAACCACTTCCAAGAAGGTCTTCGCTAGATTGACGTCCATATTTTACATATAAATTTCTTTTGTTCTATTTTCAACAATTTTGCGTTTGCGAAAAATGAATGCAACGGTCACTCTTGGGGCTCAATCCAGACGGTGGAGCCCAAGCACGACGCAATTGAGTTGAACATGTGGACAGCAGACCCAATAAGGTGAAAGCCCTATGCGCACAGCAGCTTCGACGCCACGGTTGATCGACGTAATTAAGCGAATCGCTTAGTTGGACGCGTCATCATGGCGCATGCGCACGCTATCCGCCGACGTTCCTGGAACGGACAATAACGCAACTCCCGAGCCGACATGCTGGCATCGAGAATGATGCAGTAAGCAGCAATCAACCTCCCTCGGAACACGCCGCAGCTCGCTGCCCCTAATGGCCAGAATCCGTTAATTCCCCAGAAGGTCTAATGCATCACGCCCGATACCTTGGCGCTCAGCGCTTGCTCCTGGCCCTTACAATGGCCATTCCCGTCCGGGCGAGTTCGGAAACGAACGCTGGCGCAGGTCACGAAGTCGTTCTTCAGTTCAACGAAGCGCAGATCCGTGCGGGTGGGATCGAGACTCAGCTAGTAGTGCATGAGTCGAGTTTGGGCGAACTAGTCGTGCCGGGGGTCGTCACCGTCCCCCCGCAGCAAATGCGTGTTGTCGCTGCGCCGGCTGCAGGCCTCGTCGAAACATTGCTTGTCGTACCTGACGAAGATGTGAAGCAGGGCGCGCCTATCGCCACGCTGAAATCTTGGGACCTGATCGAAGCGCAGAGAAGCTTTCTCCATGCGCTTTCAGCTGCGAATCTAGCAGCCGAGAAACTGCGGCGCGACGAACAACTGTTCAAAGAACATATCATTGCGGAGCGACGTCTAATCGTCACACGAGCCGAAGCTATCCAGGCGCGCTCAGCGCTAGAGGAACGTAAGCAAATATTGTCGCTCGTCGGAATGTCAGACGAGGACGTCGCCTCATTGCAGCGCGAACGAACACTCGCGAGTTCCCTCCAAGTGCGCGCGCCGATTGCCGGCACCATTCTGCAGCGCCATGGCAAAACGGGCGAGCGCGTTCAAGCCTCGACGCCCCTTGTTACGATCGCGTGCCTTGATCCGATTTGGGTTAATTTGCAAATACCGATTATTCGCGCTGCAGCACTTGAAAGTGTCGACCGTGTGCACCTGCCGATCGCCGGCCTCGACGGCAAACTCATTCGAATTGGCCGCTCAGTCGATACTCCCACGCAATCGGTAAATGCCGTAGCCGAATTTCGTCCTGGTCGCCGCCCGCTGCGCCCTGGCCAGGCTGTGCAAGCAATCCTACACATCAATGGCAATTCACGCACTCAATGGCGTGTTCCAGCGGATGCGGTCGTCAGCCACCAGAATCACAATTGGGTGTTCGTGCGTACAGCGGACGGTTTCGTCGCACGACCCGTGACCCTTGTTTCCGAAACGCCGCAATTCGCCTCCGTGCAGGGGTCTTTGAAAGCTGAAGAACGCGTCGCGACAGGCGGTCTATTGACCCTGCTGGCGGAACTCGCCGCGGCCGCGAAGTAATCAGGAAACAATGCTCGAAAAACTGATCCGCCTTGCGCTTGGACAACGGCTCCTGGTTCTCATCGCCGCGCTCGGACTCGCGGTCTGGGGCGCCGTCAGCTATTTCAAACTCCCAATCGACGCTTTCCCTGACGTCGCTCCAGCACAGGTGCTGGTCGCCATGCGTGCGCCGGGCCTCACGCCTGAGGAGCTGGAAGCTCGCGTCACAGCGCCGATCGAACTCGCCGCTAAAGGTATTCCTCATCTTGTCCGGATGCGCTCCATCACGCGCTATTCGGTGGCGTTGCTGACTTTCGAATTCGAGGAGGGAACCGACATTTATTGGGCGCGCGTACAAGTCAATGAGCGGCTTGCCTTAGCCCAGGATCAGTTACCCGATGGCGTCAGTGGCGGGCTTGCGCCGATCGTGACGCCGCTCGGCGAGATGCTGATGTTCACAATCGTGGGCGGTGATTTATCCCCGTCGGAACAGCGCACGCTTTTCGACTGGACGATTCGTCCCGCCCTCCGCGGCCTGCCTGGCGTCGCTGATCTCAATAGACTTGGCGGTTTCGTGCGCACATTCGAAGTCGCGCCATCGCCTTCCGCCATGGCGGCGCGCGGCGTTACAGTAAAGATGCTCGATTCGAGCCTTCGAAACAATAACAGAAATGACGGCGCCGGCCGCGTACGGGACGGCGAGGAGGCGCTGCTGGTGCGCGCCGAAGGGAGGTTACGTTCTCTCGACGATATTCGCTCGGTCGTCATCGCGGCGCACGACTCCGGCATCGTGCGTGTCGGCGACGTGGCAGAAGTGCGCTATGGCTCATTGGCGCGCAACGGCGTCGTCGTCCGCAATGGCGAGGACGAGGCGGTATGGGGCCTCGTGCTTGGCCTGCGCGGCGCCGATGCGCGCACCGTCGTAAGTGGCGTCAAGGCGAAACTCGCCGAACTCGAGCCGACCCTACCAAAGGGCGCCAGATTCGAAATCTTCTACGACCGCAGCGAACTGATCGGCAAGGCGGTGTGGACGGTGCAAAAGGTTCTACTCGAAGCGATCGTCCTCGTCGTGGTTCTGCTTGCACTATTCTTGGGCAATCTGCGCGCGGCGATCGTCGTCTCGGTCATCCTGCCGCTCGCCGCGCTCGCGACCTTCGGCATCATGCGGCTGTCGGGCCTCTCCGCCAATATCATGTCTCTCGGCGGCCTCGCTATCGCCATCGGCCTGCTCGTCGACTGCGCCGTTGTCGTCGTCGAGAATGTCGAGCATCGCATGGCGAATGCGCATGACGCGACTCTCTCTGACCGCATTTTCATGACTCTGGAGGCGACGAAAGAGGTCGCAACGCCGCTTGTCTCTGGCGTTATCATCATCGTCACCGTCTTCCTTCCGTTGCTCTCGCTCGAAGGGTTGGAAGGTCGTTTGTTTTCGCCCGTCGCGCTCACCATCGCATTCGCCCTCGGCTCTGCGCTCGTCCTGTCGCTAACCGTGGTGCCAGCGCTGAGCGCCACGCTGCTCAGGCCCGGTCATTCCGACGAGCCCTGGCTCGTGCGCAAGATCGCCGCGATCTACGAGCCCTTGCTCCTGCGCGCGCTCTCGAAGCCGTCGTGGGTCGCCGCCATCGCCTTCTTCGGCCTTATTGTCGCCGGCGTCGCCTATTCCCGCATCGGCCAGACATTCATGCCGGTGATGGACGAGGGAACGCCAGTCATCACTGTGCGCAAACATCCAACGGTTAGTGTCAAAGAAACCGCCGAGACCGACATGCGCATTCAACGCGAAATCATGAGTCGGGTGCCCGAAGTCAAGGGCATGATGGCGCGCGCCGGCGCTGACGAACTCGGCATCGACCCTGTCGGACTCAACGATACCGACAACTTCCTCTCACTCGCGCCGCCAAACGAATGGCGCGGCAAGGGCATGGCCTGGTTGATGGGCGAAATCCGCGCGGTGCTCGACTCCACGCCAGGCATTTCTTACGCCTTTTCGCAGCCGATCGACATGCGCGTGCAGGAGATGATCATCGGCGCGCGCGGCGATGTCGTTGTCAAAATCTTTGGTGACGACATCAACGAGCTCAATCGCCTCACACGCGACGTGGAGGAGATTCTGCGTAAGATCAAAGGCGCGCGCGACGTCTTCGGCCTGCAGAACGATGGCATGCGTTATCTCACCGCGCGCGTCGACCGGCTTGCCGCCGGACGCTTCGGTCTCAATGCTGAGGAGATCCAGGATGCGCTGCGCGTCTGGGTCGACGGACAACAAGTTGGCATTGTTCTCGAAGGACCGATACGCACGCCGCTTGTCATTCGTGGATCCGAAACTTCGCGCCGCTCTTCGGTGGACTTCGCGCGGCTGCCGGTGGTGTCTTCGGAAGGAAAAGTTGTCGAACTGTCGCAAATTGCCCAGGTGCAGGCGGAGGACGGCCCCATCCAAGTGATTCGTGAACAAGGTCGCCGATTCGCGACTGTGCTCGCCAACGTGTCGGAACGTGATCTCGTCGGCTTCGTTGACGAGGCGAAAAAGGCGGTCGGGCAAAATGTGAAGACGCCGCCGGGCTATCGTTACCAATGGGGCGGGCAGTTTGAGAACCAACAGCGCGCCTCAGCGCGTCTTGCCATCGTCGTGCCCATCGCGCTGGCGTTGATCTTTCTCCTGCTCTATCTGACCTTCAGTTCGATGCTGCAGGCGACGCTGGTATTTTGCAATGTGCCCTTTGCGGCGATTGGAGGCATTCTGGCCCTGTGGCTTTCGGGAGAATTCATGTCTGTGCCGTCGTCTGTCGGTTTCATTGCCCTTATCGGCATCGCCGTGCTCAACGGCGTTGTGCTGATCTCGTACATTAACAAGCTAGTCGCGGAAGGCACGCGCACGACGCGCGAAGCTGTCGTCGAGGGCGCGCGCCGGCGCATGCGGCCGGTGATGCTCACCGCGGCCATTGCAGCCTTCGGTCTAATACCCTTTTTGTTTGCACATGGGCCGGGCGCCGAGATCCAGCGGCCCCTCGCGGTCGTGGTCATCGGCGGACTGATTTCAGCGACCGTGCTGACGCTCGTGCTGCTGCCGATTCTTTACGATCGCTCCGCTAATCTTAGTCTTTTTCTACGCCAGAAGCTGAGCGCCCGTGGAACTCGATCGCCAACGGCTCGCTGGCGCGAGGACGCGCGTTTATGAGCTCTTGGTTGATCCTTGTCGCGGCAATATTTCTCGCCTATACGTCTTCCGCGTTACGCGCCGAAACTAAGGCGACACCCCCATTAATGCCAGCACAAGAAATGCTGCGCGTTGAAGTCCTTTTCGAGGGCAAGAAGAAGGTCCGGGTCAAACGCGCCAAGTCGTTACGTGTCGACAAGAGGCCGCGCGTCCGCAAGCCTGCATCCAATCAAGTGCTAGCCCAACATCTCGACATGGCCGTCGCTATCGATGCGCAAAGCAAGTCGCTTGAAGCGCAATATCGCGCGATCTCCGCGCGCTACGCCACCGCGAATTCGATCACGCCAGGATCGCCATATGTCGGCGGCTCGCAGCGTAGTGCGCTATCCGGAAACTTACGCAACTACAATGAACTGGAAATGGAAGCCGGCATGCCCCTATGGCTGCCGGGGCAGCGCGACGCCTTTGAGGCGACGGTGACGACCGGGATTCGCGAAGTTGAGCAACGCTTCGCGTTACGTCGGCTGGATGTCGCGGGCCTATTGCGTGACGCCTGGTGGAATGCGAGTCGCGCGGCGCGAAATGTCGCCGTTGCCCGGACGCGCGTGATGACAGCCCATGATATCGGCCGGGATATGACCCGCCGCGTCGAACTCGGCGACGCCGCCCAGAGCGACGCGCTGCTCGCGACGAACGAGACACTCGCCGCCGAAACGGAGCTCGCCCAGGCGGAAGGCGCCATGAAGGTTGCTCGGGTGAACTACATGGCGCTGACTGGCGGCGCGCCCCCGGAGGGCACGCTCGAATCGGTGCGTCCCGCAACTGATATAGAAGATCATCCAGCTTTGCGAACGCCGCGGGCAGCGCTCGTACGAGCTGAAGCCCAGCTGCGGCTCGTCGACGCGACACCCATCGCCAGTCCCGATATCGGCGTGTTCGGACGGCGCGAATACAACAATCAGTATTCGACCGACCCTTCGCAAATCGTCTCGAACCAACGCACGGATTCGACCACTATTGGCGTTCGCATTCGCATTCCATTGCCAACACCTGGTCGCAATGCGCCGAGACGCGCAGAAGCGCGAGCCGAAATGGATCGCGCCCGGGCCGAATATGATCGCGCCAAGCGCGTCGTAACGGCGGAGATAAAGGCGGCGCGCGTGATGCTCGCTGCTACGCGGCGCGCCGCTGAAATCGCCAACAACCGACTCTCAGTCGCCGATGAACAATTCGAACTGTCGCGCAAATCATATCGAATTGGCGAGGTAAGCGCGTTCGACCTCTATCGCGTGCGGCAGATCCAACTCGAGGCCCAGCGTATGCAGGCGAACGCCGCGATCAACGTTGGCGTCGCAATCTCGCGGCTCAACCAAGCGTTCGGTTACGCTCCATAGAGTTTTGTACCTATAATCAGTGGTTTACGCATCAAGGCCGCTGATGTTTCACGAAAGATGCCGATGCAGACCTTTATCGACTTGTGCTGACGGCGAACGAGCAAATAATCGTCGCGTGGCAAGGTCCTACAGCTCTAAATGGCGGACGCAAAGTGTACCACTAAACCGGCTTTGCTCTGTTATTTTTACGGCGGCGCAAAAGTGTACCGGTCCTGCTAGTGGGTCGCTTCAGCGAATTTGAATAGGGCGCTTCCCCCGGCTGGCTATCCCTGATTCGCTACTGCCATTGATTCGACCTTCAGGAGGCGAAGATGGCGCGGGAAGCAGTCGGCGTGAAGCGGTATGTGGTGCGCTTGAGCGGCGAGGAGCGGGCGCATCTGGAAGCCATGCTGCGCAAGGGCAAGTATGGGGCGAAGACGCTGATAAAGGCTCAAATTTTGCTGAAGGCGGACGTTTCCGAGGCGGGCGAAGGCTTGAGCGACGGCGAGATCATCGAACAATTGGAGACGAGCGCGTCGATGGTCTATCGGGTGCGCAAGCAGCTCATAGAGGAGGGCTTCGCCGCGGTCTTGACGCGCAAGCCGCACACGCGTCCCTCCGTGCCGCGGATTTTTGACGGCGAGAAGGAAGCCAGGCTGATCGCCCTGTCCTGCTCGACGCCGCCGAAAGGCTATGCGCGCTGGACGTTGCGGCTGCTGGAAAAGAAAGTCGTCGAGCTCGAAATCGTCGAGACGGCGAGCGACAGCACGATCGGTCGTGTCTTAAAAAAACATTCTCAAACCCCATCGCAAGCAGCAGTGGGTGATTCCCCCGCAGGCCGACGCCAGCTTCGTCGCGGCGATGGAGGACGTTGTCAGGATACATCCTTTGATTAGAAAATCCCTGTTCGCGCGGCGCGTTGACATCATATTTGAGAATTTCGGCGCGCATTTTCGAGCTTTGACGCTTAAATTGAGAACTCCAGCGGCATCCCGAGCGCGGCGTAGGCGAGCTCGTCGAATCGCTTTCGATAGACGGGGCGACAGAAGGGGCGCAGGCGCTGAATCGTATCCGCCGCGTTTTTCGCGGCGACTGCGAGACCGGCGAGTAGCGCGATGCGTAAATAGAGCGGCACCATAGCGTTTGCGCCTTTGCTGATGGACGGCGCTATGCGTAATGCTTCGGCGTCAAATCCTGGAACGATCTCGTTGAGCAACCAGCTCTTATTGTAGCCTTCGGGGGGCTGCGTCGTCTGCGGGCGATTTAAGATCAGCAAAAGCCGCATCATCGCAATAGGGGATGCTAGCGGCGTCGGCTCGCCCCGCAAGTGACGATTGACAAGCTCCTCTCCGATTTTGGCGGCGTCCCAATGGTCCCCAAATGGGCTCGTGTTTCGGACGGTATCGCAGCCGGCACGAGGTCCCTCGATTTCTGAGAGCGGCGAACCGCATAGAGGACAAGTAACGCGCCACGCCTCAAGCCAGCTTTTTAGAACCGCTCCCGGAGTGTCAGCCGCGCGATGTCGCTCGCAGCATGTCCGACAGAATTGAATCGGCTTGCCTCTTCCAACCAGTGCCGCGACCTCGATTGGAAGCGCTGTATGCGTCATGGCGACAACATCCATTGGATCAGTGCGAAACGAATCTACGATGCGTGCGATCTGGCCGAGACCTGGGCGGAAGTCGAGGCTACGCAGCTTCTTCGATTCGAGCTTTAGCCACGAGATGAGCATGGGCTCCGTGAGCCCATAGAAAGCTGCATGACGATGAAGCCACGATGAAAGAAGTTCGTCGGGCGTCGGGTCGAGGACGACCGGCAAGGGCCGCCGAGCGGCGTTGATCAGCATCGTCATTGGAACGCGGCTTCCTCCTCGCTGATAGGCCTCCAATCATCAATGGCTTCGTCGGTTAGTCGTTCCGTTCCTGTCTCGATAGCCTGGATCGCGACTTCATTCACAAGGCGGAATATTTTTGACGTTACGCCTTCAGTCACTCGAAGAATTCGTTTGAGACCGCGCGCCGTCAGAATGCTCGGCTGACGAAGCGGGAGATTGCGGAGAATGGCAAGGACGAGTTGCTGAAACTCGTCATCGGCTTTCCAGCGCGGCAACGTGACAACATCAAAGCGTCTGGCAAGCTGTACGTCGCCGTTGATCGCCTCACGTGCTTCCGTGATGCCGAAGCAGACAAGCGAAAGCTGAAGCTCGTTACTCAAGAAACGAAGCGTGTTCAGAACGACACGCTGCTCGCGCCATGAACCGGCGATGATATTATGAATTTCATCTATCAGCAGGACTTGAACGCCCACGGCTCGCAATAGTCGAATTGTCGTCTGCTCTAATGCGACAATTGTCGCGCGCGGATTGGAAGGGGCGCCAAGTGCAGAGAGAATTTGTGCATAAAGGCGCCGCTCGCCCGGCCCGCCCGCCAACTCCACAACGAGAAATTTACGTCGTGCGTCGGCTGTTGCTGCATCGAAAGCGAGCATCTGGTCGTGCTTGAAGCGCCCGACGATCATCGATTTTCCCATGCCGCTGTCGCCATAGACGGCGATTGACGGCATTCGCGTCGTGCGCGGGTGAGTCGGGAGACCCTGAATCAAATCGACGATATGTTTTGCTTTTGGATAGTGGACCCACGGCTTTGATCGAATAAATTGGATCCGCGCGTCATTAGATGCGTCGAGAAGACTTGCAACTTCGTCCGTGACGTGGGCGGCCCTATCGATCACGCTGCTTCTCCGCGATTTCCAGAATGGAAGGAGTGCGCGAGTCGATGCCCTTGAGCGAGCCGAATCCTTCGTCATCCACCGAAATCTTGTTTTTGGGCTGCGGGTCGCGGCGGGCCTGCGCCGTCTTCCTTATTGCATCGTCAACAATGCGACGCTTGGCCTTTGCAGTAGTGATCCACTGGTTCGGTTCGCGTTCCGCGCGCGCTTGCGCTCGCGTTTCGCGCCGACGTAGTTTCCATTCGCGGAGACTTATTGATGGGCACGTAAGATCGCGGCTCCGGGCTTCGACGAAACGCCCGGAAGGACGCTGAACAAAAATTCTTGAAATATCTCGGGGATCATATTTGACTAAAAGCTCGCGTTTGGCGCCTCCGAGATCGGCGCTTAAAACGTTCGACCAGTATGGCAATCCATGCAACCAGACGCCGTCTGGCCTGAGTGTTCGATACGCCTCGGGCAATAACGAAACCCAGAAGGCCATTCGATCATGCGGCATGCGCAGATTGATCCGCGCCTCATGTTCGCGCCAGACTGCCAATGGTGAGCGCATCAAGGTGCTGTGTATTCGGTCGTGATAGCCGCCCGCAATCTCCCAGCCGAGAAAGCATTCGAGCTCTCGCAACGACATGGCTGAATTCTTTTTCGGATCGTAGGACCCTCGTTCGATCGGATTTCCAAATGAAGTGCCGGGCAGAAGATGCATCTGACCCATCATCGTTCCGATCAGCCGTTCGATATGACCGCCGTAATGCGGTTCGCCAGGCGGGCGCCAAATGATATCGACGCCTTCGTTGCGACAACCGCGAATGAAAGCCTTGCTTCTGAAATCTGCGCCATTGTCGACGTGAAAGGCCTCTGGCAAGCCGGCGACTGGCCATGTCGCGTCGATCTCACGTTCCTGCAACCAGGCTGTCTTGTCGTAAACGCCATGGAGAACGCAGAGGCTCACGGAAAGCCGTGAAGGGGGATCCATCGAAAGATGAAAGCCCGTAATCATTCGCGTAAACACATCGATCGCCAGCGTCAGCCAAGGGCGTGCGAGCGGTTCGCGCGTCTCTTCGTGAACGACGATGAGATCGACGAGCGTGTGATCGATCTGAACCACCTCGAGCGGCCGGGAGGCTTTGTATTCGCCCGGAACTGGCGTTGTCGCTTTGATCGCGCGTTTGTCCTTCCGTTTACGCGCGACCAATCGCCTCTCGATGTCATCGACGCGCGTCTTGATCGTTCGACGATCTGGCAATGGCCATCCGTGCTGGACGAAACGCAAATGGATTTGTTCGACGAGGTGGGTCAGCGTTGGACGCTGCGGCTTCAGATAGACTTCCCGGATCGTCTGGCGGATCAACTTATGACGCGATTTGTCGAGAGCGAGCGCCCCTTTCGATCGGCCTCGCGGCTTCGGCTGAAGCGCCTCAACGGTGGGCGTTTCGCGATAGATCGCGACGAGGCGATAAAGTGTCGCGCGACTGATCCCGAGGTCCAAAGCAACATCTTCGACGTCGCTTGTTCGTAGCCGGTCGCCCGCGGAGCGGCCTAACAATTCTCTGATGGCCTCCTCGCGTCGACATGCCTCTAACCACTGCGGGTCGTCGGACCCCGTCGTGTCGGCGTCATCAGGGCAGGGCGCGTTCTCATTATTGCTGTTCATTTTTCGGCCGCGTCCATGAGAAATGGTTGAGCCGCAAATTCTCAATTCAACTGTACATCATTCGGGCGTTTTCTCAATTCAAATGTATACGCGTAAATCAGCAGCGTTTCGTAACGCATTGAAATTCAACAGGCCGATTTCTCAATTTCTGATGTGTCCTGACAGCGGTGTCCGGCGAGAGCGCGCCTTTCATGCGCACCGTGCGATGCCGAACCGTCGCGAATGCGCTTTCGATGGGGTTTGTAACCAGTATGAAGATATCCGGTGCCAATGCCCAGCTGCGTTCATCGAGAACAAGGCGTATGGTGCGACCATCCGGGACTGAGGTGCCGGGAGCATGAAAGTGTAGGCAGGCCGTTCTCGTACGTTGAGCTGCGAGCTCGTGTTTGTGGTTGGCCGCCTCTGCGACTCGCTATTTCGAAGGGCTCGACAGCGAGCGCTGCATTGTCTGGGGCTGCTCGGATTCGAGATCGCTGGGAGATTTCACTCGGCACGGCAAGCGCGACAAGGTTCCCGATCATTCCTGGTTGTCGAAGACGCGAAGCCGTCTGCCGCACGAAGTGCACGAGAAGGTGTTCGCCTTCGTCCTGAAGCTCGTCGCCGAACATGGTCTGGTGAAGGGCGAGCGGATCGGCGTCGACGGGTCGACGATGGAAGCCAACGCGGCGCTGCGGACGACCGTGCGCCGTGACAATGGCGAAAGCTATCGCGAGATGCTGACTCGGATGGCCAAGGAAAGCGGTGTCGAGACGCCGACGTCGACGATCTGATCCGACTCGACCGTAAGCGCAAAGGTAAGAAGCTCTCGAACGAGGATTGGACGAGCAAGACCGATCGAGAGGCGAAGATCGCCAAGATGAAGGACGGCACGACGCATCTCGCCTACGAGCCCGAACATGCGGTCGATCTCGACACCGGCGTGATCGTGGCGGCGCCGATTCACGAAGCCGACAAGGGCGACACGACAACACTCGATCCCACGCTGAAGGAAAGAAAAGAATCTGTCTGCATGCGAAGCCGACTGATCAAATCGCGACATTTCCACCGCGCTGTTACGGAACGATCGGCGTTACGGGGGCAGGATTGACGAGGCTCGTCCCGTTCAGAAATGCCTGGCCGCCGCTGATGCGGAGCAATTACATATAGTGCTTTTTCAAGTTGCCATAACTGACCCGGCCTTCGCGTACAACGTCCACGATCGACGCGGAGTTGTCGTTGGCGAGCACCATTTCGGGCCGTCTCCTTCGCCGCCTCCGTATCCTTGGTGATTCCGACGGTCGAAAGCAGGTGCTTGCAGCGCACGTCGAGCCCAATTGTGCCCAAGCGCCGGAGGCCATAAAAAGTCAAAAAATACGCTGGGCCACTTTAACAGTCGTGAATCGTCACGTTGTTTTCATGGACCGTGCCAATCTGAATCTTCTTTTTCTTCTGGAGCCCTTTGATGCGGCGTTTCAACAAAACATCGGACCGATGACGACAGTAGCCCAAAGCAAAGCCAAGGTCTTCGTCGCGCGGGTGCCGAAGCTGAACCCGGTCGAGGAAGTCTGACCTTTGGTATAATGCTATCAACGCACCACCAGTACTGAGCATGTGGCATGTCGTACGATTTTTGCGGCATTTGAGCCAAGAAGATACGTCGCCAAGGTTGGCCGGTTTGAGCAGATAACGATGAGATCGGCATTCCACTCTCCGGCCTCGGTCAGGGCCTCGTCATAGATCGCGCCGATTCTCACAATGGTCGAAATGCGCTTACGCGGGTAATCAATCTTCACTGTGGTTTTCGCGATTTGTTTTTGAGCCTCAAGTCGAACCTCGTCTTCATAATCGGGAGGTCCGTATTCGATGAACATCGTGGGTAGCATCGTTTGCACATTAACAAGGCGCAATCTGGCGTCAGGATCGGCGATCCCTATAGCCGCTTCGATCGCTTGTCGTGTCAGCTGGGGTTGCTCGAGATCAACCGGGAGGAGGATTCTCTTGAACATAATATTTCCTTCTGGTCAGTTTTTCGATCTCGACTTTTGAGGTGCCGCTTGCCAGCGCTATGCATACTGATAAAGGTAGATTATTCTCGCGCAACTTTGTTCCTCTGAACGCTTCCAACACGAGTTTCGTTCGCCTTCGCACGCTTGGCGCTCGATCGTCCATCGCCCTTACGGAACAATCCATGGAGCGCGTCCCAGTCGAGCACGAGCTCTCCGCCGGAGCTTTGAAGCTGCCACTCCCGGCTTAGAAAAAGGTCGAGGCAGGCGTGATCGATATAGCTCAACTCACTGAGATGCACATGCACGCGCGTGCCTGGGGGTAATCCTTCTAGAGCGGCGGCGAGCTGCGGAAGGCGGATGAATGTCGCAGCGCCTTCGAGATGTATATAGATCACGCCGTCACTCTCTTCACGGCGAATGCTGAGATGGGAGAAGGTGTAGAGCAGGCGGACGATGGCAAGTCCCACGCCGACTGCAATGCCGGTCAGCACGTCGGTTATCACCACTGCAGCGAAGGTTGCAGCATAGACGGCCGTTTCGACGCGTTCCTGACTCCAGAGAAAGCGCACGAAGCCGTAGTTGATCAGATTGAGGCCGGCGTAAACGAGCACTGCCGCGAGGCTGACGACGGGAATAATGCGCAGGACGTTTCGGTGCCATGGTGATGAGCAGCAAAATCCACACGCCATGCAGCATGGTGGAGAGCCGCGTCCGGCCGCCGGCGTTCACAATTGGCGGCGCTGCGCACGATGACGCCAGAAACGGGCAGCACGCCGAGCATGCCGCACAGCAGATTGCCGACGCCTTGTGCCACAAGCTCTTTGTTGTATTTTGGGCGCGCCGTGCGACGCTGTATTACATCGACTGCAGTCGCCGTCAGCAGCGACTCCGCGCCGGCGACGAAGGCAAGCGACAGGCCCGCCGCCCATAGCGCTACCTCGCCCAACCTCCCGAGCGCATGAAGTGTCGGCATGTTTATAGCGCCCAGAAGATCGTCCGGCGCCGGAACATATTTGATGTCCACGTTGAAATGCCAGGCCGCGAAGGTTGCCAGTCCGACGCCCGTCAGTGGCGCGGGCAGGAATGCAAGCCTAGGTGGGGCGGCTCGCCGCCAGGCGAATATCGAGTTAATCGTCAGTAAGCCAAGCAGCGCCGCCGGCCGATGGGCGTCCATGGGAACGCCTTTCCAGATCGCTATGGGCAACGACCATAGATTGATGACGCCGCCGAATTCCCGTCCGGTTCCGGGTGGCGCGTCATCGACCATCACGTGAAACGAGCTCTTCGGCGAGAGCCTGCACCAAAGTAAGCCTCCGGCGAGACTTTCAATTACCCACATCTGCGTGTTGAACCGATAGCGATGCCGAAAGCGATATCTTGCAATTTGGTCAGGCCACGCCAGACGACCATGTTTCCTGGGGGAGGATCGCGCGTGCGAGCGAGATAGCCGCCGAGCATGGTGATCTGTAACAAGTAGGTTGCGACCGTTCGGCGCATGATGCGCGGTCTGGAGCGCGCCGCATCGATGCGGTCGAGTGTTTCAATCTCGGCAGGTGTGAGGACAGTCTCGGGTTTCGCGAGTGGTTGAGCCCGCGCAGACATGGTGATCCAAAAGATGCGCCAGCTGACGACTGTGATGAGGGCGAGCAATTTCACCAGCCGTTCGGCAGTCTGCAATTTCGCATCTTCGGCGCGGCAACCAGATTTCATGACCTTGTGGAACACCTCGATTTTCCAGCGCAGTGCGTACCAGTCGAGCTTTTCGATGGCGGCTGCGAGATCGTCGACAGGCAGATTGGTCACGAGCCTCCAGTCGATCGGGTCGCGATCCGAAGGCGGGTCGACTTCGAGGGCGTGAATGTAGAAAAGGGTTTGTGGCGCGTATCGCTTTTGTTTGCCGATGGGCGGCAATGTCTTCACCGAGGCAAACTTGATCTGCAAGAAAGCGATTTCGTGATCCTCGCCGCCAATCGCGACCTGATGGCGACCAGACCAAGGGACCGCGGCGAGTTGGGCGAAGACGCGATGGGCCGCATCCGTCGGCGCTGCTTCTGTCGGTGGCTCGGCCAGCCGGTTGGTCTGAACGCGCACGAGAAATCGCGTTCCGAGATCCTGTGCGAGGCAGAAGAGTTCGTAAATGTCACTTTCCCGATCGCCGACGTGCACGCAGCGCTCGGGCGAACCCATAAGCGCGATGGATTGGCGCAGATTCTCAAGCCAGCGATAGCTTTCCTTCGTCTCTATCGGTACGCGCGTTTGGTTCACGAGGCGCTTGATCGCGGCCGTTCCTTTGAACTTGCTGCGCGTCCAGAACTTCACCGCCGCCAAGCCGAGCGGCGTCCCGCTGGTAGTGACGGCTAGACTCGAATGCATCAAAACGCCGCATAATGTCCGCGTATTGGGTTGGCCGGCTTTGTAGCGCCCGGCGTTGATGGTCTTCGTGAAGCCAATCTTGCCAGGCGACTCGCGACTATAAATGAATTCGGTCGTGTCCTGCAGAATCAGGATTGGACCTTCGCTAGCCTTGGATCGCGCCGCGGTCGCGGCGAAGTGTCCCGACAACACGCCATGCTCAGTGACGCGGGGATTATCGAAAAATCGATAGGCCGCCTTCGTCGCAGCCCAATCGCCACATGCCGCAGGAACCGGCTTACCAGGGGCGGCTGAAAGTTGCTCCAACAACCGCCGCAAACGACGTTGCAGACGTTTATCCGGAATACTCGCCGCGGCCACCTCGGCATCTTGCCAGCCGGCCTGGCCGGTTTCTGATCCAACCTGCATCCATGACGCCCCAGTGATTCGGCGTCACGGACAAAATCACGCCCGATTCAGATCGGGCAAGCCCCTCCGGAGATGTGGGTAATTGAAAGCCGGCGAGAACCGTCTGGCGCTGAGCGCGCTGCGCTTGGATAGATTGCGCATGAATGGCGCGGTGATCGTGTCCATTTCTAATACAAGTGGACACTATCGCGGATGTCGGACGGCAAGGACGATGGTGGAGCGGCGCCCGGGCGCAGGCGTCGATCCTGGACCCTTGATGAGAAGCGTCGGGTCGTCGACGAGAGCCTTGCGGAAGGCGCCTCGATAGCCGAGGTGGCGAGACGCTACGATCTCAACGCTAATCAACTTTTCACTTGGCGGCGGCAGCTTGCCGTTGAGCCCGCCGGGTTGAGTGACCTCGCGCCGATTCTGCCAGTGACGATCACGCCGGAGACAGCGGCGGAGTATTCCGGCCCCGCGCCGACCTGCCAAATGGAGATTGTGCTTTCTGAAGGCGATCGGATCATCGTGTGGGCGGACGTCGAGGCGGCGGCGCTCACGCGTGTCCTGAAGGCGCTGTCGCGGCGATGATCCCGATTCCGAGCGGCGTTCGGGTATGGATTGCAACGGGCCACACCGACATGCGGCGCGGCATGCAGGGCCTCGCGCTTCAGGTTCAAGAGCAATTGAAACGCGACCCTCATGCGGGCGATCTCTACATTTTCCGCGGACGCCGCGGCGATCTCGCCAAAATCCTCTGGCACGACGGGATCGGTCTGTCGCTCTATGCCAAGCGGCTCGACCGCGGAAAGTTCATCTGGCCCTCGGCGACGGCGGGCGCGGTGTCGATTTCGGCCGCTCAGATGGCCTATATGCTTGAAGGGATAGATTGGAGAAACCCACAGCTGACGTGGCGACCCAAGAGCGCTGGCTAATCTGCGCCGGGTATCTGGGCGGGGCGGGGCGAAAAAATGTAGCGATGCGTGCATTTTGGGGCGCCACAAATCACGCGTTTTGTGATTCACTTCGGCTCATGGACGCTGCGGCCAAAGCCCTTTTCGACGAAAACGCTGTGCTGAAAGCGGAGCTGGCCGTCGCGCGGGCGAAGGCGTCGGAAGATGCGGCGCTGATCGCGCAGCAGACGCTGCGGATCGCAAAGTTGCAGCGTCAGATTCACGGGCAGAAGTCGGAGCGCTCGGCGCGGCTGCTCGATCAATTGTCGCTCGAACTCGAAGAACTGGAAGCGAGCGCGACGGAAGACGAACTCGCCGCGGAGCGCGCTGTCGCCAAAATGACGACAGTCGCCGGCTTCGAGCGCAAGCGGCCGGAGCGCAACACATTCCCGGAGCATCTGCCGCGCGAACGCGTCGTGATCGAGACGCCCAAGACCTGCGCCTGCTGCGGCGGTTCGCGCCTGCGCAAGCTCGGCGAGGATGTGACGCAGACGCTGGAGACGACGCCGCGTCAATGGAAAGTGATCGAGACTGTGCGGGAGAAGTTCACCTGCCGGGACTGCGAGAAGATCACGCAAGCGCCGGCGCCGTTCCATCCGATACCACGCGCGTGGGCGGGCCCGAGCCTGCTGGCGATGATCGTGTTCGAGAAGTTCGGACAACACCAGCCGCTGAATCGTCAGGCCGAGCGCTATGCATTGGAAGGCGCGCCGATCGCGCTGTCGACGATGGCCGATGCAGTGGGCGCGGTCTGCGCGGCGCTCGATCCTCTCCGCCGCTTGATCGAAGCCCATGTGATGGCGGCCGAGCGTTTGCATGGGGACGACACGACAGTGCCGGTGCTGGCGAAGGGCAAGACCGACACTGGGCGCTGCTGGGTTTATGTTCGCGATGACAGACCGTTTGGCGGCGCCGGGCCGCCCGCAGCGATGTTTTACTACTCGCGCGATCGGAAGGGCGAGCATCCACAAACCCATCTGGCGGGATACGCCGGCATCCTGCAGGCCGACGCCTACGACGGTTACAACAAGCTCTATCTGGCGGACCGAAAACCGGGACCCGTTCGCGAGGCCGCGTGTTGGGTGCACGCTCGCCGACCGTTCTTCGCCATGGCCGATCTTGAGGAGAACGCGCGTCGCAAGGCTTCGGGCAAGAAGGAGATACCTCTCTCGCCGATCGCGATTGAGGTCGTTCGTCGCATCGACGCGCTGTTTGCAATCGAACGCTCCATCAACGGCAAGAGCCCGGAGGAGCGCGTTGCGGTTCGACATGCCTCGAGCCGGCCTCTGGTCGACGATCTCCACGTCTACATGCGAGAGCAGGCGACCAAGTTGTCGCGCGGGCACGACCTGGCAAAGGCGATCCAGTACATGCTGAAGCGCTGGGCGGCCTTCACGCTGTTCCTTAATGACGGACGTGTGTGCATGTCCAACAATGCCGCCGAGCGCGGCCTGCGCGGCATCGCTTTGGGAAGAAAATCGTGGTTGTTCTGCGGATCCGATCGCGGCGGGCAGCGCGCTGCGGCCATGTACGGCCTCATCGTGACGGCGAAAATGAACGGCCTTGATCCGCAGGCTTGGTTGGCCGACGTCCTGGCTCGCATCGCCGGGTATCCCGCGCACCGGCTTGATGAACTGCTTCCGTGGAACTGGCGCCGAGCAGCAGCGGCAGACCCGGCGATTGCGGCCTGACCATGCACGTCAACAAAGTTCACCGTGTGATGACCATCGATCGCGTCGCTGCCGATCTCGGCGAGAGCATCGACTGGCTGCACGACGTCGCCATGGAAATGGATACCGAGGACGGCGTGATCTGGGTCTACGGACTTGGCGACGAACAGCTCATGGCGTTCACGAACTTCGGCATCGAGACGCTCGTCGACCTGATCAAAATCCACAAAGACGACCCCACGCTTCTGAAGCGTTGAGAGCACCAAACACTCCATGCCGGCGGCCTACGCCGGATGGCTACGCACCAAAGGAGCCGACAGCGCTTAACCGGTAACGCAAGTCAGTGAAACAAAATCAGGGCGCTGGAAGACGCTCGCCACAGAGCCTAGCGTTCGGTTGCAACGAGCGCTTCGGTTTGTTGCAAGCAGAATTTTGATCGACGCCTCGTCCCAACCCGGCTCTAAGGCTTTGTGTGCTGTGTAGAACGTGGCTGCAAGAAGCCGACGATGCCGAAGCAATTTTCACGCGTTTAATTGAACGCGTCGAGGTCACGATTGACGCTTTTTAGATTTCGATGGATCTCCTGGACAGAGTGGTTCATTGTGAAGATGAGGGACGCCAACCACCTTTTCGAGCGGCATGACGAAAGCGAGCCCGTGATTGGGCTTCGTCAGCTCGGCCGCGCGGACGATCTCCTGGAGGATCGCATCGCTTTGATCCGTATAGACGACGGTGAGGACGATCTCCTTTTCTGGTTCGATAGAAATGCCAAAGATTGTTTCATGTTCGTTGACGCCGATGCCGCGTCCATAAACGACCGTGCCCCCGCGAGCGCCAGCTTTGACCGAAGCTTCCAGGACGGTGTTGCCCCATCCTTTCCGCACGATGGTCACGATCAGTGATGCGTTCAATAACATCGTACCTACTCCTGTCGTGGTCCGGTCCAGCGGACAAGAAGTCCCAATGTCATGACTGAAACCATGGGCGCGAGCGCAATCAGCGACACGAGCCCCAAGCCCTCGACGATCGTATTCCCATTGGCCAAATCTGCCGCACCGAGCGCAAGCGCCAGAAGAAACGTATTCGCCATCGGGCCCGTGGCGACGCCGCCGGCATCGACCGCGATCGCCACGAAGTCCTTTTCGCATAGCCACATGATTACGATGACCAGCACATAGCCAGGCGCAAGTAGAAAGAGCAGCGGAATGCCGTAGGCAATCCGAAAAAGCCCGAGGGCGACCGACAGCGCAACCCCGATGCTGACCGTATAGAGCACGGTCGGCGCCGAAATCGAGCCGGTCGAAGCTTCCTCAACCTGATCGGCGAAGATACGCACCGCCGGCTCGCTCCAGGTGGTGACAAAGCCGAGCAAGAAGCCGATTGGCGCAAGCAGCCACTTTTCCGGCATTGCGCCGATCGCCTCACCGATTGAGCGGCCGAAGGGCATGAAACTCATCTCAACGCCGACGAGGAAAAGAAGCAGCCCCGCCGCGGCCATGAGTGTACCGGTTAGAATATCCAACACGCTCCGGCGGGGCAGCTTTAGAAATAACGCCTGGAAGACAAGGAAGAGCGCGAGGAGCGGCAGCACCGCCTCGGTGACGCTTTCCGCGACGACGCGGAATTCGTCGAGCAGCGAAGCTAGTTTCACCGCAGAAACATCCCTATGACCATCATGACGAAGATTGGACCGACCGAGGCGAATCCTAGGAGCCCAAAGCCGTCGGAGATGGCCGAGCGGCCGGCGAGAACGGAACTTAAGCCTATAGCGATGGAAATGACCACCGGAGCTGTCAAAACGCCCGTGGTCACGCTACCGGCGTCATAAGAGAGGGGGACGAATTGCGCCGGCGCGAAGAAAGAGAGGACGATCATAGCCCCATAGGTGACCGTCAGCAGGCCGCGCAGCGAAAATCCGAAAACGATGCGAGACATTGCGATAGCGGTAAAGACCGCCACGCCCAAAGCGATCGCATAGAGCACGGCCTGCCGGGAAATCGCATTCGTGACGCGGTTCACCTGATTGGCGAGGACGAGCACATCGGGTTCGGCGACCGTCGTCGCGAAGCCGAAGGCGAAGGCGACCGCGACGACGAGTACAATGGATCCTTTCTCCGGCAAGGCGGAACCGATGTATTTTCCCATCGGTAGGATGCCGTAGTCCACGCCGGCGAAAAGAAACAGCATCCCTGCGACGATGAACACCAATCCCCCGATAAAATCGATGAAAATTGTCGTTGGCGCGCTGACCAGCGTCAGTTGGAGCACGCACACCATAATGAACAGCGGCGCGACGGCCTTGAGCACCTCCAGTAATTTTTCCTTTAATAGCGGCAGCATAGCGTGGAGCTAGGTCTCGGTGTTGATTTGTCAATGTTTCCAGAATCGAACTCCCGGGAACAAGTTGTTCACCAATCCCGGCGAGACCTCGAAGCTCTTAGGTGCGTCGCAGCGCTTATGCGCTGATATGCGGCAGCGGAAGCCTTTCTTGGTCGTGCCCCCAGTGATGGTGTAGCTCAGTGGGAGCAAGCCGCTCGCGACGCGCGCTTTTGCTAGCGCCGTAGCGAGCGATCGGCTTGCGGTGGTCATCGACGATTCGCCGGTAGGATCGGGTTGCGAAACATCCAACGCAACCGAGGAACTGCCGATGACCGACGAGATGATGACCCTGCGCGCGCTTGTTGAGAAGGCCCCCGACGCGGATATTTTGCGCGAGATGATCGGCTTTGCCGCCGAGCGGCTGATGGAGATTGAGGTCGGCGCTCTGACCGGCGTCGCCTATGGCGAGAAAAGCGCGGAGCGCCTCGCCCAGCGCAACGGCTATCGCGAGCGGACCTGGAAACGCGCGCCGGCGCCGTGGAGCTGCGTATCCCCAAGCTGCGCAAGGGCAGTTACTTTCCCGGTTTTCTGGAGCCGCGGCGGATGGCCGAGAAGGCGCTGACCGCCGTCATTCAGGAGGCCTATATCCAGGGCGTCTCGACGCGCTCGGTCGACGATCTCGTCAAGGCCATGGGCATGAGCGGCGTCTCCAAGAGCCAAGTGAGCCGGCTGTGCGAGGAGATCGACGAGCGGGTGACGGCCTTCCTCGAGCGGCCGATCGAAGGCGACTGGCCCTATCTTTGGATCGACGCGACCTATGTGAAGGCGCGCCAGAACGGCCGCGTCGTCTCGCTGGCGACGATCATCGCGGTGGGCGTCAACGACGACGGCAGGCGCGAAGTGCTCGGCATGGATATCGGCCCTTCGGAGGCCGAGACCTTCTGGACCGAGTTTTTGCGCAAACTGCGCCGGAGAGGGCTGCGTGGCGTCAAGCTCGTTGTGTCCGATGCGCATGAAGGGCTGAAGGCCGCAGTCGCCAAGGTTCTGCAATCGACATGGCAGCGCTGCCGCGTCCACTTTATGCGCAATGCGCTCGCTCATGCCGGAAGGAGCGGACGGCGCGTCGTCTCCGCCTTCATCGCCACCGCCTTCGCGCAGGACGACGCCGAAGCGGCGAAAGGCCAACGGCGCAAGGTCGCCGACCAGTTGCGGCCCAAGCTGCCGAAACTTGCGAACCTCATGGACGACGCCGAGACCGACGTGCTCGCCTATATGAGCTTCCCGGCCGCGCACCGGGCCAAGCTGCACAGCACAAATCCGATCGAACGGCTGAACGGCGAAATCAAGCGGCGCACCGAGGTCGTCGGCATCTTCCCCAACGAGGCCGCCATCATCCGCCTCGTCGGCGCGATCCTGCTCGAACAGAATGACGAATGGGCCGTCCAGCGCAGCCGATACATGACACTGGAAACAATCGCGCCCTTGAGCGATGATCCCATCGTCGGGCTGCCCGTTGTAGCCGCCTGATCAACCCGGCTTCCCGGCGAACGTGGCGATCACGCCAACCAGCTACACCACGCCAAGGGACACGATCCCTTTCTTCTTTGGCATGGACAAAGCCTGAGAGTTGCCGCCGCCGGTCGAGACCGCCTGCCAACGCAAATTTCTGACATGTCAGACACATATCCTCAATGCGATCGAGAAGGGACATCAAATCTCTAGCGCGTCTCCTGACAAGGCCGAGACGCCTACCTCTTACTGTATCCGTCTCCTGAACAAGGGAAGCAGAGATTGACGAATGAGCAACAGCATGGTCGGTTCAAGAGTAACCGCTGTTTTCAGGCCACGTCTTTGAGTGCGACCGGCTGCGCGTAGGCCCAGGGCATGAGTTCGTCGAGTTTGCTGGCGAGATGGCCGTCGACGATCTTCGTGAGGACGTCGGTCATATAGGCTTGCGGATCGACGCCGTTGATCTTGCAGGTCTCGATAAGCGATGCGACGATCGCCCAGTTCTCAGCCCCGCCATCGGAACCCGCGAAGAGAGCGTTCTTCCTATTAAGGGCAATGGGGCGGATGGCGCGCTCGACGATGTTGGAGTCGATCTCGATGCGCCCGTCGTCGACGAAGCGCGTTAGGCCGTCCCAGCGCGAGAGCGCGTAGCGGATCGCCTCGGCGAGCTTGGTCTTCTGGCTGATCAGCGTGAGCTTTTCACGCAGCCATGGCTCGAGGGCGTCGAGGATGGGGCGGGATTTTTCCTGTCGCGCCGCGCGCCGGTCATCCGGGTTCTGACCCCGGATATTGCTCTCGACCGCGTAGAGCGCGCCGATGCGCTCGAGCGCCTCGCTGGCGATCGGCGCAGGGCCGGCGGCGGCGAGTTCGTAAAATCGCCTGCGGACATGCGACCAGCAGAAGGCGAGCGACACGCTGTTCTTCTGCGCCAGCGCACGATAGCCGGCGTAACCGTCAACCTGCACGACGCCCGTGAAGCCGGCAAGATGCGTGAGCGGCTGCTCGGATTTTCGGTTTTGCGCATAGACATAGACGGCGATCGGCGGATCTGCGCCGCCGAAAGGCCGGTCGTCGCGCGCATAAGCCCAGAGCTGGCCGGTCTTGGTGCGCCCCCGTCCGGGGTCGAGCACCGGCGCCTTTGTCTCGTCGGCGAAGATTTTCGTCGACAATCTTATGTGTTCCAGAAGTCGCTCATGCACGGGCCGCAAATGCCAGGCGGCGCGTCCAACCCAGTCGGCGAGCGTCGAACGGTCGAGCGCGATGCCCTGCCGGGCGTAGATCTGGGCCTGCCGATAGAGCGGAAGGTGATCTGCATATTTGGAAACGAGCACGTGGGCGACGGTCGCCTCGGTCGGCAGTCCGCCTTCGATCAGCCGCGCCGGGGCCGGCGCCTGCACGACCGCGCCCTCGCAGGCGCGACAGGCGTATTTGGGACGCCGAGTCACCAGCACCCGGAACTGCGCCGGCACAATGTCGAGCCGCTCGGAGACATCCTCGCCGATCCGGTGAAGCGCGCCCTTGCAGCAGGGACAGGCCTTCTCGTCGATGTCGACGATGGTCTCGATGCGCGGCAGATGGGCAGGCAGCGCGCCACGGTTCGTGCGGCGCTTTCTGGCCGCCTTCTCACGTTCGGCGGCGGATTTGGCTTCCGCCGCCGCCGCCGCGCCGGCTTCCGTCTGGTCGACCTCTTCAAGCGCGAGCAGCATCTGGTCTTCGGGAAGCGTCTCGGCGCGCCGCCCGAAGCGATGGCGCTGCATCTCCTTGATGATCTGAACCAGGCGCTCGTTGCGCGCGCGCTCGGCGAGAAGCATCGCCTTCAGTTCGTTCGGATCGTCGGGAAGCCTCTCGATCGCCTGCGCCATAGCCGCAGAACACCATATTTTCTGCCGTCTTTCGACGCTCTTCGAGGCCCTGATTCACTGTGTCGCAGCTCATCCCGGCAACGCGGGGGCCGGCGTCTCTTTCGCCGCGCGCACGCGCCGCCAATCGAGTCCTTCGAGCAGCGCCGACAATTGCGCCGCCGACAATCGCATGACGCCGTCATCGATCTTGGGCCAGCGGAACTCGCCGTCCTCCAGTCGCTTGGCGAAGAGGCATACGCCCGTGCCGTCCCAGAACACGAGTTTAATCCGATCCGCGCGCTTGGCGCGGAAAACGTAAATCGCGCCGTCGAAGGGATTGGCCTGCATCGTCTCGCGCACCAGCGCCGCGAGACCCTCCGCGCCCTTACGGAAGTCGACGGGCTTCGTCGCCACCATGACGCGGACCGCGCCCGTCGGGCCGATCACGCGCAGTCCGATCTTTTATCGTCCTTCAACGCGCCGACGATCGCGGTCACCAGCGCCGCCTCCGCCCCGCGCCATATCCATACGCGCGAACCGCCGATCTCAAGTTCGATAATCGGCGGCCGAACAGAGGCCGCTTGGGCGTCGGCCGGCTCGGCAGGCGTTGCTTTCACAGCTGTCGCTTCAACAACCGCAGGAACAAATGCTGAGGGAGTTTCGGCGTCAACAGCCTTCAAACTTTCCCGCGCCGCGCGCCGCCACGTGAACAATTGCTGTGGCGTCAAACCATGTCGGCGAGCAACTTGGCAGGCGTGGACGCCTTCCTCATAACTCTCCGCAACGATCGACGCCTTTTCTTCCGCCGTCCACGTGCGGCGGCGACCGGCCCCAGTAAAAATCTCGACACGTCGTGGCGGAGCCGCCTCAATCTCCGACACGTGCTTATGCTCTAAAATCGACATGTGTCGGAGCTCCTCAACGCTCCGAATATCGCCCCGTCCCTAGCCCCAGAAAAGGTGCGGTCAAAACAGCGCTTACGTTCAAGAGGACAATTGGTCAGATGCTCCTTTCCGAGACAGTCCTGATCTCGCGCTCAATGTTGAAGATCGCATCGATGCTCTTCGACGAATGCCGAATGGGCGGTCTATTTACCGAGCATGTTGTCGGCGAGCACAAGAACGCCCTCCGCCAACGGGAGGAGCATCGGCGAGTCGGTGCCAACGCCCCTCAATGGCAATATATTTCATTTCTCAAGGAGAGGTAATTTGATCAAACAGAGAGGCGGCCGTCTCGCAGCGTAGAGCGACGCACTTTGAATTCATTTGAGCCGACCGAAGCCCTGCTCGGCGCGCGAACGCGCCTTATAGAGCGTGCGCGAAGAAAAAAGGGGGTCTTTTTCATTGACCTACGGGACGGGGGCGCATCGCCGAGCGATCTTGCATATGCGGCGATCGTCCTTGCTGAAATAGCCCTTGTCGTCGATGATGACGCCGGGCTGCGTATCCGTGCCAATATCGAGCAGCGTCTCGAGATGCGGCACCTCCGCGACCTCGCGTCGCCGACTCGGCACGCTGTTCAACTTTCGTGTGACGTCAGAGGCACAACAAGGCGGTTGCTTCGC
Organism: Methylocystis rosea; assembly: GCF_003855495.1. Classification (NCBI taxonomy): domain Bacteria; kingdom Pseudomonadati; phylum Pseudomonadota; class Alphaproteobacteria; order Hyphomicrobiales; family Methylocystaceae; genus Methylocystis; species Methylocystis rosea. The sequence goes on along the minus strand of NZ_CP034088.1, from coordinate 99,912 downwards.
AGGCTTCGGGGAGATTTAGCCAGATGTAACTTAGGGACAAGAGCTTCATGAGCCAAGGTCTGGAATATCCATTCTGACGCTCCAAATCTTCCGTGGCGCAATCGCTGTCGGTTCGGTCCGGCCCTTTGATAATGGCTGAAATCATGGGGTTTCTGAACTTTTTCTGCGTTGTGATCGCATAGAATTGCTCGGATAGACCCTCGAGCTCGCCGATGACATTCAAGTCATGTTGGCGCTGCAGCGCGTTGGCCAGGATCGATGGCGCGATTGCCAGCCCAACCCCTTCAGCGGCGAACGTTTTTAGCAGCGCGCTGTCTTCAATTTCGGCTACTATATTAGGTCGGATGTTGTGTTCCTCGAACCATTCGTCGAGCGATACCCGGAGCGCGATATTCGTTGTCTGCAATAGCAGGGGCGCGCCGTTCAGGGATACTGGAAAGTTCTCGCAGTATGAAGGCCCCAACTTCTTCGAGCCGAACACCGCAATCTGGGATTGTCCGAGAAGATGATTGTATACCCGGGTGCCGGCCGCGGTCGTTGCTGGCACATCCGAAATTACCAAATCGATGTCGTGCAATGCGAGTTCTGGCATAAGCCGTTCGAGTTTATCTTCATGACAGACCACTTGCACCGGAGAACCCACCTCGAATGCCGGGCTCAACAAGCGATAAACCACCAACTTCGGAAGCGAGGCTACAACGCCGATAATCAGGCGTCTAACGCTCAGCGCTCGTGCCTCTTGCAACGACAAATGGATCTCTTCTCCGAGCTTGAAGATTTGGTCGGCATAGCGAAAGAGGCGCTCGCCGACATATGTCAGGGACATCCTGCGTCCGTCCCTTTGGAAAAGACGAGACCCCATATTTCTTTCAAAGGTTGACAGTTGACTGCTGATGGTAGGCTGTGCGAGCCCCAATCGTTCGGATGCGCGAGTTATGCCCCCATGTTTAGCAACGACCCAAAAATAGTAGAGGTGCTGGTAGTTTAAGCGATTCACACCACGCTCCTTCTATATTCTACGGCAAGGACCGCCCCCATATAGGACCAGAAGAAAATAGGACATGCTCCCGCCAACTGCAGCCGGCTATGCGAAATATTCATTTTTTCTATGTCTCCGCCGGTGGACCGGCCATTCGGCATGCTCGCGCGGACATAGCACTCAGGCTACGGAGGCTCGCATAGCCCTTGCGCATGTCGGTGTGGCCCGGTGCCGATCCAGACCCGCGCGTCCGGCGAGATCGGGGTCATCGCCGCAACGCCTTGATCACCCGCGTCAGCGCCGCAGCTTCCACATCGGCACCAACGATGATCTTCTCGCCGCCCCAAACGCCAACGGCGCCGGCGCCATCGTCACCGCAAAATCGCCGGCATTGCTCTTGGGAAGGTAGCAAGTCCGATAACACCAATTCAGACGCCCTCGAACGGCCCCGCAGGCCCGCTGGAGCAAGAATTCCGTTGAAAATGTATGTGTTTCCAATCGTGTCATCCATCAGTTTTTGGGACGCCAGAGGTTGCTTGCTCAATCCACGCTTCAACCTCAGCGAGTTTGGACTGCCATTTGGAATTGCTGCTCCAGGCCTTTTGCCGCATAAGCAAATGACTTTCGGCTAAGCAAGCTCCAACCCACTCAGGTATTGCGTTTGCAGTATGACCAAGCTCTTGGCGGCGAAGTGCCGCTTCGAACACCCTCGCCGAAAGCGTCTCTTTCGAGTCGCACGATTCACTTTTAGATGTGAGTTGGCGAAATTCCCGAAGTGCTATCTGCTGTGAATAGGGAGGAAGGTTTGCAAACGCGATCTTCGTCGCACGCAATTCGTTCATTAAAATAAAATCACCGACAAATCCCATGTTGCACCTCTCACAGCCTTCGTGTCGACATGCACAACCATTACTTCCTGCCCGAGGTCGGAATAACCCAGCTCCAGGACGCGGCAGATCTGTCTCGCCAAAGAGAGAAGCAAACTCTCGATACCGCGAGAAGATCACACGCGACAAGTATCGCATGTATGTATGCTACAGGGTTGGCAATGCAGGCTTTGCTTTCAGCGACGCCGGCAAGTTGACGAGCAGGCCTGAACGGCTACGGAAGTCCCGACGGACGTAACGATCATATGCAGGCGCTCGCTGCCGCGCGAGCCCGTGCGGAAGAAATGTGCTCGCGCAAGATTGAATTGAAGTGCGCAACTCGCTCGCCAGGCATTAGAATAGAAGCCCCCTTGACGCATCCGAAAGCCCGAATGTGCCTGCATTCTAGCTCGGCGAACGCAGACTTCGATCCTGCCATCAAAGGGGATTTTTTGTTCAGCGCAGGTCGAGACGCAACGTCGGCGTTTGTGGCATATTAGAACGACGATAATGGGCTGCGCCATAAAAATGTGAGTGCCTAGGACTACGCTGAGATGCTAAGCATGACGCAGGCGAGTTCGCTGAAACGCGTGCGGTTCTGACCGATCGTTTTGCCTTGGAGCCATGCCAGCATGGCTCGTCCTTGGAGCCCAACGATCGAGACTCCTGCAAGCAGGCTTGCGGCCCCCGGGGGGGTCGAAAGCCGAAGGGCTTGGTCATCGCTAAGGTCTAGCGCTCGCGACTCTGGCCGCGAGCCCTGAGATTGCCGATCGAAGGCCCAACTGCGGTATATGAAGCTTAAGGAGTTTCGTACTCCTTCACCGTGCAACTCTGGAGGTAATTTGGCTCCGACAATCAACATACCGGTCTATAGCGATGCGCTCGTCGTTCTAGGGACTGCCGGCGTCGTCATTCCCCTGGTACGCTATCTCGGGTTGAACCCGGTACTGGGCTATTTGGGAGCGGGCGCGCTCCTTGGTCCCCTCGGGCTAGGTTCATTCATCGACAAGCTGCCGTTTCTCTATTGGTTCACCGTCGTCGATGCAAAAAATGTTAGCGGTATCGCCGAACTTGGCGTCGTTTTTCTTTTGTTTCTTATCGGACTGGAGCTTTCCTACGATCGGCTGCTTTCAATGCGGCGACTCGTTTTCGGGCTTGGCGGATCGCAGGTCGTTATCACATCATGTTTGCTTTCCCTCATCATCGCCTGGACTGGACAAGCGCCATCAGTCGCAGTCATCCTTGGAGCCTGCCTCGCGTTATCCTCGACCGCGATCGTTCTTGAAATTCTTGCGGCACACGGCGAGCTGCCCACAGGGGCAGGCAGAGCGAGCTTTTCTATCCTGCTGGCGCAGGACCTGGCGGTGATTCCGATACTTATATTCGTTTCGATCATCGGCTCGAACACTGAAGGTTCGCTTGCGACGAACATTGGCATAACACTGGCCCATGCGGCGATGGCCATTGCGCTCATCGTTCTGGTTGGAAGAGTAGTGCTGCGACCTCTTTTCCGTCTTGTTGGATCCATGGAATCTCTTGAACTACTTACGGCGGCGGTTCTGTTCGTCATCATTGGCACGGGCGTGCTGGCCGCCGTCGAGGGTCTGTCCATGGCGCTTGGAGCGTTCGTCGCGGGCCTACTTCTGGCCGAAACTGAATATCGTAAGGCCGTGGAAGCTATCGTCGAGCCGTTCAAGGGCCTGTTGCTGGGTATCTTCTTTTTCACGGTGGGGATGACCATTGACGTGAGGGAGATCGCACGCGATCCGCTCACCATCTTGGCGCTCGTATCCGGCCTCATCGCCTTCAAGGCGGCGATCATCATTGCGCTGTCGAAGGCATTCGGCCAATCGTGGCGCGTCGCTATCGAAACGGGTTTCCTGCTTGGCCCCGGCGGGGAGTTTGCCTTCGTCGCGATAGGACTGGCGAAAAGTTTGGGGCTTATCGATCCTGTACTGTCCTCATTCGTTCTTGCGGTCACGTCGCTTACGATGGTTCTCATTCCGGCATTGTCCGCTGCCGCACGACAAATTAATTCTCGAATGGAACCGCCAAAGAAGATTGATGCGACGCTGAAGGCGGCGCCCCGCGAACAGCATAAGCATGCAATCGTCGTCGGTCATGGGCGCGTCGGCAAGGTCGTCACGTCCTTCCTGAAGGAACATAATATTCCTTATATCGCCACTGACAGAGATGCAGCCTCGGTGACAGAAGAACGAAAGAACGGGCATGAAGTGTACTTCGGGGACGCGACACATGCCGCGTTTATGAAAGCGTGTGGAATAATGGAGGCCGCCGCTGTCATTGTGACCGTCGGTTCGCACTCGAATGTAGACGCGATCGTTCTTGGCGTCCGTAAACTCAGGGCTGACGTCCTGATCGTCGCGCGTGCTAGGGATACCGAACACGCACGGCACCTCTACGCAATTGGAGTAACTGATGCCGTGCCCGAGACGGTCGAGGCCAGTCTTCAAATCTCGGAGGCCGCGCTGGTAGGTTTGGGCATTCCAGCAGGATACGTTATCGCTTCCGTCCACGAAAAACGCGATCAGTTTCGCGCCGAACTACGCGACGCGGCAAAAGAGGATGTTCGGCAGCGAGCCAAGAGTAAAAGAAGCGCGACGCAAAAATAAATAAACGTTACCCAATAGAATGACAAAATTGCTATGCCCGCCCGATCACGGTGCCTGACAGAGGGCGCTTGCGCACTCGCGCGCTTCGTCCTTGTCACTGTTGTGTTGCCTCGCCAACCCATTTATGCGGCCTCAATCAAACGCTGGTGGTGCTCTTTCGGTCGCTTTCGAGACACGTTAGGCTTCCGCGAGCTTTTGATGTTGTTTCGCCAACGGCAATACGAAACTGAAGATCGTACCGCCGCCAGGATTGGGCTCGACCCACAACCGTCCGTGATGCGCGTTGATAATCGAGCGTGAGATAGACAATCCAACGCCCAGTCCATGGGGCTTCGTGGTCGTAAACACTTCGAACAATTTGGCTTTGATCGCCTCCGAAATGCCTGAACCAGTATCAGCGACATCGACCCGAATCTCATTATCGTCGATCAGTCGCGTCGACACGACTAATTCGCGCCTCTCGCAATTTTCCATCGCGTCGATCGCATTTCGTTTCAGATTGACGACGACCTGCTGGATTTGAATTCTGTTGATGAGCACCTGGTCCGTTTGCGCATCCAAATTCACCGCTGTCGCGACGCCGCATTCCTTGGCGATGGAGTCGGTAAATTCACACGAGGTTCGGACGACTTCGTTTAAATGGTGGAGGCTTTTGATCGTTTCGCCCCGCGCGATAAATTGGCGCAGATTGTCTACTATTTCGGAAACACGAAATACCTGCTTGGAGGCGTTGTCGAGGACCTGCTCTATTTCTGTTAAATCCCCCTTCTTAAGGAGCCTGCTTGCAATGTGGAGATAGGCGTTGATCCCCGAGAGCGGCTGTTTGAGTTCATGGGCGAGTCCGACTGTCATATTCTCGATAATGTCGAGACGGTCCGCGTGCAGATCATGCATTCGAGCTTCAAATCTGCGCCGCTCGCTTAAATCATGTATGAATCCGACAAAGTAGCGTTCGCCCTCGGCTTCTACTGCGGCAACTCCAAGCTCTATGGGAAAGACCGACCCGTCTCGGCGTTGTCCTTCGACCTGCCGACCGATGCCAATAATCTTGGCTTCGCCGGTGCGGAGGTAATGGCTCAGGTAGTCATCATGCCGACTGCGATATGGCTCGGGCATCAGCACGCGGATATTTCGCCCGATAACTTCGTCAGCCGCATATCCAAACAATGCGACCGCGGCAGGATTAAATGACAGGATCGTTCCAGCTTCGTCGATCGTGATGATGCCGTCCAAGGCATTGTCCACCAGCGCAGCCAACAACGGCTCGTGTAAGTGAACCTGAGACAAGCTGGGGCTAGGACGCATCAAACTGTATCGCTCTGGTTGCTGGATTAGCGCCATTCTCGAGGGGTTCAAAGCGTTGAGCAGCGTAGCTCTTGTACCACATTGAACATAGTGGCGTCCAATTCCCGAGCTGTTCGTGTGCAAGAGCAATCGAGACGGCGGCTACCTGCTGCTCGCTCCGACTTCCGGCGAAGCGCCGCGCTGCGCATCCACCAGCGGGATGGATTCAATTCGCGTGTGGGATCGCGCGTTGCACGGTTAGTGTGCGACATAAGGTGTGACTTCCCTCAATCGACGCGGCGCCTTGTGCGCCGAAAGGAGGCCTTGGAAGAATTTTGCCTCCAGCGAGACGATTGTCAACGGCGGTTAAATGGCTGCGTCGGCTTCTCCCTTGGTTCTGTAGTTAACGCTGTGTAAATGCCGATTTCGATTTCCCCAGAAGCGCCGAAGTAAAATTCCCCAGTCTGGCGGGATGGCGATCAGACGATTTCGTGATCGGCGCCTCCTCGAAGCCTTTCGCGCGCGGGGGCCGAAGTTCGCGCAGGAGGTCGGTGACCGCAGTGTAGCCGCCGGCATATCCGCGTTCCTTGATCTCCCGCCAGAGACGGCGTCCGGTTAGCGTCGGATATCTGGCTGTCGCGAGACGATAGCTGTCGCCGTTCATCTCCAGAATGTGGACATGATGGGTGAGCCTATCGAGCAGCGCGCCGGTGAGCCGTTCCACCCGAACACCGACGTCCATTCATCGAATGGCAGACTGCTGGTCACCAGCGTGGCGCCACGTTCATAGCGCTGGCTGAAGACCTCGAAGAGCAGTTCAGAACCAACCGCCGTGAACGGCACGTAGCCCAGCTCTTCGACGATCAGCAATTTGATGGTGTTGAGATGCCCTTGCAGCGCCCGCAGGCGGCGCTCGTCGCGCGCTTCCATGAGTTCGTGCACGAGGGCGGCGGCCGAGGTGAAAGCGACGCTGAAGGCCTTTTAGCAAGCGGCGAGCCCACGGGCGAGCGCGGTGAGTCTTGCCGGTTCCGGATGGACCCAGCGCGATGCAGTTCTGTCGCTTCTCTATCCGTTCGCACCGCGCCAGCTCCAGAACCAGCGGCTTGTTGAGTGACGGCTGCGCGGCGAAGTCGAATGTGTCGAGGCTCTTGATCTGCGTAAAGCGCGCCAAGCGAATGCGACGCTCGACATTGCGCCGCTCGCAATCGATGCGCTCCAGTTCGCACAGGCGCAGCAAATAGCGCGGATAATCGGCGCGATCTTGCGCCGATTCCAGCGCCACTTTCTCATATTCGCGCGAAGGTGGGAAGCTTCAACGCCTTGAGGTGATTGCCCAGCAGCACCTGCGGCGCGACGATCATTTGGGAGGTCGACTCCTGCGAGGCGCTCATGCCGAAACTCGCACACTTGGCTCGATAGCGGCTGCGTTGGGGACGAGCCCGAGATAGGCGCGCGGGTCTGTCGCGCCGACCGTCGCCACTGCAGATAGGGGTAGAATGTCAGATCGAGCCAGGCTAGCCGGTTCTCCAATTTGGCGAGCAGGAGCATCTTCACCGCGTCAAAACTGATTGCGCCAAGACGCAGCGCCTCCGCGATGGCCTGTTCGACGAGATGTTGATGGAAGTCCTCCATCAGCCGCAGCACCTGGATGAACTCGCGGTGCCCGCTGTTCCCCATGCGCGCCTCCATCAGCCGCCGCAGACGATAGACGCAATCGGCGAGGCGCCAGTCGTCGAGCGACGCGGCCGAATTCCGTCCGAAGCCCGATATTACTCCACGAATAGTTCCGCCAACGCCGCGGCAAGTTCGTCTGGCTCTATCGGCTTTGTTAGCACCGGCACATCGCCGAACTCCTGAGCGATCGCGGCGGCATGATAACCTGTGACGAAGATGATCGGCTTGCCGCGATTTCTTAATTCATCCGCTAGCTCATACACGAGTTCGCCGTCGAGATTTACATCGAGCACCGCCGCGTCGAGATATTCGGATAGCGCCTTCCGAGCTTCCTCCACTCGCCCAAAAGGACCAATCACCTTGGCGCCGAGATCCTCGATGACGTGACATGTCATCATGGCGACCATGGCTTCATCTTCCACCACGAGAATGCTGCGCCCGCGGACATGTGGGGCGTCACCTTGACGGCGGCGCTTATCTTCAGACGCGCCCCTGCTAGGCCCGGACACCAGAAAGTGCTCGCTCGGAATTCGGATCAAACATACCAAACCACTCGCCTTCCACTCGCGCTCGATCTGACCTTGCAGTTGTCCCGTGATACTCGTTTCGATGACCTTGGAGCCGAATCCCGCGCGAGATGGGGGGACGACATCCGCGTTCCCTTCTTCGCGCCACTTGAGTTCCAAGCGCTCGTCGCTCAACTGCCAACTGACGGACAGGGAGCCTTCAGAATCTTTCAGAGCGCCATATTTCGCTGCATTCGTCGCCAACTCGTGCAGCACAAGCGCTAGGCTCTGCGCTATCGATGGCGCGATCGAAACCGCCTCCCCTGCAATCTTGATGCTGCTTTGAGCGTATGGAGCGAGTTCTTCCTTCACGAGATTAAGTAAATTGGCGCCACTCCAGCGGCTCTCTGAAAGCAGGTTGTGCGCCGTGGCCATGGCGTGGATACGGCCTCTTACTGCACTAGCAAAATAGAGACCGTCGTCGGCTGGCGTTAACGCTACTATCGATTGAATTACCGCGAGAGCATTACGTGCCCGATGATCTACTTCGTGAGCTAGCAACTCTTGACGTGCGATCGCCGTTTCCAGCTCCGCTGTCCGTTCGGCCACTCGCTGTTCAAGTTCGCTGTTCATGCGAGCCAACGCTTGTGTCTTGATGTGGAGATCAACGAAAACCCGAACCTTTGCACGCAATATGTTTGGAACTACGGGTACCGAAACATAGTCCACCGCGCCTAGCTCGTAGCCTCTCAGGCTGTCCATTTCCGTTACGTTTATTGCAGATACGAATATGATAGCAGTATCGGTGAAGCGCGGATGATCCCTGATCATTTGCGCAAGCTCGAAACCATCAAGATCCGGCATGCAGACGTCAACCAAGATGACGGCGACCTGATTTTCCAGCAATAATTTAAATGCTTCAGTCGCCGAATTCGCCTTCAACAAATTGTGACCTAGCTCATTCAGGATTATTTCATAGCTCAATAGCTTCGCCGGTTGATCATCGACGAGGAGGATATTGACTTTGCCTTCATCAGCGAAACTATCAGCTTCCGTCATTGGCGAACCATAATCGCAGCGTAGACAAGAGCTGCTCAGTGTTTACGGGTTTGGCGAGATAATCGGACGCGCCGGCTTCAAGGCACCTCTCGCGATCTTCGTTCATGGCCTTTGCGGTTAGCGCAATAATCGGAAGACGCTCGAAACGCGGATTCTCGCGCACTGCCTTGATTGTCTGATAGCCGTCCATTCCGGGCATCATGATATCCATAAGCACGAGCGAGATCGAGCTTTGTTTCTCAAGCAGGTCGAGGGCGTCGCCGCCATTGGCAGCTGTAAGTACATTAATCCCTCGACGTTCGAGCAAACTCGACAGGGCGAAAAGGTTCCGAGCATCGTCGTCAACCAGCAAAATCGTCCGGCCGGACATGTCTTCATCGGAACTATGGAGTCGCTCCAACATAATTTGTTTTTCGGGCGGCAAGTCGCCGATCACCCGATGCAAGAAAAGCGCGGTTTCATCGAGCAGACGCTCGGGCGACTCAACATCCTTCACCACTATGCTTTGCGCCATCGTATGAAGGCGCGCATCTTCTTCAGCCGATAGCTTCTTGCCCGTGAAGATCACGCACGGAACGGTCGCGCTTGCGTTCTCGGCATTTAATTGCTGAAGGACGTCAAAACCGGACATGTCCGGAAGGCCTAAATCCAGCACGACGCAATCCCAGTTTTGGCTGCTTAAGGCGTGCAAGGCTTCTTGACCCGATTGGGCCACGACGATCTCCACATCGTCGTATTCAAGAAGGGCGCGAATCGCTGATTGTTCGACCACGCTGTCCTCGATCAAGAGAAGCCTTCGCTGGCGTGGCTTTGAGAAATCGACAATACGTTCGATAGCCGAACTTAGCTCGCTTGCTGTAACAGACTTCGAAATAAAACTATAGGCCCCGCGCGCCAGCCCTTGCTTACGGTCATGATCTATCGTCAGCATCTGCACCGGAATGTGGCGCAATGAAGGATCCTGTTTGAGTCGTGAGAGCACTGTCCAACCGGACAGATCGGGCAGATAAACATCGAGCGAGATCGCCGTTGGCTTGAAGGAACGGGCCAAAGCTACTGCCTCAGAACCAGTGGCAGCCATAATGACTTTGAGACCCTTGTCCCGCGCTAGGTCGGCGAGGATGCGTCGGTAATCCGGGTCGTCCTCTATGATCAGCAAGACGCCGTCGTCTTCGGTGATATTTTCGCGATCATCCTTTTGTGGTGCAATGCTGAAACTGCTGCCAAACGGCGCTTGTGGCATTTGCATCAAGGGCTGTGGATCGACTGATCGCGACGCGCCCGCACCAGCATAGGCAATCGGCAAACAAAGCGTGAATGTTGAGCCTTCTCCCGGGGTTGACCGCAGGTGAATTTCACCCCCCAAAAGAGTGGCAAGCTCCCGGCTAATGGCAAGACCAAGCCCAGTGCCGCCAAATCGACGACTCGTTGAAGCGTCAGCCTGTTGGAACGCCTCGAAGATGATGGGCTGCTTTTCTTGAGGTATGCCGATTCCGGTATCGCGGACGCTGAAGGCGACGACAAGATGCGCTTGCGAGAGCGAAGGGTGTTGCGCGCTCCAGCCTTTCGTCGCGGCTCGCACATCGAACCAAACAGCGCCCGCCGGAGTAAACTTGAATGCGTTCGACAAAAGGTTTTTTAATATTTGCTGAAGCCGCTTGGAATCGGTCACGATGCTGCGGCCAACGTTGGCGTTGACGTTTACCTGGAATGATAAGCCGCGATTCTCAGCCTCGTGCCGGAAGGGTCGCGCTACCCGCTCGATAAGACTCTTGAAGTCTAGCTCCTCCGCTTCGACCGTGACCGTGCCAGATTCGATTTTTGATAGATCTAGAATGTCGGAAATCAGGTTCAACAGGTCAGTGCCTGCGCCATGAATCGTTCGTGCGAATTCTACCTGCCTCTCGGTCAGATTTCCCTGGGGGTTCTCACCGAGCTGTTGGCCAAGAATAAGAATCGAATTCAGTGGCGTGCGGAGCTCATGGCTCATATTCGCCAGAAATTCAGATTTATATCTGGAGGTGAGCGCCAACTCGGCGGCTTTTTCCTCGAGGGCGCGGCGCGCTTGCTCCAGCTCTTCATTCTTTCGCTCGACCTCAACGTTTCGCTCGGCTACCTGTTGAGCCTTCAGCTCAAGCTGCTCATTGGTTTTTTGTAGTTCACTCTGCTGGGCCTGAAGCTCGGCGGCGAGTTGCTGCGACTGCCCCAAGAGCGCTTCCGTCTGCATCGTCGCTTCAATCGAGTTGAGAACTATGCCTATCGACGCGGTGAGTTGTTCCAGGAACATTGTCTGCAGCTCACTAAAGTTGCCGACAGTTGCGAGTTCAATCACCGCTTTGACCTGTCCTTCGAACAACACCGGGAGCACGACGATATTACGGGGCGCCGAACTGAACAACGCCGACCGTATGGGGGCCACATCGGCGGGTAGGTCATTGATCAGGATTCGTCGCTTGTCAGTCGCGCACTGGCCCACGAGTCCTTCTCCGATACTAAGGCGGAGCTGGTGGCTCCTCTCTCGGTCATCGGCGTAGGCGGAGAGGAGACTAAGAATTGGCGGACCGTCGCCGCAGTGCATTTGATAGATGACGCCCTGCTGCGCGCCGACGAGTGGCGCGAGCTCGGAAAGCAATAAGCGACCCACCAAGCTCAGATCACGCTGTCCTTGTAGCATGGCGGTAAACTTGGCAAGATTGGTTTTTAGCCAATCTTGTTCGGTATTGCGATCCGTGGTGAGCCTGAGATTGTCGATCATCGTATTGATATTATCTTTGAGCTCCGCGACCTCTCCACGCGCATCGACTTGGATGAGTCGTGTAAGGTCGCCTTTCGTCACCGCAGTCGCGACGTCAGCGATTGATCTCACCTGTGTCGTGAGATTCGCTGCAAGAAGATTCACATTCCCCGTCAGGTCCTTCCATGTGCCGGCTGCTCCCGGCACATTTGCCTGGCCACCAAGCCGGCCCTCAACGCCGACCTCACGCGCCACTGTCGTCACCTGAACGGCGAAGGTCGCGAGAGTTCGCGTCATACTATTGATGGTGTCCGCCAGCGCAGCTACTTCGCCTTTGGATTTTACGGTAAGACTTTGACTGAGATCCCCTTCGGCGACCGCCGTCACGACTTTGACGATTCCGCGCACCTGCTCGGTCAGGTTTGCGGCCATTACGTTCACCGTGTCCGTTAGGTCCTTCCATGTGCCTGCTACGCCCGGCACCTGAGCCTGACCGCCGAGCTTGCCCTCCGTGCCGACCTCGCGCGCCACGCGCGTTACTTCTGACGCGAAGGCGTTCAACTGGTCGACCATCGTGTTGATGGTTTCCTTGAGCTGCAGAATCTCGCCTTTCACATCAACGGTGATTTTCCGGCTCAGGTCTCCGCGAGCGACCGCAGTCGTCACCTCCGCGATATTACGGACCTGCGTGGTCAGGTTGGCGGCTAGTAGGTTTACATTTTCGGTCAGGTCCTTCCACGTGCCGCCAACACCGGGCACGACAGCCTGGCCGCCGAGACGTCCGTCCGTGCCGACCTCGCGCGCGACGCGCGTGACCTCGCCCGCAAAGGCGTTTAACTGATCCACCATCGTGTTCAGCGTCTCCTTGAGCAAAAGGATTTCGCCGCGCACGTCGACCGTGATTTTTTTCGAAAGATCGCCATCGGCAATCGCGGTCGCCACCTCGGCGATGTTTCGTACCTGAGCCGTCAAATTGCCGGCCATAAAGTTCACATTGTCCGTGAGATCCTTCCATGTCCCCGCGACGCCCGGCACCTGAGCCTGTCCGCCGAGCTTGCCCTCCGTGCCGACCTCGCGCGCGACGCGTGTCACTTCAGACGCAAAAGCGTTCAACTGGTCGACCATCGTGTTGATGGTTTCCTTGAGCTGCAGAATCTCGCCTTTTACGTCGACGGTGATCTTTCGGCTCAAATCTCCGCGCGCAACCGCGGTAGTCACTTCAGCAATATTTCGAACTTGCGCGGTAAGATTTCCGGCCATCGAATTGACCGAGTCCGTCAGATCTTTCCATGTGCCGGCTACTCCCATCACTTGCGCCTGGCCTCCTAAACGACCCTCCGTCCCGACTTCGCGCGCCACACGCGTCACTTCAGAGGCGAAGGCGTTCAATTGGTCGACCATCGTGTTAATTGTTTCTTTGAGCTCCAGAATTTCTCCGGACACGTTTACGGTGATCTTCTTCGAAAGATTTCCGTTAGCGATAGCAGTCGACACTTCGGCGATGTTTCGAACCTGCGCCGTCAAATTGCCAGCCATAAAATTGACGCTGTCAGTGAGATCCTTCCAAGTGCCGCCGACCCCGGCGACGACCGCTTGACCGCCAAGCTTTCCTTCGGTGCCGACTTCTCGCGCAACTCTTGTGACTTCGGAAGCGAACGAGTTCAGCTGGTCGACCATGGTATTGATGGTCTGCTTGAGCTCGAGGATTTCTCCTTTCACATCCACGGTGATTTTTCGCGATAGGTCGCCTCGGGCGACCGCGGTCGTCACTTGGGCGATGTTGCGCACCTGATCCGTCAGATTGCCGCACATTGCATTCACCGAATCGGTGAGGTCTTTCCAAGTACCGGCGACACCCGGCACGATCGCCTGGCCCCCCAGTTTGCCATCGCTGCCAACTTCGCGCGCCACGCGCGTGACTTCTGAGGCAAATGAGCGAAGTTGATCCACCATTGTGTTGATGGCTTCTTTGAGCTGCAGGATCTCGCCGCGCACATCGACCGTGATCTTCTTGGAAAGATCGCCGTTAGCCACGGCGATCGTCACCTCTGCGATATTTCTCACCTGGCTAGTGAGGTTGTCGGCCATAAAATTCACAGATTCTGTCAGCTCTTTCCATACGCCCGTTACCTCGCGAACCTGCGCCTGGCCGCCGAGTTTTCCTTCGGTTCCGACCTCGCGCGCGACCCGTGTCACTTCTGAAGTGAATTCGCGAAGCTGGCGGATCATGGTGTTGACGATCTTCGCGGAACGCAGGAATTCGCCCATCAGGGGGCGTCCCTCAAGCTCCAGTTGCACTGATTGCAGAAGGTCCCCCTGCGCCACGGCGCCTATGACGCGAGTCATTTCGTTGGTCGGCCAAAGGAGATCGTCGATCAGGGCGTTAACGGACGACTCCATTCCTCCCCATGCCCCGGCGTGATTTGCGAATTTTACTCGCTGGCGCGTCTTCCCCTCACGCCCCACGGCTTGGCGGACCCGTTCAAGTTCGACCGCCATCCTGCAGTTGGTGGCGCTTACCTCATTGAGGCTATCGGCAATTTTTCCGATCACTCCATCCCAGTGGCCCGGTAACCGAGTGGCAAAGTCGCCCTCCTTTAAGGCTTGCAATGCCTGAAGGAGTTCCTGGAGTTGATCGTCTGAGACACGGTTTTGACTGTCCCGTTCGCGCCCCAACACGCCGCGCGTCCGGACAGCCGCGGGTTTCGTTGCCATTGAGCTCCTCCTCCCAAGGATGACGATGTCTCTTCATTCCAGATTGAGCAACGACTGTTTCTATACGAAAAATTCGGAATCTACTGGATTAGATTTCAGCTAGGCTAAGCTTAGGGTGAGGACATAATAGCAGGCCCTAGAAAACACCCTGAGCTGGAAGCTTTCGACGCGTCTCACGCCCCTTAATTGCTGGAACGATCTGGGCGCTAGCAGAGGCCCAACCCATGTGGCCTTCTTCTGGATGCCTTTGAGCCGCGTCGGCCTCGTCCGGTTCCGACTTCTCCGTCTTTGCGGAAGCCAGAATTAAGAAGTCGTCGAGCGTCGACGCTACCTTGCTCTTACGCGCCAGCGGAAAATTGCAGGCGGCAAAGGCTTTGGCCGCAACTGCGGCCTGAGACAAAACGCCATAGGAGCCAGGACGAAACACGATCCCATCTGACCATCAACAACGTAATGGATCGACGAACCCCTCTGGTGGCTAAGCCCCGGGCCAAGACGATGATTGCAAAAAATTTCATTCGGCGACCGAGGGATCTGAGACCGCTTTGGCTTCTGACGCTATGCCGTGCACTTGAAAGACGCTCTTCGCCTGAGCGCGCCCCGCCATCGGGTGCCCCCGCCGCCCCGCGCGACGCACGATACCCACAACTCGCCATGCGCCTCCGGGGGGAGTTCCTCGTAGGGGCTCCGCCGATCAGATCGGCGAGACAGCGTTCGATATACTCTCAAATTGCAAGTCGGTCATCATGCGTCAGAGCAGCCAGCCTGATCTTAACCACGCGCGCCGGATAGTCTCACGCAACGATTCTATTCCTCGTATTAGCTTCTCAGCTTTGGTCATCGTTGGGTCCTTGCGGGTGCCTGGCCTGCCACGCTTGCCTAGAGGCGCTTCTGCCCTATTTGGTCGGCGTCGCTTGGCGTGTTCAGTATCGAGCGGCTCCTGTAAGTCCTCTTGCCCGCGGCTTCACGGTCGCGGGCTTTTTTCAACTCCGCTCGTCGCGGGTCAACTCGGTTCCAGACTCGGTTATGATAGCGCTCTATTTTTTCGTGTTTTATTGAAACAATGCGACTGCCACACGATTCCTCTTCCTTAAAGCGGAAAACGTTGCGCGCCGTTGCATCCACGGTCGGGTCTTCGCGGCGACGCCGCAGGAGCGCGTCAGATTTCGTGGATTTTCCAAAACGGAAAGCAACCCTCGAGGGGGCCGGAGGGCTTTTTCAGAAAGTTCTGAATAAGGCCGGCCAGGCTTCCACGCAGCCCGCATCTCCTAATAGGTGCTTGATCTTCCGCGTGCCCCCGAAGTTTCCCTCTGCGAAAGCAGCCGCTCGATCTCATGCACGATTTGATCAATCCGATGCAATTCTATGAGATCTACCTGGCCGCTATCTCTGGGCCCTTTCTGCGGCGCGGGTAGCCTGCGCTCCAATATGTGAACGGCGCTCGTTCCACGGCTCTTAGGTAGCGTCGCGGTTTCGGGAAGACTGACAAAATTCGGATAGGCTCAGCATAAGGTATCGATACGGCCTTCCGGCTTGCCCGATCGGTCCCGCGGGCCATCCATTCGTCACCTGCGGCAGGCACCCCGCCAAAGCGCGGCCAGGACGGCGAGATGGAGCCCTTACCCAATCTCGAATTCATGCGCCAGTCATCAATAGTATGATTCCCTTCCGGAATGTTCACGGAGACACTTCCAATGAAACGCAGAATTTTCGCACTCGCGCTGGGTCTTGGTTTCTCGGCATTCTTCGCGCCCCGCCTCGCGCTCGCCGAAGATCATTTGACCGAGGCGATCAGCTACACCGAGGAAGCGATCGACCATGGTAAACGAGGTCACGCGGATGTGTTGGTGACGCACGCCGAAGCCGCGCTCAAGCATGCTGAAGCTGCCGAAAAGGCGATGAACAATCCGCACATTAAGGAAGGAATAATGCAGTTGAAGGCATCGATTGTGGAAGGCAAGAAAGAGAACGCCACCACCGCAATCGGACACGCCATAGAGGCGTTGACCCATTTGGAAGCGGCGCAGAAATAAGGAGCAAGACTCCCCGCCGGTTCATCCACGGTCGCGCCGTTCTCCAGCTGCTCCGCACGAAAAAGCCAGGTCGCCGCCGCCCCCGCTTGCCGGTGTCCGCCAATCTCACCGGCACGCCCTGATACCGGGCATGATCGCCGTGCTTCCGGTAAGACCCTTATAACAGGATTCCATTCGTGCAACCAGCGAGGGCGTGACCGCCGCCACGCCCCGATAATGAGAAAAAAATTTGAGCACGCGGAAAAAACCGAGAAAAAAACTGTTCAACCGAACCGCCTTTGCAGAGAGGCTGCAGTAGGCAGCGATCGACGCCGAGGGAATTCCAGCGCGAGAACTGTTGAGGCAAATCGGCGTGCTTGCTCGTTCCTTGGATCAGTGCCGGCCAATTGGGGCTGCTTCAAGCGCTTAGCAACTAACTGCCGGCCGGAGGTTTGAAACTTCGCGCCGGCAGTCGAACTCTGCAAGCTCACTTGGTCTTCAGCCATTCGTCGGGTTGGCGCCGGCCGCGTCCCGAGCCAAATATAACGCGCGCCCCGGGTCGGTCGGGGGGAGGCCTCCCGATCTGATCGTGAGTTCAGACGGGCTCATCCGCTCGGCGTGCGGGACCGCGTCAACCGCTGGGCGATTTTTCTCGAGCGCCGATCCAAATCTCTTCCGACCGGAGAGGGCTCTCCAAGCGTCGGAGGACCTATGGATAGCGTCGCTTCGATGTTGATGCTAACCTTTGCGCGCAAGCCGTTTTCCTGTCTGTCATCCGTACTGCGAAATGAGACAACGATCAAACGCCGAGTGGTTATTGGCCCTACGGGCAGGCGATCAGAATCAGGCTGTCGCGCTGGCTGAGCTGCGTGAGCTCGTGCTTGGTGCGATCATCAAATTTCTCTCGCGAAATGAAACGCCTGGAGGTTGGTCGCTCGGCCACGATTTGCATCAAACGGCGGAGGACTGCGCCCAGGAGGCCATTATCCTCATTCAGTCGAAGCTCGATCAATTTCGTGGCGAGAGCAAATTTACGACATGGGCCTATTCGATCGCGGTTCGCGTCACTCTTGGGGAGCTTCGACGACGACGCTGGCGGAAGGCGGTCGTGAATAGCGCGCGTCTTGGCGAAGATATGCCGGTCTGGCCGACCGATGCTCCAGAACCCGAGCGTAGTCTGGAACGGCGACAAGCGTGGGCTTTGTTGGTCCGCCTTATCGAGAACTCTTTGACGCCACTCCAGCGAAAAGCGCTTGTCGCTCACGCTTTTCAGTGCATGCCGCTTGATCTTGTCGCCGAGTGGCTCGGCGGCAATCGCAATAGCATATACAAGCTTATTCATGATGCACGAAAACGCCTCAAGGCCGCGCTACTTTCCGAAGGCGTTACGCATCAGGATATCATAGCTACGTTCGACTCGCCCCAGCGCAAAACTTATCTCAGCGATGATGGTAAGATTTTCCCGTCTCAGAGCGTCTCAAATGCGGTTGAGTCCGGAAGCTAGGAATGAAACAAAAGGAATTTGCCCGCCTGCTTGATACGATCTTCGCCGCCAAAAGCGGGGAAGAGATGTCGTGTACGGATTATTTCGATAGTCTACCGCGCTACGCCGAGTTGGAAGCCTCCGGCTTGGACGCCGCCGCCACCCTCCCCGAGGTTCGTCACCACATGCATCAATGTCCCGAATGCGAAGAGGTGTATCTCGGATTGCTGGCGCTTGTGCGCGCCGAAAAGGCGGCCGATCGCGGGTGAGCCGGCGCGCTCGTCCCGGGGCTTATCGATCGAGTCAGCGGCGACATTACGAATTTCGTCACGCTTTTCTTATATGATTGAATTTCCTGCGGGAGGCATTCTCCGAGCGAAAAAATCTCGCCGGTCGAGGTAAGATTCTCCGCGCCGCGGCGTCTAAGTGACGTCCGAGCCGAAAAAGTTGGCTCGCTAAGGTCGGCAACAGGGAGAACGCAAGGCATGTCAAATCTCTACGAGCGCCTCGGGGGCGAGAACGCCGTTAATGCCGCAGTTGAGCTTTTTTATCGCAAGGTTCTCGCGGACGGTCGCATCGCGCAGTTTTTTGACGGCGTCGACATCGATCAGCAAATCGCCAAACAGAAATCATTCCTGACCATGGCGTTTGGGGGTCCAAATAATTACACGGGAGCCGACATGCGCAATGCGCACAAGCGTCTCGTTGCGAAGGGTCTCAATGATTCGCATGTCGATGCGGTAATCGAAAATCTGAACTACACGCTCCGTGACCTTGGCGTGCCAGAAAAAGAGGTTAAGGAAGTCGCGGCGATTGCAAATTCCGTTCGTGATGACGTACTGAACCGTTGATCCGATGCTGAAGTTCGAGGATCGTTCGGTCGAACTCAGGCTAGGTGAAACTGTGCTTGAAGCGCTGGAGCGCGCCGGCATCGACGCGCCTTCGTCGTGCCGGTCCGGCAATTGTCAGACTTGTCTGCATCGCGCGGTCGAAGGCGTCCCTCCGCCAGAGTCGCAAGTTGGCTTGACAGAGGGTCAGAAGGCGCTCGGCTTTTTTCTGCCCTGTGTCTGTTTGCCGACGTCGCCGCTGACGATTACGCGGCCGGAGGACGTCGGAGCGCGTCGGGATGCAGTCATTCGAGCGATTGACCCGCTCGCGCCGGATGTGATCCGACTGCGTGTCGATGCAGATGATTTTGCGTATCGGCCAGGGCAGTTCCTCGAACTTGTCGCGGATGGCGATTTAAGACGTCATTACTCGCTCGCGAGCCATCCCGAGGACGATCCATTTCTCGAGATGCATATCCGACTGTATGAAAATGGCCGAATGAGCCGACGGCTGGGAGAATTCAAGCCGGGCGACCGCTTGCATGTCGCGGGTCCGTCCGGGACATGCTTTTACGAAGGCGTCCACGAGGAGCAGCGCCTGCTGCTGATCGGCGCCGGGACGGGTCTTGCGCCACTCTATGGCGTGTTGCGAGACGCTCTGAAGCGGGGCCATCTCGGTCCAATTCGTCTTTACCACGGCGCACGCAGCCGTGATGGCCTCTATCTTGATGAAGAGCTGAAAGCGCTGAGCCGGACGCGGGCGCATGTCGACTACCGACCATGCCTGCTTGATCCAAATGCTCCGGCCGGAGGAGACGTTGCGGCGACAGCCCTGCACGCAGAGCAAAACGTCAAGGACAGCGCAATTTTTCTGTGTGGCGGCGAAAATCTGGTGAAACGGCTGAAGCGTGATTTCTTCATGCGCGGAGCCAGCATGAAAGACATCCGATCGGATGCGTTCACGCCGCAGGGCTAACGTTTGGCGGATCGGTATGGGGCGAGGCAACAGCTTCAGGATTGACGTATCCGTGACGCCACGCCGCGCGCAGGTTAGCAAGAGTGTATATTCGATCCGTGCCGCCATCGGCCTAGGCGGGCGTCTTCGTGTGTGGACGGACGCGGATTCGAAGGCGCATCGAAGAGGAAGGCGCCGCGACCTGTAGGGGCGCAGAATTTCGGGAACCCCTAGGGGATGCAAGAATGACTCTAGCCCACCGCATCGCAGGCAGCGCGAGAGCCGTGGGTCAAGGGAGTTCGCCGTTTTCTTCGGCACTGCCTCCAACGTAGCTCCCATTAGGTTTCGCGACGCTGACACCAGGGATATAGCCCAACTGCTCATCCAAGGCGGCGAGGGTCCGGAAGGCCGAATCTAGCTCCGCGGTCGCTTCGCTCAAGGCGATGCGGATTTCAGTCAGCCTGCAAATGGCGGCCTGGTCGGCAGCGACGATTTCGGGTCTCACGCGCACAGCCACTTCCTTGGCCTTCGCGATTTCCAAGCGATTGAGCCTTGTAAAAACGTCCTGGCGCGCCGCCGCCGCCTCCTGTTCCAGCGCCTCGGCCCTGGCATATGCTTCGCGATAGCGCTGCAGCGTCCCGACGGCTTTTTTCTCAAGATCCGCCTTCTCGCTCATGCTCTCGTCCCAGGCCATTGGTTCGATGATTTAGACGGAGTTCGGCTGAAGAAACTTTTAACGGCTTCGAGCCGCGCATCTAGTTAAGTCGAATATCCCAACTGGGATAATTCCAAAACCGCATTATCGGATTAGCTCGCTCTCGTCGAGCCCCGTCCACATCGATGTCCAAGACGCTTCGATCGCCTCGCCAGCGCTCGCTGAGATCGTAGCGAAGACGCCGATTATGCCCCGAGCAATTCTCGGGGCTCGGGCCGTCCATCCGGACCAACGATAACTTCAAAATGTTCGGCGCAGATCTCACTTTGTGTGTCGTAAATCTCTGCGACATAGATGATCATCGGCGCTGGCCAGTCCACGCGCGTCGGCCGCTCGGTGAGCGTGAATATCGCGTCATCGACTTCGAAAAGTTCTGAGCTGTTGCATGGGTCCATGACGTCTTCGACGCCCTCAAGATAAGAACTGGCGAGCGATCTTGACCAGTGATATCGGAGGATTAGCGAATGCGATACTTCGTGGTGGAGGTGATCGATTTCATCGACAACGCACCCACGGATTGCCGCCATGGCGCTCGGATCAAGCGTGTAAGCGATATGTTGGAGCGTTTGCGGGTCCTTTTGGCGCGCTCCTTTGGCGGCCTTCCGCGAAACTCGGAAAATTCGTGGGAAGTACAGGCGCAACGACGGACACCAGACGCGTCCATGGTCAGTCCTTCTCTTTCGCAAACTCACATTGTGCCGCATCAAACCAAATGTCCGGTCGTCTCGTGCTCTGAGCGCGTGATCGGTATGCTACAGGAAGCGCTGCAAGCGTTGCGAATTGTTAAGGCGATAATTCGGCAATTGTTCGATGCCAGGCCCCTAAGGCGGCGCGCCTGCGGCTACGTGTTCGAAGCTGTGGAACAAATCTGCGGTCGAACGCGATTGTCGACATGCGTGGACGCCCGTCGTGCTGATGAGCGACATGCGGCTCAAATTGAAATTCTGGGAGTACGCTTCACCGGCAACGCATTCCGTCGAGATTTGTTGAGCCGTGGCGATCGCATTGCAGCGGTACTTTCGCAAGCGCCGTTGCCGCAGAAGAGCGTTCGCCCTCACATGGCGCTCGACCGAATTTTTGCGCGGCTGCTTCTCATTGGCGCTTCTTTAAGAGCGATGCGCGCGCTCCAGGCTCGGCCGAGCTGCGCCGCCGGCTGTACGATCGCGAACTCGACCACGATCGTCGCGGCGGCGATCGCGGCCAGAGCGCCAAAGACAGCAGGCGTTACACCGATCTTGGCGGCAAATGATTCCGCCGCGACGCCGATCAGCGGCAGGTGGACGAGATAGACCGAAAACGACACCCGGCCGGCCCTACGAACGGCATTGCCGACAGGGCCCGCGATGGGCGGGCCTTTAAGGCGTCCCAGAACAACGCCGGCGCTGATCAGCGCGACCAGCGCCCACGCCAACCCCGAGAAGGGGCCAATTGCAATTCGCGCCATCATGGACGCGACCAGACTCCACCATGCAGCCACTCCAGCGGTCACCGGCGGCGCCTTCACCAGCCAGGTGGCGCGCCGCCGCACCTCGCTGGCGAGCGCCGCGCCAAGCAAAAGCGCTTCCGGGCGCAGCGCCCAGAGCAGGGAGCCGTGCGGGTGGGGAATAAGCGCGAGAAGCAGAATGGCTGTGATAACCACGTAGAGCGGCGCGCGCGCTCGCGCTAGCAGAAGCGCTGGCGCCAGGAAATAGAATTGTGCTTCGCTCGCCAGCGACCAGAAGTGAGATGTCGCGAGCGCGTCGCCGCAGCGGGCGTCGATCTCACATCGCGCCCAATGGACGTTGGCAACGAACGCCGACGCCGCCCAAAAGTCGTTGGCGCTCGACGCTGGGGGTTCAAGATCGGCCAGCGCGATCACTGCGAGGATCGTCCACGCCGGAAGCGCGACCCGGGTCACCCGGCGCGCATAGAAGGCCCCGACAACTCGCGTGAAAGTGTTGGCCGATTCTGCCAGATCGGCGAGATTCTGGAAGATCAGGAAACCTGAAATCACAAAGAACAGATCGACGCCGACGCTGAGATCAGGAAGGTTGAGCCAAAATGCGACGATCGATTGCGAGCCGAAGGCGAGCGCGAAATGCGACAGCATCACAGCGCCGATCGCCAAAGCCCGCAATTCATCGAGCGTATCAATCCGTTCCTTCAAACGGCCGTGTCCCTTCTCAGCTTGATCGTGCCGCGTTTGGGCCGAGCCCTGATCGACCGAGCATCCTCGCATCGGCGCCGGCGGCGCCTTTCCTCTTGACCGACCTTGCGGCGGCGTCGAGGCAAAGGGTTCGTGTTTGACTTCCCGCAGGCTGAGCGCACGAAGCCTGCCGCTGCGCGCGGCTTTATGTTAATGCCAAAATCCCTGTTCGAGACAATCACATTATCGCCATGCTTCTAATAAAATGCTAACCGGCGCGCGGCATTTCCGTCGTGGAAATCGGACGATGATCAGTTCGCATGATTGGAGAGACGCAATGAGAACAACCAATCTTTTCATCCTACGAGGCTATGTTGGGCAAGAGCCCAAGGGGTTCGATGATGGCAAAATCGCCAAGATCAGCGTGGCGACGAACCGGAGTTGGACCGACAAGAAATCGCGCGAGCGCATTGAGAAGACCGACTGGGTTACGGTCACCGTCTTGAATGAGCGCGACTCGGCTTTCGTGTTGAAGAATGTCAGGAAGGGCGCGCCGATCTACGCCGAATGTCGCGTTGCTGAAACATCCTATGAGAAGGACGGCAAGACGATTTACGGCGTGGACGTCGTCGCCAACGTTTTCGACCTCTTAAGCCGGACTGATGGGGGTGAAGAAAACGCCGCGTAATCAGCTGCGGCCGACACGTCGGGCATCCAGGCGACCTCAAAACGGGAAGGCTTGGAGATTGCGTTGCGCGCCATGAACCATTCCGTTGAGGACGGTCGCACAGCGGCTGCAAAGCACCAGACCTTCGAGAAGAGTATCGAACAAGGCGTCGTTGATATCTTTCGCCAAACGCTTGCTGTTCAGGTGAAAAGCCGGCATTGATCGTTGTTTAATTTTCGTAATTCACGTGCGACGAGATACGCCTGCATGATTGTGTGCGCGAATTCAAGCACTATCCGTGTTGGCTCGGCTACGGCGCCGATCACAGCGCCCGCCTGTCGGGCTCGCACTGGCCTCGTGTCGGCGCGCGGCGCGCCGTCGCTATGCTCACTCGGACCAGAGGTCGCAATTTTCCGAAAGGCGGGCCGGGTAATAGCCCTTTGGCGTCTCTACGCTCGCATCGGGGACTATGGCCATTCATGCGCTCGCGTAGATTTCCGGCCGGGACGAGACCAACACCCATTCCGCTTTTCGCTCCCTGTCACGTGAACCTCCCCTCGCGACCACCAAGTCGGTCGCGCTATCCATCCTGGCGCTCTGTCGCGGTTCGATTACTGTACGCGACAGGAGCCGCGTGTCGTTCGCACAGCTTGCCCCGATCGCTCGCCAGCCGCTGCATAGCGTCGCGACGCGTGGCTGCGCTTGTCGCTCCGCGCACCCTGAATGCCGCCACATATCGGCGCTATCGGCTACCTTGCGGCTGTAGCCTTACGATGAGCGATCAAAGCATAGGCTGCGCTTTAACGGAGGCCAACCGTGATCCCCAATCAGTCCAACACGGTCGCAGAGGTAGCGCCGACGACGCTCGAGCTGACCGACTACGATCTCTCGCATATGATCGTATATCTCCGCCTGCTCGATGCGGCGCGCGATGGCGCCGGCTGGGAGGAGGCGAGCCGGATCGTCCTCAACATTGATCCCGACGTCGACCGTGAACGTGCGCGGCGCGTCTATCACAGCCATTATGCCCGCGCACGATGGATGACGCAGCAGGGCTATAAGGAGCTGCTGAAAATGCCGAATTCGTGACGACAATTGGGATGCGCCCCGGGGCTAACGCTTCACCCGCTTTTTCGCAGGCTCGGCGCGCGGCGCATCCCAGTAGAAGCTTCGGCCGCCGAGCGCTCCCGTGAAGCGTTCGCCATCGCCGTAAAGTGTAAAAACAACAGTCGTGTTGGGCACCACCAGTTCGAGGCGACGTTGCTCCCGATCATAGCGTATGACGCGCGCCGTCATCGTTTCACCTTCTCTATCGGCGTCCGCTAAAACAATCTCGTTCATCGCAACACCATGCATAAGATCGACCAATATTTGGATAGCCGCCTGCCCCCGCGTCGCGGACAAAGCGCAACGTCGCCCATTCTTCGATTGCGCGCAACAGGCGCATCCCGCGGCGACATGGCTTCGTCTCTTACTCGCTTCCTTACGCTTCGGATGTGCACGCGCCCAAGCCGCGTCGACTGTTTGCGCGGCGTAGGGGCCGTCACTCAATAGGCGCCGGGCTTCTCATAATCAGCCCATTTGAACGACGCGTCATGGCATTATTGATACGGCCACGCGGGATCGATCATGGCCAAGCCAATTCTCGGCATTGCGCGATGGTGTGAGAACGAAGAGGCCCGAGGCTCGGCGGACAATTCGACTGACCTGATTGTGTGTCGAACTTTGCACAGATCTCTCTTGCCATGTCGGGCCTTCGCCCGTTGCTCTTTACTGGCTTGTCTAGCGCCGGCGGAGCCACGTCGGCGCCTGCGCCGAAGAATTTTCCCCTTGCCGCTATGCGGCAATTCCTCGCGCATGGGCGCTGCGCGCCCTTTCAAAATTCTCCGTCGCGGCCGGCGCGCAGCGCTTTGCTTGCCCGCTGCAGCCTTACGGCCTTGCGGCTCTGTGGTCTCCTTACCCCGGCGCTT
The DNA here is from genome assembly GCF_003855495.1 of Methylocystis rosea. Lineage (NCBI taxonomy): Bacteria > Pseudomonadati > Pseudomonadota > Alphaproteobacteria > Hyphomicrobiales > Methylocystaceae > Methylocystis > Methylocystis rosea. The sequence goes on along the minus strand of NZ_CP034088.1, from coordinate 74,708 downwards.
TCAGACCGCCATCGCATCGGGCCGAGGCCCAACGATAGGAGAGAGAAATGTCGCAGCTCAACACGCACATTCAGGTCGGTCGGGTCGGTCAGCTCAAGGAAGTCGGCGCCAATCTCGTTATCACCGTCTGCTCGAACAACCCCTATAAGAACGGCAATGGCGAGTGGATCGACAATCCCGAGTGGATCGAACATACGATCTTTGCCCGGCAGGACTCGCGCATCAAATGGGCGCGCGAAAAACTCGAATCCGGCGACCTGGTTCAAGTGACGTCGCGCCCGAAGCAGACCGAATGGAAAGCGGCTAATGGCGAGCGCCGGTTCGGCTACACTTTCGCGGTAGAGGATATTCAGCACCTTGCCGACAAGCCGGCGAAGAAGACGGAAGCGCCCGCCGCGAAGCCGCAGGGCAAGAAGTCCCGCTGAAACGCGATCGAGGGGCCGCGCGCGGCCCCTCGATCACATGCAGACTAATTTACAACTTCAGATTGCTCGTCGGGGCGATCAGCAGACGGCGCCCAAGCCTGGCGCGCATTGATCGGCGCGGCGATCTGCTCGCCGCAAGAGACTCTGTCGGCATCAGCTTGGCGCGGCGTGTCGCCACCTTGATCACGAAAAAGGCTAACGCGCCGCTGATCGCTCAAATACATTCATCATCGGGCCTCTTCTTCGCCAGCCGCGCTTCTTTGCCAGGCAGTTTGCGCGAAACGGACGAGATCCATTTCTCCTTGGCCATAAATTTGCGCGAGTCCGCTTTCATCGCAGAGCAGCCCAATGTCGGCGGCCTCGGCGCAACGCATGATTTCAGGCGCCAACTCCTTTGGAAGAAAAAAGGCAACGTAAGGATAGCGCGCTGAGTGGCATCCGCCAAAAGCGCCTGCGTTGCAGCTGGACACAGGGACTGAGCCGTAGGCCGAAATCGCGATTGTCGCGGAGGCGACCCCGACATCCAGCCCCCAGAGTGCGGGTTCGTCGTCGAATGCGGTCGCGCGCTCCTCTTCGAAGGCCGACATTTCCGCTTCGACGTCATCCGCCATCTTCAGGCGGTCAATCACTTTCGTCTCGATATCGAGGGCTGTGCTAACGACGCCCCAGCCGCAGCCCCGCAGATCGCAGTAGGAGCGATTGCCTGCGAGCGCGCCCTCCTCTTCCGCTTGATCGAGCTCCTCGGGCGATATGTCGGCCAAGTCCGCGACATTGAGGTGGCGATGGATCTTTACGGGGAACGAGCGCGGAGCCCAACGCATGGAGGTCACCTGGAAACGAGAAAATTTAAAGTGAGATGGGCTCGATATGCTATCTCGTCGGTTCGGAACATATATAGAACATGCTGGACATGGCGCCAAAAAGGCGCCAGCTTCGCTGCATGCTCGATTCTTCAAAAAATCAGGCGATTCGTCCGCTGGATCGCATCAATCTTCGGTTGTCACCCGAGACCTTCGAGGCGATCGATCAAGCGCGGAGCGCGCGTCCCGGCAATGTCTCCAGAAACACCTGGATTGCCGAGGCCATCAAGGAAAAGCTCGAACGGGACGATGCTCTGGTCGACGACCAAGCCATTGAGCGGAAGCGTCATGCCTAATTTTTATGAGTTTTTTGCCGGTGGCGGGATGGCCCGGGCAGGGCTTGGGTCCGATTGGACATGTCTGTTCGCGAATGATTTCGATCACAAAAAAGGTCTCGCCTATCAAGCCAACTGGGGTACGGGCGCAGAACTCAAGGTCGGCGATGTTCGCCAGGTCACCGTGGATGAGCTGTCAGGATACGCCGACCTGATTTGGGGGTCGTTTCCCTGCCAGGATTTATCATTGGCCGGAGGCGGAGCCGGGTTGAAGGGAGAGCGCTCTGGAACCTTCTATCCGTTCTGGGATGTCATCACGGGGCTGATCGACGACAATCGCGCGCCGAAGATTATCGCGATCGAGAATGTTTGCGGCACGCTGACCTCCCACGGCGGACGAGATTTCGAAGCGATCTGCAAGACCTTTGGCGAAGCCGGATATCGATACGGCGCCTTGATCATCAACGCCTCTCTGTTCGTGCCGCAATCCCGGCCACGATTGTTTGTGATCGGCGTAAGAGACGATGTGACGATAGACCCGTCGCTCCTGTCGCCGGAGCCAATCGAGCCATTTCATACGCTGGGATTGCGCAGAGCCGTTGACAGCGTTTCCTCCCGCGCCCGGAAGAACATGCTGTGGTGGAATTTACCGACGCCGCCGCGTCGCAAGAATTCTTTCGCCGATATCATCGAAGAAAATCCTTTGAGCGTCGACTGGCATACCGCCGCTGAAACCAAGCAAATTTTGGCGATGATGTCGCCTGTCAACAAGGCGAAGGTTGAAGCCGCCAAGCGTTCGGGGCGTCGGATGGTGGGCGGGGTCTATAAGCGCACCCGCCTCGACGAAAATGGCGTCAAGGTCCAACGGGCGGAAATTCGGTTTGACGATATCTTGGGATGTCTGCGGACGCCCGCAGGCGGTTCAAGCCGCCAGACGATCGTCGTCGTCGATGGAAACAAGATTCGTTCGCGCCTGATTTCGTCGCGGGAGACCGCCCGATTAATGGGACTTGATGACGCGTATAAGCTGCCAAAAAATTACAACGAGGCTTACCATTTGACGGGCGACGGCGTCGCTGTCGATGTCGTTCGGCATTTAGCGCGCTATCTGCTTGAACCGCTTCTCGACGTGTGCGCTCCGGCGGAGAAGGCCGCGTGAGCGTTATTCCTTGCGAGCAGGACCCAAGCGTGCGCCAGCAGATCGCAGAATTTGCTGAAGTGCTCAAGACCCAAGCGCATAAACTCGGCGACCACGGGCTTGCGGAAAAAGACTTCTACGCCTCGCCGATTTTCCGCGGCGCTATTCAACAGGTGCGCGGAGAGTTTGCCGCAGCGATGCGAGGTAAGCGGGAGTTCGTCCAGCATGTTCTCAATCACATGGAGGACCGAGGCTTCATCGCGGGCTGGGACCGCGCCAAGCGCGGCGTGTTGCATGACTATGTTGTGACGCTACCAAGCAGACGAACGGCAATCATCGACCTGAAAGGCTGTTTGGATGGCGACAACTCGAAAATTTTCGAGCGCCCGGAAGGCGCAGATGAATTTATCATTTGGAGCCTGTGCACCAATGTCGGCGCCGACCCGCGGCGCAACGCCTGGTCCGGGGTTCATACGCGCATAAGCGCTCAGATCATCGCGCGCAATCAGCGCGTCGATGGCCTCGTCATCTGGGATATGGTGTGTGGAACGATCGGACGCGCCTGTCCGAAGCTGTTGGGTGAGAGCGATGCCAGAACGACAGTGATCGGTCCTTTCTGTGCGCCGCCGCCGTGCATCTATCTTTTCCCGTCTTCCATACCCTCTGCTGAGGCGCCGAAAGTCGGCGCGCAATCACTGCTGACCGTCGAACTCCTCGCTGCATTCCATTCCTGCTTTGGAGGTCGCGATAACGAGATTAATCATGTCAGCTTCGAAATCGCCTCGCTCGGCGATGAGACGATGCGGCGCACGACGATCGAACGAGGAGGCGTGGTGGAGCATTCCTCCGACATGACGGCGATCCGACATGCCTAATCCGAACGAGCCCGCTCCTCGTCGCGATCCCGATTTCATAAACTTTCCACCGTTCGAGACTGAGGATCTGCGAGCCAATCTGGCGAGGTTTCTGGATACATCGTTCGAAGAGGCCGTGGGGCAGACTCGCCGTGTCGGGAATTACAAATGGGGCGTCTACGCCTTCTTCGATTATGACGGCGAACCGATCTATGTTGGGCAGACGAATGAGATGCTACGCACGCGCATTCGTCGTCACCTGACCAATCAACGCACTGATGCTGTTGCCATGTCAGTGCTTGACCCGTTCGAAGTGCTCGAAATCGAGGTCTGGCCGCTGCCACAATATCAGGAGACAAGTGGCAAGGATGCTGACGCGCGCAAGCACCTGGATGCTTTGGAGCGATTGATCACGCAGCGCGCGGTTGATCGGTCAGAGTTCAAAGCGATCCTGAACGAGAAGGATCCACCGCCTGGGTCGCTCGTCGTCGAAGCGCCCCGATCTTTGCGCGCGAGAATCGTTTCCGATCGCGTTTACGAGCTCCGATCACATCCCGATTTTCGGATCGCTCGAAGAGCGCTCATTATTTCGCGGCTTGCTCAGGTGATCTCCGAGCGAAAGGTCCAGGGTGGATTACGACGCGTATTGCTGACACAGGCCTTGCGTCTTCAGTGGTTGGCGTCGCGTCGCTATGACGCGCTGGGTGGCGCTGCGTCGGTTGAGCAAGAAGGCGATGAAGATGGTTGACCGCGTGCAGCGAAAATATTTTGGATTTCGGTGACAAATTGGAGCCGTCGTCCTGACTTGCCGCTCCCACAACACGCCTGCCATTGTGACTTCGTCGTGTGGAGGCGGGTCGGGATCTGCTCGTCAAAGGATACGTCAATGGATTGGCGAGGACAACAAAACCGAGAAGACGACGAGGAAGCGCGCTGGCGGCAGCTTCCATTCCGCGAGCGCTATAACTGGCGGGTTGTATTCACATCGATCGGCTCGGCCATCGTCGTCCTCATTTTTATCATCTGGAGCCAGTGGCAGTGATCCACCGGCGCTGGTTTCGGATCGTTGTTGGCGCTTCCCTCCTCTGCGGCATCGGCTTCTTGCCCGTGCGCGCCGGCGATGTGGAAATCCACTACGCGCCTGATGAAAACCTTGAGCGCATCGACGTCGACCTGATCCGCTTGGCGCGCGCGAAGATCGACATGGCGGTCTACTCGCTCACGGACTGGGCCGTCGTCGACGCGTTGATCGAGGCGCGCCGGCGCGGGGTCGCCCTCCGCATCGTCCTAGACCCAGGCCAGCAGCACGCGCTCGACCGGCTTCGCTCCATTGCCGACGATGTCCGGATGAAACCGGCGGGCGCATACATGCACCTGAAGTCCTATGCCGTCGATGGGCGCCTTCTTCGGTCGGGATCGGCCAACCTGTCGGCCTCCGGGCTCAGGCAGCAGGATAATGATCTCGTCGTTCTACACGACCCGTCTGCGGCGAAGTCCTTCGAGGCGCGCTTCCAGCAGCTATGGAATGTTTCCCGGCCGCTTCCCAACTCTGCCGCTTACGCCGAGCCGGCGTCAAAGGACGCGCCGACGCCGTCCAAGGACTGCGCCATCAAGGGCAACGTCAACCGCAAGGGCAAGAAAATCTTCCACGTACCCGGCAGTCGCGACTACGCCCGCGTCACCATCACGGGCGCCGAAGAACGTATGTTCTGCTCCGTGGCGGAAGCGACAGCGGCAGGCTGGAGGCCGGCGGCGGGAAAATAGCGACGGTGTACGGACTGGCCTCGGTCATCATCCCTGTCGAGTTCGCATCCCTGCAACCCGTTGTCGATGACAGCCGGGGCGCCTCTTACGGCGCCAGCGCGCGCCCAATCGCGATTCCGGTGACGACGAGGGCCGCGCCAACCGCCATCCCATAGGCGAGCCACTGCGTCGCCTGCCGTCGCGCCACGTCTCGCGCGACGTCTTGCGCCGCGAGCGCGACGGCGCGGGCGAGGTCGGCCTTGGCCTGTTCGACCCCGGCGCGCATTTGCGCGTCCGCCGTCTCGCGCGTGCGCGTCATGATGGCCGCCGCCTCGGTGGCAATCGCCTTCGGGAACTGGCGATAGAGGCTGTCGTAATATTGAAGCGCGAAGATGACGAGCCACAGCGCGTCATTGTCGCGAAGCCCGAGAACTTCCTTCACACGACGAAGCTGTCGGCGTTCTGTTTCCGTCGCCGTCCGGCCGATCAGCTTTTCAAAGCCGGTCGCGTCGTGGGCTTCCATGCCATCAGCCATTCGGCACGACCGCCGAAAAGACGCCATCGACCTGCGCGAGCCAACGTTTCAATTCGGCGCGATTGCCGATCGGCATATCGGCGAGCGCCTTTCGAATGCTGAGGCGCTTGCTGTAGAGGTCATCGCTCACACGGTCCGCCATATCTGGAAAGAGGATGCTCTTGCCGCCCCTCCCCTCGATCGCTTTGCGCGTCTTCGAGCCGTTATAGAGCTCGAACTTCTCATCCGCGCCGAAGTAGCCGTTCTTGACGACGTGAACGGTCGAATTGGGGATCGCTTCGAGAAAATCCTGCAATAGCTCCAAGGAGTCCCGTTGACGATTGACGACCCACAAGGTCACCAGGCGCCGCTTCAGTTCATCGAGGGTGCCGCTCAGCGTGACGCCGTAGGCCCCTACCCCCTGGTTGTTGCGCGCCGCCGTATTGACGATAACGGTCTTGTCCGCGTTTTCGTCACAGAGATTGACGAGCCGAATCCAGCCGTCGGCATCGTCCAGATTGACACCCTCGCACGGGATCTCTTTCTCATAGTTCTGCATGACGTCAGGATTTGACGTGTCGGCATCGACCACGACAACCGCCTCGCCGCGCGCCGTGAGAAAATGGATGAGCGCCATTGTCACCATGGACTTGCCGACACCGCCCTTGCTGCCGCCGATCATGTAAATCGCCTTATCCATTCGCCGATCTCCTAGATTTCATCGCGGTCGCGACGCACGCGGAAGGACGACGCGCGCGGCACAGGTTCAGACTCGATGGTCCCGGTGGATACGGGCCTTGTAATTTCCGATGACGTAGGCACCCGCATTTTCCCATTCGCGCGGAAGGGATGGCTTCCCCGCTTAGAGCCGCGCCGGGCCTTTTGTTCGGCAAGCTGTCTCAGCACCCGAAATAGCGAGGGAGCCGAAATCATAATGCCCTGCTCTCTGAGGTAATCGAGAAGTTGAGCATTCGTCAGTCCGCGGCCTTTCGCCTTCATCAAAGGCCCATAGATCGCGCCAATTTGTTCGCGCAGCGTGAGCCGACGGTTCGGCTTCAGCGCGTTAATCCCCTCCTTCAGACGCTGCAGGTCCTCACCGGTGAGCTTCATGCGAGCCTCTAATAAAATGGCAACTATTTAGACCCACTCCCTTCCTTACGCAAGACCTTTATGACAACGATGCGAGAGCATCTTGGAGATCGAGCTAATATGCGCCTGATGCGACGGTGAGAATTTTATGCGAGTCCGCTGGGTCTCTGTGTGTGAGACGCTTTCGATGTTGATCTAAGAGCCTCGTGAGACTCTCTTGATAGTGCGCTGAGAGTGTTCCGAGACTGCTTTGAAAACCGCACAAAGCCTCGAAAAACGTTGAGAAAATGAGGGTTTTGCCGTATACAAAGCGAAGAGTGGTGATGAGTGGCAGGATAGGGATTTTGTGAAACAAAATCTGTATGTGCGCTCGCCGCGCCGGCCATGTTCGCGTCCGGCAGTTTGCCAAAGGCAAACCGGACGCTAAGGACGATCGACGAATGGCGGACAAGCGACATTACGATCGGCGCAAGACGCGATTTATCGGTTTCCGCGTCGATGAGACGGAGGCGGCGGCGTTTCTGTCATTCTGCGAAGCGAGGAATCTGACGACAACAGAAGCGCTGCGTCGCATGGTTCGCGCGGCCAGCGACATGGGGCCGACGTTTGACGGCGAAGGACGCGTCGAAGTCGTCGAATTGACGCGACAGCTGCGCGCGATCGGCGTTAATCTCAATCAAGCCGTTCATCATATGAACGCGGGCAACGCTTTCCCGGGAGAGAATGTGCGCGCGTGGCTTATCGAAGCGCATGGGATCATGCGGACGCTCGACGCGCTCTACGCGTCATTGACGTATCGAGCGCGGAGACGCGCCGAGACGGCGATCGAGAAGGACTGCGCCTCATGACGACTCTCGCGGCGCTTGATCTTTCGATTCTGACGGAAGGCTTGCAGCGTCGTCTTGCGGCGAAGAATCGGGCGGCGCTGGACGATCTTGCGGCTGCGGTGCAATCGGCTGAGCGTTACCGCGCGCAAACAGCCAACAGCTCGCGCGCGGCGCCCCGGCCCCGACACGACGAGCGGCCGGACACAGGGCCGCGCGCGCCGGCGCCAGGCGAGAAGTCCCGGGCCGACGATGAATTGCGCGTGAAGCGCGCGGTCGCAGCGAAGGGCAGCGTTTCGCAGACCGACGTCTCGGCGCGTGCGCCCGCCGCGGTTGCGCAAACGGCGCGACCCTCATCGCCGGCACTGGGCGGCCGCGCGCCGGCGACGGGCGCAGCGATCGCATCCGTGCGGTCCGCCTTGATCGCGAAGGCTAATCTTGCGGCCGGCTCGCAGGCGGCGGTCGTCAAGATCGCGAGTTTCGGTTCTGGCGCGGCACGGGCGAAATCGCTTCTGAACTATCAGAGCGACAAGGGCGAACTGACGCTGGAGCGCCATGATGGGTTGATGATCACCGGGCAGCGCTCCGTCGCCGACTTCGCCGCCACGTGGCGCGCCGAAGATGGCCGCGCGCCGTCCAACGACGTGCTGCAGTTCGCAATGCGGTTCGACCGCAGGCTGGAGGCAACGCAGGCGCAAGACGCGCTTACGGAGGCTCTTCGCGGCCATCACTATGCATGGCGGCTTTCGCAGCATGGCGCGCATAGCCGCGTCGACATCGTCATGACGGCCGCGAGTCGCGAGCGCAATGCGGGCGGCCGGCTTCACCGGATCTACGACAATCAGCGGTCGATTGACGGTTTGCGCGATCGGTTGGAGGGCGCATTCGGCCGGGACGCCGAATTTACCGACCCGAAATGGGCGCATGGGGTCGAGGGCGCCACGACGGCGCTGGCTCGACTTACCCGCGGCGGTGAGATCGAGGTATTTGGGCCGGACGGCCGTGTGCTCAAAGATGAAGCCGAGCGCCTCGCGCGCGAGCTGCCGAACCGCCCACCGCGCGCCGCGTCGCGTGAGGCCAATGTCAGCCTGGAAATCGCCAAATCCTGGCGGCCGCATATGCGATCGAGCGCGCCGCGCGACTTTGCGCATGTCATTTTGAGCGCCAAGCCCGGCACGGACAAAGCGGCGTTTATGGACGCCGCGCGGGCGACCCTGGCGCGCGCGTTTGCCGGACATGAGTATGTTTTCGTGATGCATACGAACCGAGAGCATATTCATGTGCATGCGGCGGTTCGACTTGTCCGGGACGACGGCAAGCGGCTCGACCCAAAAATTCAGGATTTTGCGCGCTGGCGCGACACGCTCGCGGCCGAAGCCCGCGCCCGCGGGATCGCCATGGAGAATGTCCGGCGGTTCGACCAGGCGCACGCGCCAGCCTACAAGCTCAAAGACGTGAAGATGATGGAGCGCGGGATTGCGCCGGCGACTGTTCGCCGGCGCGTCGAGCGTGTGAAGAACCGTGAAATTCACAGACCGACGCGCGAGGAAGGCCGGCGGCGCGCGCAGGATGCCGCCCGCCAATGGCGGAACGTCGCCGCCCTGTCGCCGCCTCGATCGCCGCCGCCAGCGCCGGGCGCCGTGCGCCTTTATCGTCTCGACAGCGGCGGCGATCGACGCGGCGCGCTGTTTGCCGCCGATATGGAGACGGCTGCGGCTTATGCGAAGCCAGGTGTCGCCGCGCGGATAATTTATGTGGACGTGCCGGCCGCTCGAGTAACCGAGCTGAAATCCTCGCGAACGCAGCCCGGCAAGGTTTTTGTCGTGCCCCGCGCCATCAGCGCTCTAACCCAACCATTGGACAGCGCGCCGAGCGCCGCTATCGCGCATTTTCAGCACCGCGTCGAGAGCGCTCTAAGCGGTCGCGCGCCGTTGACCGACACAGAGGAGAAAGGCCCCATGCGAACAACCGAAACGATGATCGCCGCGCGCGACGGCATGGCCGATACGATTACGAAAATCGACAAGGCGCTTCCCGACGATGAGGCGCGCGCGCAATTCGCCGAACAGTCGCGTCGGCTGCTCGACAAGGCCGACGAAGCCATCGCCGCGCAAACCAATCTCGAACAGCAAAAGGCGGATGTGCAGAGCGACCGCTACGTGAAGCCGGAGCCCGCGCGTGACCTCGGGCCGATTATCACGTTCGAGCGTAAGGGCGACGAGATCCATTACCACCGACACGATGAGACCGGCGCGCTGCAAACCCTTGCCTTTGTCGACAATGGGAAGCAGCTCGATATTCGCGACTGGAATAACGCGGATTCCGTCAACGCCGCGCTCAAAGTGGCGTCCGAAAAGTGGGAAACGCTCAACATCACCGGGAGCGACGCTTATAAGGAGACTGTTGCGCGGCTCGCCGCCGAGCATGGCTATAAAGTCACAAATCCCGAGATGCAGGATCGCATTCGCGAACTGCGCGCCGAGATCGAAATAAACCGCGCGCGGATTGCCGAAGGCCAGGCGCAGCCCGATGAAAGGCACGAGGCCGCGCCGATGGAGCGGCGAGACAAACGAGACGAGCCTGCCCGCGCCGAAGGTCCCACCTCGACGGCGGCCGAGCGCGATATTCGTCTACAGGAGATTCGGGGGCGGGTAGATCGCGAAGCGGCGCGCGAAACGGAACAGGCTTACCGCGCCAGGGAAGCGAAAGAAGCCCATGACGCGCAAACGAACGAGCAGAGGCCCTATCGCGCGCACGCCGAGGCCGCGAGCGCGCGCGAAGCCGATCGATCCATGGAGGACAACAACCGCCGCGAAATGCCCGCCGATCCCCGCCAGAGCGAGCAGATGCAGAACCTTCGCGAGCAGCAGTCGCGCGTGCTGAAACAGGACGAAGAACAGCGGCGCGTCGACCAAGAGAACGCGGCGCGCATCAATCGCGAGCTGGCGCAGCCTCGGCGGCCGGAAGGCGAAGGTGAGAGTCGATAGTTTGTGCGATACGGGCGTCACCGCCGAGCTTGTCTGCGAGGACGGCGACGGGCGCAGCGTCTACCGCAAGCGCATCGCCTTCACCGACTTCCCTGAGCCGGGCATCCGCTTCTATGAGACCGGAGGCGTCATCCTCCTCCCCAGCGAGTACTGAGGGAGGAGCGGCGCCACAAAAATTTACCCCGGCCGCCGTGCCGTGAGGCCGTGAGGCAGAGACGGAACCCGGGGCTTACGAGGCGGCCACCGAGCCGGCAATAAAAAATGCTGTAACTCGTATACAGCAAAAAGTCTGTTGACGGCCCAGGCTCGCTCGGTTTATGCGCTGTAGCATGGATACAGCAGAAAAAACCCTATCGACAGCCCCACTCGCTGAGTGTTGCGAGATACAGACCGGCTACACCGCTCGCGCCCGGCTTGAGCCAGCGCCCGAGGGTGTTCGCGTGGTTCAGTTGCGAGACATCGGTGCCGAGGGCGAGATCGACATCGAGAAACTGGAGCGGGTCACAATCAGTGATCCTGCCGACCGCTATCTCGTCGCCGCCGGGGATGTTGTTTTTCGCTCTCGCGGGGATCGCAACATTGCGATTGCCCTTGAAACTGGGTTCGCTGAGCCGGCGATAGCCATTTCACCGCTATTCGTCCTGCGGCCGAATCCAGGGGTCATCACGGCTGATTATTTGGCCTGGTCCCTCAATCAGCCCGAAGCCCAGCGGCAAATCGATGCGATCGCTTGCGGCACTGGCATTCGCATGGTGCCCAAGGCCGGCCTCGACGCCCTGCATATCGCAGTCCCCGACCTTGAAACGCAGCGGCGCATGATGGCCATCGACCGCCTTGCCGCGCGGGAGCGCCGCCTTCTGCTCGCGCTCGCCGAGAAGCGTCGCGCCCTCACCAATCTCGTGCTTTCAGCCTGCGCGCACCGCGCCGGCCAGTCCAATATTGAAAGGAACGCCCGATGAACGATCAGATCACGCAACAGCAAGTCAACCAGACCGCATGGGCGGCCTGCGACACCTTCCGGGGCGTCGTCGATGCGGGGCAGTACAAGGATTACATCCTTGTGATGCTATTTCTGAAATACATTTCGGACCTCTGGAACGATCACGTCGAAAGCTACCGCAAGCAATATGGGGGCGACGAGGCGCGCATCCGGCGCCGGCTGGAGCGCGAACGCTTTATCCTTCCCGAAGGCGCGAGCTTTTACGACCTCTATGAGCGCCGCAACGAAGCTAATATCGGCGAGCTGATCAATACCGCGCTGGAGAAGATCGAAGACGCCAATCGCGCGAAGCTCGAAGGCGTGTTTCGCAATATCGACTTCAATTCGGAAGCGAATCTTGGCCGGGTAAAGGACCGCAACCGCCGGCTCAAGAACATGCTGGAGGATTTCGCGAAACCCGCGCTCGACCTGCGGCCCTCGCGCGTCACCGAAGACATCATCGGCGAATGCTACATTTACCTGATTTCGCGCTTCGCCTCCGACGCAGGAAAGAAGGCTGGAGAGTTCTACACGCCCTCCGCCGTCTCGACCTTGCTCGCCAAGCTCGCCGCTCCGAAAGCGGGCGACACCATCTGCGATCCGGCCTGCGGGTCCGGCTCGCTGTTGATTCAGGCCGCGCAGGAAGTCGGCTCCGAGAATTTCGCGCTCTACGGCCAGGAAGTGAACGGCGCGACATGGGCGCTCGCCCGCATGAATATGTTCCTGCACGCCAAGGACGCCGCGCGGATCGAATGGTGCGATACCCTCAACAGCCCCGCGCTTGTGGAGGGCGATCACCTCATGCGCTTCGACGTGGTCGTCGCCAATCCGCCCTTCAGCCTCGACAAATGGGGCGCGGAATCGGCCGATAGCGACCAATACAAGCGCTTCTGGCGGGGCGTTCCCCCCAAATCCAAAGGCGATTACGCCTTCATCACCCACATGATCGAGATCGCAAAACGCCAGAGCGGCCGTGTCGCGGTCATCGTCCCGCACGGGGTTCTTTTCAGGGGCGGCGCGGAGGGGCGCATCCGGCAGGCCTTGATCGAGGAAAACCTTCTCGACGCCGTTGTCGGCTTGCCCGCCAATCTCTTCACCACCACGGGCATTCCCGTCGCCATCCTCGTCTTCGACCGCTCGCGCGAACAGGGCGGCGCCAACGAGAAGCGCCGCGACGTGCTGTTCATCGACGCCAGCAAGGAGTTCACGCCGGGCAAGACCCAGAACGTCATGAGCGAGCCGCATATCGGCAAGGTGCTCGACACCTACCGCGCCCGCAAGGCGATCGAAAAATATTCTCACCTCGCCAGCCCGGAAGAGATCGCCGAGAACGACTTCAACCTGAACATCCCTCGCTATGTCGACACCTTCGAACCGGAGGAAGAAATCGACGTCGCGGCCCTGCAAAAGGACATCGTGCGTATCGAGGCCGAGCTGGCGGAGGTCCGCGCCCGCATGGCCGGTTATCTCAAGGAGCTTGGCGTCGATGTCTGAAGGTGAGCTGATTCTCTACAATACCGAGGACGGCCTCGCGCGAATCGAGCTGCGTGCGGCCGAGGGCACCGCGTGGGTGACGCAGGCCCAGATGGCGGAGCTGTTTCAAACCTCGCCCCAGGCGATCACGCAGTTGATCGCCGCCGTGTATGAGGACGGCGAAGCCGACGAGGCGGCAACTTGTAAGCAAATCTTACAAGTTCGCAAGGAGGGGGCACGAGAGGTATCTCGCCAGCTAAAGCATTATAATCTCGATATTATTCTCGCCGTGGGCTACCGGGTCCGTTCGTCGCGCGGCGCTCAGTTCCGGCGTTGGGCCACGACCGTCCTGCGTGAATATCTCGTCAAGGGATTCGCCATGGACGACGCCCGGCTGAAACAGGCCGAGCAGTGGGATTATTTCGACGAATGGCTTGCCCGCATCCGGGACATTCGCGCCTCGGAAAAGCGCTTTTATCAGAAGGTGCGGGACCTCTACACTACCGCCATCGACTACGACAAAAGCTCGAACGAAGCGCAGCTCTTCTTCAAAAAGGTCCAGAACAAAATGCTCTGGGTCGTCACCGGAAAGACGGCCGCCGAGCTGATCGAGAGCCGCAGCAACGCGGACGCGCCGAACATGGGCCTGACCAGCTGGAAAGGCGCCATCGTCCGCAAGGGCGATGTCGGCACCGCCAAGAATTATCTCGCGGCCGAGGAGATCGAGGAACTCAACCGCATTGTCGTAATGTATCTCGACTACGCCGAGGATCAGGCCAAGCGTCGCAGGCCCGTGACCATGGCCGAATGGTCAGAGAAGCTCGACGCCTTTCTCTCCTTTAATGAACGCGACGTGCTGACCCATGCGGGACGGCTGCGCATGGACGTGGCGCAGAAGCTCGCCGCCGAGCGCTTCGAGGCCTTCGACGCCAAGCGACGCGCGGCCGATGCGCTGGCGGCGGATGAGGTGGATATTGCCGAGCTGGAGGACATGGAGCGGTCGACGAAGAAGGGGAAGAAGGGGGCGTTGGATGATTGACGGCTGGAAACTCAAGCCTCTTGGCGATCTTGTGCGTATCGCGTCCGGCCAAGTCGACCCCAAGGATACTGATGTTGCTAATAAATTCAGTGTGGGGCCCGAGAACCTTCGCTCGGGCGGAGGTTTGGACAAGCTGAGTCTGAGAACAGCAGGACAGCTTGAACAGATTTCTGGAAAGTATGAATTTGATAAGGATGCAATCCTTTATTCAAAGATCAGGCCGAATCTCAACAAAATTGCACTAGTCGACTTCGATGGTATCTGCAGTGCAGATATGTACCCAATATGGGTGCGCGATGCTCAGCAGGCGGTTCGAGATTTCGTCTTCTATGTGATGAACTCAGAACGTTTTGTCGCCGACGCTACGTCCCGCTCATTTCGAACAGGGTTGCCAAAGATCAACCGACCTGATCTTGAGGGCATTGAAGTCTTCATACCTCCCGTTTCACAGCAGCGCAAGATCGCCGAAATCCTGCGCACATGGGACGAGACCATTGAAAAGCTGGAGGTGCTGCGCGCCCTCAAAGCGCGCCGGCTAGAAGCGTTTCGCGACGAACTCTTGTTCGGAGCGAGGGGCAATGCGAGGCGTAGCGCTGACTGGCCTCTACGTCGTCTCGGTGACGTTACTTGCGAATTGACGACGCGCAACAATGACATGGTTCTCGCCCGAGAGCTCGTCATGGGCATAACCAATTCGCGCGGAATCGTTCCGATGCGCGAGCAAACGATCGCCGACGACATCTCGCGATACAAACTCTTGCCGCCCCGCGCCTTCGCGTACAATCCGATGCGTATCAATGTCGGTTCCATCGCCATGAACGGAGACGAGCAAACCGTGCTCGTCAGCCCGGATTATGTGGTGTTCGCCTGCAATGCCGGCGGAATTGAAGCTGATTACCTCGACCACATTCGTCAAACACGCTGGTGGTTGCACCACGTCAACAGCGGCGGAACCGGCAGCGTTCGCCAGCGAACCTATTACGACGATCTCGCGGCACTGCATCTTCCGCTCCCCGAGCCGAACGAACAAGCCGCCATCATCGCCGTGCTCAACTCCGCCAAGGCCGAAATCGCGGCGACGGAACGAATGCTCGATGTCATAGCCCGTCAAAAACGCGGCTTGATGCAGAAGCTGTTGACGGGCGAATGGCGAGTGAAGGCGGAGGCCGACTGATGGCGCCCGTTTTTCGTCAGCATGACCCAGATCGTGATGGCACCCTCGAAATCGAGGAGGTTCATCCGAACTTCGTGGAGGTATACTTCGTGCCCCCGGAGCACAGCTTGCTCGCGGCAGGGCTCGATCCGACGCGGGCAAAGAGCTACCGCACAAAGCTGCTGGACATCAACGGCCAGTGCAAATTTCTGACAATCCATCCAATCAGCACGTTCGGAGACAATGACGATTTCCTGAAGCCGAAGTATGACCAGATCGAGCGGATCACGCTGGCTGATATGGACATCGTCTTTCGTGGCAGCGACGATGGTGGCGTGCCGACGACGCCGGAAGGCGTGCTGGAACTTCTCGAAGGACTGCCTTCTGCTTTTACGAAAGATTACGCCTACGGCCTCGGCCTGGCGAAGCCGTATCGATTCATCATCGATGCCGTGGAAGAGCTGTCAGACTGCACCGAGCTCGTCGTCACCAGCGAACACGCCACTGGTCCCGACTCCGAGGACAATAAACTATTCTACATTGCTAAGAAGGATTTCGAGCAGGCGCGTCGGGCCATGAATAGCATCGACAACCTCTCCCAGTCCGCCGCCCGTGCCGTCAAGGAGACTACGGCCTACAACATTTTGGCAGAGCGACTCGGCATGCCGAAGCTCGATCCAAAGGCGGGCCGGCACCCCTATCGAAGGCTCTTTACCGCAGTGGCGCAGGGCAAGGAGGAGCTGTCGGAGGAGGACCAGAACGCCGTGATCGGCGCTCTCAGCAAGAACGTCGCCGGCATTGCCGAAGTCCAGCCGGAAAAGCTTGCAAAACTGCGCGGCGACATCGAGCTTGTGACGCTCGAAGCGTTGATCAAGCGATATGACGAGATGCTCGGTGAAAAGCTTGTCGAGGGTCGCTGGCAGGCGTTCTTCAATGAGAATCCTTTCATCCTGAACATGGCCTTCGGTTATCCTGTCATCAAGGTTCGCGACCAGGCCTCGGTTGGCGGTAGGAAGCTGTCAGGTGATGGAGAAAAGATCACTGATTTTCTGGTCAAGAACAGTTTGACCAACAACACTGCGATCTTCGAAATCAAGACGCCACAGACCGCGATCCTCAACAAGACCCCATTCCGGGACGGCGTTTTTACGCCATCCGCTGATCTTTCGGGGTCGATCAATCAGGCGCTGGATCAGAAGTATCAGTTTCAGAGGCAGATTGCGCAGATCAAAGACAACTCACGGCTCTACGACATCGAATCGTACGCCGTGCATTGCTGCCTTGTCATCGGCAGGACGCCCGACGGCGACGACCAGAAGAAATCTTTCGAACTGTTTCGGCGCAACTCAAAGGACGTCGAGATCGTGACGTTCGACGAGCTGCTCGAAAAGCTCAAGCAGCTCGGTGTTTTCCTGCGGGCTGTCGACGAGCCAGCTAAATTTGAAGAACCGAAGGGCGATGGCAATGCCTAAGAAACACATGGAAATGGCAATCGCCTATGACTTCGACGGCACGCTTGCCGACGGGAATATGCAGGAACACCAGTTCCTGCCGGACATCGGCATGAAGCCCAAGGCTTTTTGGGCGGAAGTGAAGCGGCTCACCAAGGAGCATCAGGCGGACGAGGTACTCGTCTATATGAACCTGATGCTAAAGAAAGCCCGGGGGGCGAGCGTTCCAGTACGCCGCAAGGACTTCAAGGATCGCGGCAGAACCATCGCTCTATTTGAGGGTGTCGAAGGCTGGTTCGACCGCATCAATGACTATGCCCGCTCGAAGTGCGTGAAGCTCGAACATGTGCTGGTTTCATCCGGCAACGCCGAGATTTTCGCCGGCACGGCGATCGCCCCCAAGTTCGCCCATACCTATGCGTCGAAATTCATGTTCGACGAAAACGGGGTAGCGGAGTGGCCGGCGCTCGCCGTCAACTACACGACCAAGACGCAATATCTTTTCCGCATCAATAAGGGCGCGCATGACCTCAGCGATAACAGCGCGGTCAATAAATTCGTCGCCAAATCCGAGCGGCCGATCCCCTTCGAAAACATGATTTTCATTGGCGATGGGTCCACCGACATCCCCTGCTTCCGATTAATCAAGGAGCAAGGCGGCCTCTCGATCGCCGTTTACAAGCCGAGCACCAAGGGCGCTCGGGGCAAGGCCGACGGTTATATCGCAGATGGCCGCGTCCATTGTGTCGCGCCCGCGAATTACTCGGAAGGAGGGGACCTCGACAAAATCGTAAAGGCGCAGATCGACGCTGTCGTGGCGCGCTCCGGGGTCGAGGCCTTCTACGCAAAGGGGGCAAAATGACCTTCGAGGCGGCGGAGAAACATCAATCCCAGATTCCAGCGCTTCAGCTTCTTGTAGCGCTCGGCTTCACCCCGTTGAGCCAGGCGGAAGCGCTTGGCTTACGCGGCGGACGCCAGCGCAATGTGGTGCTCGACGACGTGCTCGTCGAATGTCTGTTGCGGCTCAACAGCTTCACGCACCGGGGCCGCGAATATGGCTTCGATCTGGAAGACGCACATGAGGCCCTGCGCCGCCTGAAGCCGACGCCCGACCGGCTCAAGGGCCTGCGCGGAACCAATCAGGACATCTATGACACGCTGGTGCTCGGCACCACGATCACCAAGACCATCGACGGCGACTCGAAAAGCTATTCCTTCCGCTTTATCGACTGGGAGAATCCAGCCAACAACAGCTTCCATGTGACGGCCGAATATGCGGTCGAACGCACCGCGAGCACCCAGACGAAGCGCTGCGACATCGTTGCCTTCGTCAACGGCATCCCCTTTCTGGTGATCGAGAACAAGCGCCCCACGGAAAGCCTGAAAAGGGCGACGAGCCAGCTCATCGGATACCAGAACGAGGACAACATCCCGCAGCTGTTTCATTTCGCGCAGCTCCTGATGACGATGAACCGGGGGGAGGCCCGCTACGCGACCGTCGGCACGCCCCAGAAGTTCGGGCAGTCCTGGCGCGAGGACGAAGACACTGACGCGCAGATCGCCTTGGTTGCCAACCGCGGCCTTTCATGCGCCGAAAAGGACAAGGTCTTTTCGGGAGATTTCGCGAACGCGCGGCCCTTTTTCGAGGCCCTGGCGAGCGAGGGCGAGCGGGCAGTCACAGCCCAGGACCGCGCCATCTATGCGCTGTGCCGTCCCGAGCGGTTGCTCGACCTCATCCGCCGCTTCACCGTCTTTGACGGGGGGATGCGCAAGGTTGCTCGTCACCAGCAATTCTTCGGCATCCGTAAGGCGGTCGAGCGGGTCAAGCAGTTCGATATGAACGGTGTCCGCAAGGGGGGCGTCATCTGGCATACGCAGGGTTCGGGTAAGTCGCTCACCATGGTGATGCTCGGCCGCGCCCTCGCGCTCGATCCGGCCATTTCCAATCCTCGGATCGTCATTGTCACGGACCGCGACGACCTGGACAAGCAGATCAAGGACACGTTCAAGTCCTGCGAACTTGAGCCGGTCCGCGCAACGAGTGGTTCGCACCTAGTTGGGTTGATCCGAAACCGCGCTAGCCTCGTCACGACGATCATCAACAAATTCGACACGGCGCTGCGTGGTCCAGAGATACCCGACACCGACGCCAATGTGTTTGTGCTCGTTGATGAAAGCCATCGCACCCAGACGGGGCGCTATGGCGGCCACAGCCAGTTCGCCACGAAAATGCGCCGCCTTTTGCCCAAGGCTTGCTATCTAGGCTTCACCGGCACCCCGCTTATGAAGAAGGACAAAAACACCCTTTCGACCTTCGGCGGGCTGATCCACAAATACGCGATCGACGAAGCTGTTGCAGACGGGGCGGTTGTCCCGTTGCTTTATGAGGGCCGCCTCGTCGAACAGCAGATCACGGGCGATGTGATCGACCGCTGGTTCGAGAAAATCAGCGAAGGGCTGTCCAACCAGCAGAAGGCCGACCTCAAGCGCAAGTTCTCACGCATGGACGTGCTGGCCAAGACGGGACAGGCGATCCGCGCCAAGGCCTTCGACATATCTGAGCATTTTCGTCAGCATTGGCAGGGCACGGGTTTCAAGGCCCAGCTAGTTGCCCCGTCCAAAGCGGCGGCTGTTCGCTTCAAAGAGGTCCTTGACGAAATCGGCCACGTCACCAGCGAGATCATCATCTCGCCGCCCGATGATAATGAAGGCAATGAGGACATCGACAAGGAATCGCGCGACCTCGTCAAGGCTTTCTGGGGCCGAATGATGGCGCGCTACAAGACCGAGGACGAGTATAATCGACAGATAATCGACGCTTTTAATGGATCGGGCGATCCAGAAATCCTGATTGTCGTATCGAAGCTCCTCACGGGTTTTGACGCGCCCCGAAACACCGTACTTTATGTCTGCAAATCGCTTCGGGAACACAATCTCTTACAAGCCATCGCCCGCGTGAATCGTCTCTTCGAGGAGGAAGGAACCGAGAAGGAGTTCGGTTTCATTATCGACTACGAGGGACTCCTTGGTGAGCTCGACAGCGCTCTCTCTACTTACAGTGCCTTCGACGGGTATGACGCGGCCGATCTTGCCGGCACCGTGCATGACGTGCGTGAGGAAATCAGGAAGCTCCCCCAGCTTCACGAACAGCTGTGGGACCTCTTCAAGCCCGTGCGCAACAAGAAGGACATGGAGCAGTTCGAGCAATTCCTCTCCGACAAGGCTATTCGCCAAGACTTCTACGCCCGTCTGCGTGCATTCAGTCGCTGCCTTCATATCTCGCTGTCGTCCGATAAATTGCTTGACGTGTCCGATCAGCAGAAGATCGACGCCCTGAAGCGGGATTGGAAACAGTTCACGGAGCTGAAGCGATCCGTCCAGCTGCGCTATCAGGAAACCGTAGACGTGAAGGAGTTCGAGCCAAAAATCCAGAAATTGCTCGACGATCACGTCGTCGCCATGCCCGCTGAAACGATCATCGAACTGGTGAATATCAATGATCCCGGCGCGCTTCAAGCCGTTGTAGAGGAACAGGGCGTTTCCCAGGCGTCAAAGGCGGATCGTATTGCCAGCGCGACCCGCCGCGTCATCACCGAGAAAATGGAGGAAGACCCGTCCTTTTACCGGCGGTTCTCTGAATTGCTGGAAGAGACCATCCGCGAGTATCGCGCCAAGCGACTATCGGAGAAGGACTACCTGCAAAGGGTGATCGACTTGGCGAGCAAAATCGCTCGCAAAGATCGCGGGCAACGCGTTCCCGAAATCCTCAAAGGCGATGAAGACGGTCAAGCCTTCCACGGGCTTCTCAATGGTCGGCTCACATTCGCCGGCGGCACGCCGCTCGACGAAGAGCACACGGCGCAAGTGGCCCTCGCCATCATCGAGATCGTCAAGCAGCACCACATCGTCGATGTCTGGTCGAACGAAATGGCTCAGAACGCCATGCGAAACGCCATCGACGATTACTTCTTCGATGTGCTGCGCGACGAGATGGGCATCACTCTGACGGTAGAGACAATGGACGAGCTTGAGCAGAAAATCATGGATCTTGCTCGCGCACGGTTCCCAGGATGATGCGCGAGCAAATTTTCATCGAGTATGGGGAGCACCGGATTATATGCACCCTCGAACGGCGGCCCAGAAGAACGCTCGAAATCGCCGTCGAGCCGGATATGACCGTTTCTGTTGTGGCTCCGCTCGATGCGTCAATCGAGGCTGTCGAAACAAGGCTGCGCAAGCGCGCTGCCTGGATACTGCGGCAAAAGCGATATTTCATGCAGTTTATCCCCAGGACGCCTGAGCGCCTCTATGTCGCGGGAGAAACCCACCTCTATCTTGGTCGTCAATACCGCCTGAAAATAATCGAAAATATCCAGCAGCGCGTTTCCGTTACACGAGGCTCCCTTCTTGTGCATTCCCCTCGTCCCAAGAATTCGCAGGTGACACAGGAGATCGTAGAGAGTTGGTTTCGTGAGCGTGCGAAGGTCAAGTTTGCCGAGCGTCTCGCCGTCTCAGTCGACCGCTTTCCGGTGCCGGAAACCTTTACCCCTATCGCGCTTGTCGTCAGGCACTTGCCGCAGCGCTGGGGTTCGATGACGACGGCGGGTCGGCTGATACTGAATCGTCGCCTGGTTCACGCCCCAATCGATGCGATCGATTACGTCATCACCCATGAGCTTTGCCACATGGCCGAGCCTCACCATGGCCAGGCTTTTTTTGCTCTTCTGGATCGAACTCTGCCTGATTGGCGCAAACGAAAGGACCGACTGGAGCGGATGATGGCGTGACTACCGTACCCCCCGGTTCCCTTTCTGCTTCGCAGCCGGGGCGAGCGCATGAGAGGTTCGAGCGAATTTGCTGAGGGGATTTCGGTGTACGCGCACTCTAGCGTCAACGCGTAACGGCACGACCCGTCAGAAACTTGCCTTTTCCGATTGACCGCTTCTCCGGCGAAGCTATCCTCTCCGCCAAGGCTACCCTTTTTCATGGGATTGCTCATGGACGTTCATAAGTCTTCTCTGCTCGCTGTTTTCGACGCCAAGCAACGCCTCGAAGTGCCGTTATTCCAGAGGCAATATGTGTGGGGAGAAGACAAGTGGCTTCCTCTTTGGGAAGACATCGAACGCAAATTCACCGAAGCGCTCGAAGGTCGAAAGGATGCGCCCAATCATTTCCTCGGCGCAATGGTTCTGGATCAGAAGCAAACCCCGACCGGCCATGTCGTGCTTAGGCAAGTGATCGACGGTCAGCAACGGCTCACAACACTTCAAATTTTCCTCTCTGCTTATCGCGATCTTTGCCGCGAACAGGAGTGCGAAAAACTTGCAGAAGAGTGCGACAAGTTTCTCTTCAACACCGGAATGATGGCAGACGAGGCCGTTGATTGCTTCAAAGTCTGGCCCACTCAACTCGACCGCCCGCAATTCATCGACGTTATCGCATCACGCTCCCGTGCCGAACTATTAAAGCACCATCCCCTTCGTCGCCGTCCCTATGCGCGGAAGCCCGATCCGAGGCCGCGTATGGTCGAGGCATATCTGTTCTTTTTCGATGCGCTGAAGGAGTTCTTTCTTGGCGAGGACGGAGAGCCGCCCCTTGCCGCAGACTTCCCCTTGAGTAGCAGGATAGATGAATGCTTCCAGACGCTCCGCAATGCGCTTATGGTCGTCGTAATCGACCTGCAAAAAGACGATGACCCGCAGGTCATTTTCGAGACCTTGAACGCACGCGGCGAGCCACTGCTTCCCGCCGATTTGCTACGAAACTACATTTTCTTCCGTGCGTCCCGCGAGGGCATGAACGTCGAGGATGCCTATAAAAAATATTGGGCGAGCTTCGACGATGAGTTCTGGCGCGAAGAGGTTAAACAAGGTCGCTTGAACCGACCGCGCAGCGACCTTTTTATGCAGCATTTTCTTGCCTGCTACCAAGGGCAGGACATTCCTATCAAGCATCTTTATCTCGAATACAGGCACTGGATCGAAACCGCCAAGCCGTTCCCCAATGTTGCGGCTGAACTGGACGCACTTTCCAGGCATGGAGGTTACTTCCGGCGCATCATCGTCCCTGAAAAGGGCGACGTGATCTACGACCTATGCACATTCCTCGACGCTTTCGACATCCGAACCACCTATCCATTGCTGCTGGCATTGATGGGCACCGACCTGCCGGACACGGAATGGCAGGACATTTCTCGCACCCTTGAGTCTTATTTGCTTCGCCGCGCTGTCTGCAATCTCGGCACGAAAAACTATAATCGCATCTTTCTCGCCCTTACTAGGAACCTCAGAAAAGACGGGTTTTCGGCGGCGAAATTACGCGAGCTTCTGATGGCCCAGACAGGCGAATCCGGCGTATGGCCGGACAACACAGCCTTCCGCGAGGCCTGGCTTCATAAGCCACTTTACGGACCGCTCAATAACCCGAAGCTCGTACACCTGTTCTCACGCCTCAACCAAACCTTCATGTCGTCCAAGTCCGAGGCGATCGAGTTCCAAACCACTCTTTCGGTCGAACACATCATGCCGCAGAATTGGGTCACTAACTGGCCTCTGTTGGACGGATCGAAGGGCATGGACCTTTTCGAGCTTTACGAGGCAGACGAGCAGGACCCCAGAGCCGCTGCCACGCGCAAGCGCGAAACGCTCATTCACACGCTTGGCAATTTCACGATCTTGAGCACAGGCCTGAATGCCGCGCAGTCCAATCTCGGCTGGAGCGAAAAGCGCCCCGCTTTGATGGCGCACTCTTTGCTGCCGATCAATCAGAGCCTTGCCGAGACGCCAGAGTGGAGCGAGCAGGAAGTGATCACACGCGGCGAGCAACTCGTTGCTCGTGCGCTTCAGATTTGGCAACGCTGACCAACCGCGAATGGGCCGTCAGGCGCGGAAGCTACCGGGTTCCCTTCGCGAAAAAGGTCTTCCTCGTGTGTCGCTGAGCGTTGAGCGCGCGCCGATAGCGCGTCTTTCCTTCATGGCCCTCGCGCTGCTCGCAGACGCCCTTCCGTTTTCTCTTCGCGCTCCTCCGCGCCGTCCGCCCTGACTCATCGGTCTATGCCTGGCAGGCGGATCCCCGCGCCGCAACGGCGTTGCCGTCTTCCTCTTCGTTTCAGCCCTGCGGGTGCGGCACTGTGCTGCCCCCTGCCTCTTCGGCGACCGATCAGGTCGCGGCGGTCGCGGCCGACCAACCGAAGAGGAAAGCCGCATGTCCCGCGAACCCAAACTAGACATCCATCAGGAAATCACCAGCCGCATCGTCGCCGCCATCGAAGAAGGCGCAGGCGAATTCCGGCTCCCGTGGAACCGTGGCGGCGCGTCCGGCCGCCCGCGCAATATCGCATCAGGCAAGCACTATAACGGCGTCAATGTCCTCGCCCTCTGGGTGGCCGCCCTGCATCAGGGCTACGCCCAGCCCATCTGGGGCACGTATCGCCAGTGGCGGGAGAAGGGCTGTCAGGTCCGGAAGGGCGAGAAATCCTCGCTCGTCGTCTTCTATAAGACCTTCACCGTCGAGACCGACCGAGAGGTCCCTACCGAGTCCGAGACGTCCGAGCGCTTGTTCGCGCGCGCGAGCTATGTCTTCAACGCCGACCAGGTGGAGGGCTACGCGGCGCCCGTGGAGACGCTTCCCGCCACTCCCCTCTTCTCTCCGATCGATGAGGCCGAGCGCTTCCTTGCCGCTACCGGCGCCCGCGTCACCGAGTCCGGCACGAAGGCCTGTTACCGTCCTTCGACCGATGACATCCTCATGCCCGATCGCATCCGCTTCGCCGGCAGCGAGAGCATGTCCGCAGGCGAGGCCTTCTATGCGACGCTCATGCACGAGCTGACGCATTATGCCGCGAACTGGATTATGCCGCATGGCCGAGCCTGGCGGCTTTCACCCCTGCTTTTGCCCATGCGGCAGTTCGGCATAATCCGCGCCATCAGGAACGGCGAGTATGGGGGTGGAAAGCGGACGTTGCGGTTTAGACGATAGCGCGAATCGAACACGCTCGGCTCAGTACTCGCCTCGGCGCGCGCTTCTCAGATCATCGACCGACCGCTCACGATAGATATTGCCTGCCCGCGCTTTGGCGCGCCAGGGCCGCGCCTTGTTTAGCGGCACATCATAGGCCGGGTTATCACGGTCGAGGGTCGCCACGGCAAAACCAAATTCCGCCACGGCCGGACACGCCGCCGAAACCACGCCATCCGGCCCGATAATGCCGGCGGGGCATTCATGTGCTTTCCGCGCGGCCGTGGCGCCGGCGATCCAGATGCAGTTCAATCCCGCATGCGCGCGCATTGCGATCTGGAAATGCTCCGGTATGCCGTAGGAGGCGAAGAGCACGGCATCGACGCCCATCTCTTCGTATTCGGCAAAAATCTCCGGAAACTGCGACTCGATGCAGATCGCACAACCGAACCGGTAGCCGCCGATCGCGAAGGTGATTGGCTCCGAGCCCGGCGTGTACCAGTCGCTGACCTCGCTGTGCGAGAGCAACCGCTTGTCATAGCGCGTCAGCAACGCCCCGGAAGGCGAGAAAACATATAGGCTGTTGTGCGGCCGCGGCGTGACGGTGAGCCGATGCGCGCCACCCACGGCGGCGGTGATACCGCGCTGCCCGCAAAGCGCGGCAATGTCGCGTAATTCGGCCTCCTGCGCCGCCCAATCGAACGACGCCCAGTCATCGGGACTGGCAATCTGCGCCTTAGCGTAACCCGAAAGCGCGCCTTCGCAAAAGACGATCAGCTGCACGCCCTCGGCAGCCGCGTCGGTGATCATCTGGCGAATGGTTGCGCCGTTGGCGCGCACATTCCTCGAAACAACGGTTTGCGCGGCGGCGATCTTCAAGACCGATCCTCTTAGCGGTGATTCTTTGCACGAGCAGAGTCGTCGCAAAGGTTGCGGCCGGCAACTGAAAAGACGCTAGAGAAGTCGGTCCCGGCGCACCTCTCGAAGGTTGCGCCAGTTGCCCATTAGACCCCACACGGCCCGAACGGCGGCTTCGGTGTCGCAAGCTGCCGAAAGTTGGTCAAAAGATACGGCATTGGCGTGAAGATTATCGCTCCAAACAACATGGAGCACAAGAAATGGAAATATCCGACCAGACTACCTGCCTCGATACCTACTTCGCATCGTTCGAGGAAAGCCTTTCATCCAGAAACTACAAACCCGAGACCCTGACGAATTACCGCTACCTGCTTCGACGCTTCGGTCGCTTGCTCGAAGCCGAGGGCATTGCGCCGTCAGCGTTGACTCCAGACCTTGCTGTCGCGTTGGGGCGGCGGTTGCCGGCCACACCAAAGAGCCAGGTCAAGACTCCCAATCTTGCCAGGCTGTTCGTTGCGCACCTCATTGAGATAGGAGTGGCGACACGACCACCACTTACGCCCGCGCAGGCCGAACGCCACGTACTGCTTGGCAACTTCGAAACCTATCTTCTGCGGCAGCGCGGCCTCAGCCCTCGCTCGGTCTATCATGTACTCCGCTTCGCGGATCGCTTTCTCCATCATCGCTTCGGCGACCATATGCTCGATTTGCCGACGCTGAATGCCCGGGATGTCGTGGCGTTTATGGAGCACCTTCTCAAGCGCCCGTTCCGCGACAAGACACCAGCAACGCATCTGCGCAGCTTCTTCCAGTATCTGTTCGCACAGGGCCTCACGACCACAAATCTATCGCTGTGCGTCCCCAGGGCTCACAAACCTTGGGGTGCAAGGCTCCCTCGCTATCTGTCGCCGGGTGAGGTAGAGGCCGTTCTGGCCTCGGTGCGCACCAATCCACGGCATGGCTCCAGGGACTACGCAATGCTGTTGCTGATGGCACGCCTTGGCCTGCGCGCGCCAGAGGTCATCGCTATCCAGCTGGATGACATAGACTGGCGCGCCGGTGAACTGCTGGTTCGCGGAAAAGGGCAGCGCCATGACCGACTGCCGATCCCGCCAGACGTGGGCGAAGCGATCATCCGGTATCTACAGGAGGAGCGAACCTCAACGACCACGCGCACGCTGTTCGTGACGCATCGGGCACCAAACCGTCCGTTCAAGGACGGCCAAGTCATCAACGCCATTTTGAAGGAGGCGTTCGCGGCGACGGGCGTGAAGCCGCCGACACCCTACGTGGGATCGCATGTTCTGCGCCACAGCCTGGCGACGAACATGGTTCGCGCCGGCGCCTCGTTGGAAGAGATCGGCGATCTGCTGCGGCATCGATCGCGGGCTACGACGATGATCTACGCGAAGCTTGATGCGGATGGCCTGCGTTCCATAGCCCAGCCTTGGCCGGTCGCGGAGGTGGCACGATGAGCTTCCTTGCCGAACTCGACCGCTACCTGACCGTCAGAAGGCAGCTCGGTGCCGATCTGAGCACGGATGAGCGGATACTACGTCGCTTCGCCATCTTCGCCGACCGCGACGACGTGAAGTACGTCAATACCAACCTGATCATGCGCTGGCTCGAGAGCTTGCCCTCTGCCAGTCCCGGAACTCGGGCAACACGCTTCAGGGTAGCTCGCCAATTTGCCGAATGGTTGCATGGCATAGACCCCAAGCACGAAGCCCCGCCCCGGGGACTGGTGCCCGGTCGCGTTCAACGCGTGCATCCATATATCTATAGTGAAGCCGAAATCGTTGCGATTATCGAGCATGCGCTGACACTGCCATCGGTCTACGGCATGCGTGGCCTGACCTGCTCGACGCTCTTCGGCCTGATCGCCGTGACCGGACTTCGGATCAGCGAAGCTCTTGGTCTCGACCCTACCGATCTCGATGTCGAATCCGGCGTGCTTCATGTCCGTCAGGGGAAGCTCGGCAAGGAGCGGTTGCTGCCGCTGGACCTGAGTGTCGTGCAGCGACTGGAAAGCTACGGTCGCGAGCGGGACCGGCTGCTCGGACGTAGTCCGGAAGCATTCTTCGTGACCTGCGAGGGGCATCGTCTTGGCGATTGCGGTGCGCGCTACAACTTCGCGCATGTATGCCAGCAGATCGGGCTGCGAAAGCGGCAGCCTTATCTTCGGCACGGCCGTGGACCACGAATCCACGATCTTCGCCATACCTTCGCGGTGCGTACCATGCTGAGCTGGTATCGGTCGGGCAAGGACGTCGGCCGCGAGATGATCAAGCTCACGACGTGGCTCGGTCATGCGAACCCCGCCCATACCTATTGGTACCTGGAAGCGGTCCCGGAACTGCTGGAGTTGGCCTCCGCTCGGATAACAGACGCGGCGACGGAGGGGGAAACCCGATGAAAGCGACCAACTTCCCCGCGCTGATCCAGCGCTTCTTCACCGATCGGCTCTGCACGCAGATGGAAGCGAGTCGCCACACCGTCGCTGGCTACCGGGACACATTCCGGCTGCTGATCCGGTACGCAAGCTCACGATGTGGAAAGCCGCCCACGAGGCTGACGATCGAAGACCTCGATGCCGATCTTGTTGCCGACTTCCTGACTCATATGGAAACGGCGCGCGGCAACACCGCACGCACCCGCAATACGCGTCTTGCCGCCATCCGCTCGTTCTTCCGCTACGTGGCATTGACCAACCCGAACTGGCTTCTTCATTGCCAGCGCATTCTCTCAATGCCGAACAAGCGGTACGTGAAGCGAAGCGTGACGTTCCTTGACGCTGAGGAGATAGCGGCGCTGCTGGCTGCGCCGGATCGAACGACGTGGGTGGGGCGGCGTGATCACGTCCTGCTGGTGCTTGCACTTCAGACCGGGTTGAGGGCGTCCGAACTGATCAACCTGCGCTGCAAGGACGTGATCCTCGGCACCGGGGCTCACATCCGGTGCATCGGCAAGGGACGAAAAGAACGCAGCACGCCTCTTCGTAGTGATACGGCCAAACTGATCCAGGTCTGGATAGGCGAACGCGTTGACAGCGACGGGCCGCTGTTCCCGTCGATCCGGGGCGAGCGGCTCAGCCGTGATGCTCTGGAACATCTGGTAGGCAAGCATTGCCTCACGGCATCGCGGGCCTACCCGCGCCTCGCAGGTAAACGCGTCACGCCACACACCCTGCGCCATAGTACCGCGATGGAGCTGCTCCATCACGGCGTCGATCAATCCGTGATCGCGCTATGGCTCGGGCACGAATCCGTGGAAACAACCCAGATTTATATCCACGCCGACATGCGGCTGAAGCAAAAGGCACTGTCGAAGGTCGCCAGTCCAGAAACGCATCCCGGGCGGTATCGTCCCAGCGACGAACTGCTCGCATTCCTCGAAGCGCTCTGATTATGCCGAACCGCCGCATGGCCAAGAGCAGGCGTAATCGCCGCCAAACTTGGCCATGCGGCATAATCCGGCTTACGGCATAATGACCGTTATGCCGATATCGGCATAAGACGCACTGGACGGGCCATGCGTCACGCTGCGGGCGCGATCTCAAAAACCGCTTCGGCTCGGAAGCTTACGCGATGGAAGAGCTGGTCGCCGAACTTGGCGCGGCGTTTCTTTGCGCGGATCTTGGCGTCACGCCGGCGCTTCGCCCCGATCACGCCAGCTATATCGCCAATTGGCTGACCGTCCTCAAGTTCGACAAGAAGGCGATCTTCACCGCCGCCTCCAAGGCGCAGCAGGCCGCGAATTATCTGACGTCCCTCGTCGGCGAGCGCCCATAGGGCGCCGAATCAACAATCGGCGGAATGACAACGCGGCGGCGCTCGCAGGCGTAGACCATTCGATTATTGCTCAGCGGTCTCCGCCTCCAAAGCCCTGGTCAGCGCCGCTAGATCGCCGGGCGTCGGCGTATCAATGAACAGCTCCGCTTGAACGCTTAGCGCGTCGACAAGCGCGCCGAGTTTGGCCGCGTCATCTTTCGCGGCGCGCGTCGCGGCCGACTTCGCGACTTCAGCCGCGATGTCCGATTGTCCTTTTACTTCATTCAACCGGTCCAGCATGTCGTCGCCAACGCGAACCGCCGGGCTCTCAGGCAAGCCGCTGTCACTGGACGCCGCGCCATTTGCGATCACCGCTTCGAGTATCGGCCCGGGGCTGGCGAGGGGCGCCGTAGCGACAGCAGCTGCCCCTTGTGGCGTGGCCGCCGCGCCGATCGCTGGCGCCAATTGGGCGCGTTCATCATTCAACAGCCGCCGCGCCGAATAGACTTCCTGCCTTAGAGCCGCTGTCGCGGCTTCGGGTGAAGGCGCCTTTGCGAATATCCGCCTTCGGGTTGCGCGCAGCTCGCCCAAGCGCGTCGGCGCCATCCGCAGCACATTCAGCAGGTCAGCCGTAGCGGCGTTCCCGGCTTCGGTCATCGCGCGCACAAGCGCCACCTCGAAGGCCGATGCGTCGAGATAGAGCGCCCGCGCTTCGCGCATGACACGATCTTTCGCCACAAGATGCTTGAACCCGCCCGGCGCGCCCGGGGCGACCGTTTCGATTTCGCCGCCGTCCGCGTCCGTCACGTCAGGAATGGCGATCCGATGCGCGAACCCCCCGGCGGCCTCGACCAGTCGCTTGAACCGGGCTTCCTTGAAGAAATGCGCCTTATCGATAACGGCGCCATATTCGCCGCGCACCAGCAGCACCGCCTTCGTCACATCGAGGCGGCGCATCGCCTCGCTCGTCATCAGCGGCTCCAGCTCCCACTTTCCTTGCGTGGTGCGCGTCGCCCTGCCCTGCGATCCGCTGAAACCGGCCCCAACCGACGTTCCCCATCCTTCCCGGCGGACGTAGTGTTTTCCGAGTTCCTCGGCGCAATAGCGCGCCGTTGTCTCATCGCCGACGCCGATGAGCAGTTTCACGTCCATATTGCCGATGAGCATGTCGCGCGTTGGCTTGCCATAACGAACGTCGAGCTGCGTCAGGCCTTGGGCGATGACGGCGATCTGAAAGCCGTAACCGGCGACGAGCGGCGCGCGATCGACAATTTCAGGCATGCGTCCGAACTGAAAAAATTCATCGAGCATCAGCAGCAGCTTATGCGGCTCATCGAGACCGGGCAGATTGCGCAGCAGAACGTCGTGAACCTGTTGGACCAGCAGCCGCACGACGGCTTCGACGGCCGCAAAGTTTCCAACGGGCGTTCCGATCAGGATCGTGAACGGCCGGCGGCGCAGCTCCGCAATGTTGAAATCGGACCGGCTTGTTGCCGCGTCGACCAGGCTATTGTTCCATGGCTCCAGCGCCGTGACGATGTGCGACTCGAATGACTGGCGCTGCTTTTCTTCGCGGCTGATATGCTGGCGAAACTTGTCCTGAACGAACGCGTTGAGTTCGGGCTCATTCGCCAGAATATTCGCCATCTCCGCGACGAGCGGCCGACCCCGGCTGAACATTTTCAGCGCCGCCTTGATCGTGCGCCCTTCGATCGGCGGCTCGCGCGCGTCAAGGACATAGGCCAGTAGACCCGCAAACAGCCCGCGCGCGGTTTCCGCCCAATAGGGATCGCCCGACTGCGGCAGCGGAATCAGGCTGTGCGCGATATTCGCGACATCGGTCGCCCGTTCCGGCCATGGCGACACGAGATCGAGCGGATTCCAGCAATGCGATTGCGCAGAGCCCGGCGAGAACATGAAGACGTCCTGCCCCAGCGCGGCGCGGGCCGCGCCGATCTGGTCCCACATTTCTCGTTTGATATCGAGGCCGATCAAGGAGCCGCGCCATTCGATCGCGTTGGGGAGGACGAAACCGACGCCCTTTCCCGAGCGCGTCGGGCCGTTGAGGTAAATGTGACTGGCGCCGCTATAGCGTATGTCCTTGCCGTTGAAGCGGCCGAGGAAGACGGAATAGCCGGGCCGGCCGTTCAGCAGCCCCGCCTTGCGCAAATCGCGTTCGGTCGCCAGCCGGGCGCCGCCGGACGGCTTACGCGCCCCGCCCAGCGACCCCAACGCCTGCGCCAATCCGAGCGTCACGAGAGCCAGCGCGATCAGACCACCGAGGACGGCCTTGATCGCGAGCTGATGAACTACGGGAGACGCCCATTGCTGATAAGCCACTTGCGCGGGCAAGATCAGCTCAAAGCCAAGCGAAAAACGTCGCCACAGCTCCCAGGACTTGGTTTGCAGGCCGACTAGCGCCGTGAAGGACGCCTCCCACGCGAAGAAGGCGCAGGCAAGGGCGATCAGCCCGATGATCCCATAGGCGAGAGCTCGCATGACTCGCCCTTTCCGCTATTGCGCGCCGTAGCCGCGAAAATAGATTTCCGCGACGCCGCGCGTCGGGCGCCGGCGGAGCTGAATCACCATCGGAACGACCGAGCGGACGTAGTCGAGGATTTCCGCCTTGGTCAGTTTCAGATCGGATTGCAGCGTCATCAAAGCGAGCCGCTGAAACGCGCCATAGGCGCTGTCGGCGTGCAGCGTCGTCAGCGAGCCGGGATGCCCGGTATTCACGGCCTGCAAAAAGGTCGCGGCTTCCGCGCCGCGAATCTCGCCGAGAAACAGCCGATCGGGCCGAAGACGAAGGCTCGCTTCGAGCAGCTCCTGGACTGTCACATCGGCAAGGCCCTGCCCGCCTTTCGAGGCGACGAGCGGCAGCCAGTTCGGCTGCGGCGGTTTAAGTTCGCGCGTGTCTTCGATCGATACGACGCGCTCCGTCTCCGGCACATGTTTGAGCAGCGCATTGAGGAACGTCGTTTTACCCGAGGACGTTCCCCCGGAAATAATCATCGTCACATGATTGACGACGGCGAATTCGATCGCGCGGCGAACGCCATCCAGCGAGTGATCCTTGAGGAGAGTCGCGAGCTCCCGTTCGATTTCCGGGTATTCGTCGGCCTCAAACGTCCTGGGGCCACGGACTTTGACGCCGTCAAACGCGCCGAGCGCCTGATAGTCGGCGAGCGTCATATTGGCGATGACTTGCTTGCGGATCGAGAAGGAGCCGCCATGCGGCGTCGCCGGCGCGAGCACCCCCTGAAAGCGCTCGCCATGCGGCATCGCGGCCGAGAGCAGCGGCGTCGAGGAATTGACCGATTGTTGCGTCGAGGCCGCGACATGCGTTGCAAGCCGCGTGATCGCCTCCTCGGTCAGTTCAGGAACGTCGAAACGCTCCATATGCGGCTTGCCGAGCGCTTCTACCCATACTTCGCCCGGCTTGTTGGCGCAGATTTCGATGACGTCAATATCTTCTAACCAGCGCTGAATCGGACGCGCAGCCTCGCGGAAGTAGACCGGCAGCGTCTCCCAGAGCGGGCGCGTCGCATCGTCGAGCGCCTGCGGCTTACTTGGGGTGACGAAGTTCATACAACGCCTCTTTCACAGGATCGGGGTAGAGATCGGAGAAATCGAGATCGCGTTTTACAAACACGATCACGGGCGTTCCCTGGTCGATATGGATTGTCGGCGGAACCTTGATGTCGTTGCGCAAGGCTTCCTGCGCCATGCGCGTGACGCTCTGCGCGACCGTCTGCGCGCCGATCTGGCGCGCGTTCAGCAGGATTTGCCCCTGCGACACCGCATTGAGCGGAATCAGCGTTCCCGACGCCGGATCGAGAACGAATTGCTGGCCCTGAGACTGATTGTAGTTTTGGCCGAGCGCCGACGCGAATTGCGCGGCCCCGCCGGCCAGCGTCAGCAATGTGGCGCTGCCGAAGCGTTGCAGGAAATGTGTGTCGACCTCGCCGGTTAGCCCCGAACGACCAAGCGCATCCGTTCCCGGCGATTGCAGCATCAGCGACACGCCATCGGCGCGAAGCAGGCGCGTCCACACGACGAAAACCCGTGTCTGCCCATAGGCGAGACCCGATTTATATTCGCCGGTGAGCATCGTTCCTTTCGGGATCAGAACGCGGCGGCCATCAAAGGAATAGACATCTTCCGTTGTAATTGCCCGCACCATGCCCGCTAGATCAGACTGGATCGCGGTCTCCAGCGTCGCCCGGATCATGTAGCCTTGCGGGACAAGGGCATCAGGCCGCCTGACCTCTTCCGCGTAAGCCTTCGTCACCTGATGCTCGGAATTCGCAAGAAATCGCCGATGCGGATCTTCCTCCTTGTCTTCGGCCGTCACTTTTGACGGATCGCCATTCGTGAAGCCTTCCTTGTCGCTGACGATCAGCATCGGCGAGCGCAGACGCGCCTGTATTTTCGCTTCCGCCTCCTTACGCAGCCGTTCCAGTTCGGCGAGGCGCTTCGCTTCGCTATCGTCGAAAGGTTCCTCCTTCGGCGCGGGCGGTGGATCATTCACAACGACCGGCGGCGGGATCACGAATTTGTTTTGAGGCGGCGCGGGCGCCGGCGTCGCGTTGAAGCCGAGCCCCGGCTGCAACCTCGCCGTCGCGAATGTTTCTTCGTCGACGTTTTGCGGCCGGTTCTGCTTGCGCGCGGACGCATACCAGAACAGGCCGAGGACAAGCACGGCGAGGGCGAAGAAAAGCGCGCCCAGCGCCATCCCCGGATTGGACGACTGGCGCGTGATGGTTTCGCCTGCGAGGCGTCCCTCCTCATCGAAATCCGCAGCCATGTCGGTTTCCCTCCGTCTATTGCGCCGATGACGCGGCCTGCGCCGGCGCCAAAATCTGCGTCCAGAACGGTTGCGGCGCGTGTTCGGATTGATAATGCGGCTGCACGTCGGCTTCCTGCGTGACCGGCGCCGGCATGGACTCGGCGCGGAGATTGAACACGCAGGCCGTCTCGTCGCCCTTACGCATGGTGAATTGCCCGGCGACCTTGTCGACCACGATAATCTCGCCTTCGCGGCGGTAATTGACGAGCGTTTCGCTGCGATCGGGTTTCACGAGGAAGATCGCCGGGACCTCTCCGCCGAACCGGAAATAGGTCTTGATCCCGTCGTCAAAGACAAAATCGGGCTTTGCCGTCACCTGGCCTTTGTAGCTGTAGTCGAAATTCGTGCCGGGGCGCGACATGAGCGCGCGATAATTGGGCATGGCGGCTTTTGCCTTTGCCAGCGCCAAAAGACGCTGATCCTCTTCGACATCGGGATAGGTGAAGCGAACTTTGAACACCACCGACGCCCGATTATCGACGGCCCGCAGGAGAAAATTGTAGATGCGTTTTCGCGTCACGACGTTCATATTGGTGACGGCGTGGGGTTCGAGCGGCTTGATGAAGAGAAAGCGCTTCGACTGGTCCGGCACAGCCTGCCATCCGACGGAATCGCCGATCGCGACGGTTTCGATGCGTTCATCGTCACCAAACGCGACCATCGTCGAGACGCCGAGCGCGCCATGCACCACGACGACATTGTCGCGTTGAAAGGGCACGGTTCGAATACGTGAGTCCTGAATGACCGCGCGCGGCGCCTGTTCGGCGAAAGCTGGTGCGGCGGCAAACATAGCCATCACCAGATGAATGGAGATCGCCCTCATGGCGCGGGCGCTCCCGTCGGTGGCGCAACGGTCGGCGCTTCGACCGGGGCCGCGCCGACGATTGGCGCGACAGTCTCCTGGTCCTTCCGATATTCGATGACCTGAAAGCCGAGCGGATTGTCCCAACGCCATTCGTTCTTCATCGGCTCCGCCGTGTAGCGAAAGCGCACATTCGCGGCCCAGTGCTCTTCGAGCCGCTCGCGGTCGCTTGTGCGAACGGTGGTAAAGCGCACGGCCGCCGTCGCCGGCGATTTGGGGTTCTCCATCCACCCTTGCGACAGGAAATTCACGCTATGGACGATGACGCGGATGCGGCCGCCGATCCCGTAAAGCTTCACCGGATTATGGAGATTGTTCGGTGAAAAGGCTTCCTGCAGATCCTTGCTGGCCTGTCCGGCTGAGAGCAGCGACGCCAGCTCGAAATTGTCCCGCAGGGCGGGCGGATCGTAGGTTTCGCGGGCGCGGATGTAGCGAACGATATTCGCTTGCGTGACCGCTTCGCGCTGCGAGATCGGGCCGCCCTCCTCAAGCGGTTTGGCGACCTCGACAAAACCCGTCGCCTTGTCGACGAGCAACGTCACGACTTCGGTTGATTTGAGTGGAACCAGCGACAGCAGGGTCAGCAGCCCGATCGCAAGACAAACGAGCGCCGCGACCGCGACGACGCGCCAGACATTTCTTGAAATCTCGAGACGCCGGTAAATATCCCGCTCCCAGCGCGCGCCGTCGTGAAAGTAGGACTCGTTCACGAGGGGCTGGTCGACCCCGTTTCCCGCCTCGATTTGCATCTGCCTCAGCCTTCACGATTTCGGGCGCGCGCTTGCGCGACGCGGGCTTCGATCAGCGCGCCCGCCACTTGCTCGGCGCGTGGATCGGCGGAAAAGTCGCGACTGCCCGCCCCGGGCGAAATCGTCGCCGCCCCTTGGGTTATGGTTGCATGTGGGGGCGGGAGCGCGGGCGGCTCCGACCGCGCGCCGCCGCCATTTCGCCAGCCTCGCGCGATACGCCAATACGCATAATCTCTCACGCCGCGCATAGCGGTCCCGGGCAAGGCGTTGTGTAACGCATGTCCGCCGGCGATCGACGCGGCGATCGACAGGGAGAGCGGCAAGATGAACGATCCCACAAGGCACAAAATCAGAAACGGCGCGATGACCGTCAGACCTGAACTCACGTCTGTGATCCCGCTGAGATTGTTGACCGTCGCCGTCATCAGCGTGAGCAGAAAGCCGAGAACGCCATAGACAATCGCGGGAACGATTGCGTATTGGGCGCAGGTCCGCAGCCAGCCGGAAAAGAGAGCCGACGAGAACTCGAATAGCGCCATTGCGATAAAGAGCGGCGCGAGCCCGAGCAGAATGAAGAGCGCAATCTTGCCGACCAAAACGTAGGTGATCGCGAGCGCCACGAAAATCACTGTGAGCAGAACCAGGACAATCGCCATTAGCGAAAGTCCGATTGCGGCTCCCCATCCGCCGGAAGCGGCGATCACCTTTGCCGCTTGCATCGCGGTCGAAAACAAATTCGAGAGCTGGGCCGCGACGGTCGTTTCCGGCGCGCCGCACGATGTGCCTCCCGTTCCCGTGCAAATGGCCGTCGCGATTCCGTTCGCCGTCTTCGTAAACACCTCGACGACGATCTGTGAAAAGTCGCTCCAGTAGAAGCCAACGGCGTAAATCAGGCCGATCCGAAAGATTCGCCACAGAAACGCGCCCGCTGTTAGCGGCGCGCGGCCGTAGACCATTTCATAGCCCCAATAGGCGATGTAAGCCGTCAGCGCGACGGTGAAGACGGGAAGCAGCTCGGTCGCGATCGAATCGTAGATCACTTCAATGGCGCTAACCGCGATCGTGTCGACCCTCTGAAAGAGCTGCGTCACCATATCCATGGTGGCGCGGCCTCAGCGATTGACCGGGCGCATCGGCCCGCAATCGTCGGCATAGGCGGCGCCGAACGTCATTCTGCTATCGCGCGTGCAGGGCGCAATCAAATCCCTGTGCGCGCAGGACGAAAGCGCAACCGTCCCGACCGCCAGGGCGGCGAGAAGCGCCGCTCTCCTAAATATCCGCCGCATCGCCTGCCTTTCTCATTGCCCGACCAGCGTCGCCTTTGACGCATCGAACGACATCATGTTCGACAGTTTCGACTGCGCCGCCAGATCTTGCTGTTGCTGCGCATTGAGCGACGCGTTGGTGAGGTTCACGGAGCCGATCAGCTCGTTAATCGTCAGCCCCGTCTGCGTCTGTATCTGCGAGTTTTGATCCACAGAGGCCTTGATGTCGGCGGACGAGCCGATGTGGCCTTGCGCGCCCTGGAAGGCGGATGAGCGGGCGGTCGAGGCCGCCTGTCCGCCCGCCACCGCCGCCGTGACCGCAGCGGATGTGTTGACCGCGCCTGAATAGGCCTGATCAGTCGGCGTGGCGGCGGACGATCCGCCGGTAAGCGTTTTGACAAGATTGAGCCCGTTGATGATATCCGACGCCAGCGCGCCATAGGAGCCGAGGCCATTCATCGACAGGCTGCCGCCGCCAAGAAGCGAACCAAGCTCCGGCACGCTTGACATTTGGAAGCCGCCGCCAAGGCCCATCGACGATAGCGATCTGGTTGACCGGTTTCCGGTGACGGCGGCGAGCGTCTCGTTCACCGTGTTCAGGATGCGCTCATTCGAATTCATGATCTGCGCCGTGTTCGACGCGGTTTGCTGCGCTTGGCTAAATGTCGGATTGTCATGCACCGCCATTTGCGCATGGGCAGCGTCCGCGCTGGCGAGCAACGCGAGGCAAATCAAAAGCGGGGTCTTCATGCTTGCACTCCCCTATTGAGGCGACACACGCGGGTCGACGAATGTGGCCCGTGCGGGGTCGAAGCTAAAAATGTTGGCGGCGTAACTGCTGCCGCCTGTCACATTGACGTTGCGCTGATTTACAAGTTGCGTGGTTAGAAACCC
Organism: Methylocystis rosea; assembly: GCF_003855495.1. Classification (NCBI taxonomy): domain Bacteria; kingdom Pseudomonadati; phylum Pseudomonadota; class Alphaproteobacteria; order Hyphomicrobiales; family Methylocystaceae; genus Methylocystis; species Methylocystis rosea. The sequence continues at coordinate 36,701 of NZ_CP034088.1, read as the reverse complement.
GGCCATAATCAGTTGGTTCCAAAGCGCGCCGTTATTCGATCTCGCTTGGCTGTTTTGGTCCCATGCGCCTTGCGCGAGCGGCAGCGCGCCGATCGCCAGCGACCCATAGCGTTGATCCGACGTGTTTGAGGCGAGCGCCGAGCCCATATTTTGCAGCGATGAAACCGTTTGCGCCGACGCCTTCAGATTCAGGGATTGCGGCGTATAGGCCGCCGGGCCATTAGCCGGCTGCGCGGGCGTCAGATTGCTCAGATCCATATTGGAGAGCGAACCACCGGACGCGTCGGCCCGCGAACCCGATACATCAGCGCCGCCCGCAGGCGGCACGGAGCCGGCCGCTGAACCGGGCGTCTTGTGACTCTTCGTGATCCCCTTCGCCGGATCGAGCGTCTGGTCCTTATAGACCCGCGCCTTTTTCATGCAGTCCGCGATGCTCTTTTCCGTCCCTTCACGCGGTGGATCCACCACAGGCACGGCCGCGCCCGCCGCGCCGGCGCACAAGAAGCTGGCCACGGCGACGCCAAGACTAAGCCGCATTGGCGACCTCCTTTCGGGTTTCGGTCCAATCGCAGAAGATCGGCACCCAGTTGCGCGGATCATTCCCGACCCGCGCGCGCAATTCCTCGCATTCGGCGACGGTCTCGACATTGCCCGAGAGGACTTTCACAAAATCCGGCATGTCCGACAGATCGAGACGCGCGATGACCGAGTCCTGGTCATGCTTGATCAAAAACTGACGCGAGTCGGGATGGGTGTTGAGAACCCATTCGAATTCGCGTTCCGACAGCTTGAAGCCTTCGACATAGCTCGCGTGATCCGCTTTCGCATTCGGGAAGAAGATATTCGTCGGCGTTTGTTCGAGGAGCGTGTGCCCCATGGGCGACTGGATAATGTCTTTCGCCGACTGCGTTCCGAATCCGACAATGCCGTTGGCCTTACGGATGGTTTTCAGCTTGTCGTTGAGAAAGGACGCAAACTTGTCGTCGGTCAGGATTTTCCATCCCTCATCGATGAACAGCATCATGGGTGCGCCATCCATCATCGCTTCAATGCGGTGGAAAATGTAGCCGAGCGCTGCGGTGCGAATATCGTCGTCTTCGAGCACTTTCGTCATGTCGAAGCCGAAGACGCCGTTTGTGGCCGACCAGCGATCGACGTCATTATTGAACAGCCAGCCGCGCGCCTTGGTCCAGACGTCGAAGCGCGACGCGAGATCGTCCTGCCCCATTCGTTCGGCGCCGCGCAGCAATTGCGCAACGTCGGAAAACCGGCGCTCGCGCGCGGGAATCGAGAAAATCTGGTCGACCGCGCATTCGATAATCCTGATTTGCTGCGCCGACAGGTCCGAGCTATCGCGTGGCCGGACCATGAAGCTCAGCAAGTCGTGGAGAAAGGCGCGGTCTTCGGCAAACCCCGCCAGTTGCAGCGGGTTGAAGCCGGTAGGCACGCCCGGCGCCAGCACCTCATAGGAGCCGCCCATCGCCCGGATCAGCGGATCGGCGCCGCGATCCTTGTCGAAGAAGGCGACGCGCGGGCGCGGCGTGACACGCATCGCTTGCGCGAGCAGAAAGCCGAGCCCGACGGTCTTGCCGGAGCCGGTCGGGCCGACGACGGTAAAATTGCCAACCTGCCGTCGATGGAAGTTGAACCAATAGGGCGTCTGGCTCGTCGTCTCCAGGACCGAGATTGCCGGTCCCCAACGATTCCGGTCCTTCTGACCGACAGCGAAATTGTGAAGCGACGCAAAGCCGACGAAATTACGCGAAGAAATCAGCGAGCGGCGCGCGATATAACCGAAATTTCCGGGTAACTGCGCCCAAAAGCACGGCTCCGCGTTCATATCTTCGCGAACGCTGATCGTTCCGAAATTCTGCAGCTCCTGCGTCGCGGCCTGCACGCAGGATTCCATCTCGCGGATCGTGCGGCCGAGCGCGCAGACCGTCAGATGATGGTAGCCGAGCACCGTCGCGCCGGTGACCAGTTCATTGCGGGCGATGGTGATCGCCGCCTCGACTTCCGTTCCGGCCTCGTCGGAGGCTTTGATCTGGCGCTCGACCTTCGCAAGATGCGTCATCACCGGCGCCCGGTCTTCGAGCGCGAAGGACTGCGACACGATCAGCTCATGGGGAATGCGGAGCAGCCCGTCGAGCATCCCGGCCCCCGTATAGGCGGGATATTCACGTACCGAGAGGAGGGCCCCGAAACGCGTATCGGCCGATGACGCGCCGCGCAGCTCCATCGCCTTTTTGCCGAAGGTGACGCGTTTTGTCGGGAGATAGGCGTCGAGCGGCATGCGTGGCAGAGCAAGGCTCAGCGGCGCGCCGCCATTGATAAGCATCGCCAGGAACTCGGCGATTTCAGAGCAGACGACGCCTTTTCGCATCACACAGCCGAGGGTGCGCGGTGCATAGCTCGCCATCTCCCGGCAATAGTTCGCCGTCGTGTCCTTCAGCTCGCGGATCGCCTCGCGCTCGATTTCCTTTGTGTCGACGCCGAAGCCCTTGCGGAAGAGAGTCGCGGCCCTCTCCGCCATACCGACCTTGCCGACGAAGCCGCGCCGGATGATCGTCACATAGAGATCATTGACAAACATACGTTTGTTCGCTTGTCCCGCCATGTAGCGGCGATCCAGCTCCCGGCAGAACCAGTTGTCGAAAGCGCCGCCGATTTCGGGGACGACCTCCCGGCGTATCGTGTGGCAATAGACGGCGAAGCGGCTATCGTTCATCGCGCGCAGGAGTGTGTTGCGCGCAGAGAGCCGCATGTCGATGTCGGCCTGATCGGCCGTCTGGAAGCAAAAACCGCCGATTTTCACGACCATGAGGAAATGACCGTCTTTGGTTTTGACGATCTGTTCCTCTATGTGGCGCAGATAGGGAATATGCTTCGCAATCGCGGCCTCTTTCGCCTCGATCGCGCCGAACGTTAGAGACCGCAGAATGTGCTTTGCGAGTTTCGCCACGTCGCCACCTTATGGCTGATAGGAGTCGCCGCCCCAAAATCGGTGATTGCGGGTAATCGGGCACTTGCCGAAGCGCGTCAGGATCACATCGACAAAGCGATTGTCCCGAACCGTGAGCACATAGGCCACGGCATGGATCGGCGGAAACAGCAGGAACATCAGCAGATTCTTCGTGTTGATGAAGATCAGCACGACAACGCAGCATTCAAGAACAAACAGCACATAGGGAACGCCGAGCATCATAGGCGGCCGCGTCAGGCCGCCAACGAGAGGGTCTAGTTTGGGCCTTCTAAAAGCCATCAGCGCCCCCCCATCCCGCCGGTGAGTGACGTGACGACCTGCGCTGCCCCGAAGATCAGCGCGACGCCGATGACGACGGAGAACGCCCATCCCCACGGAATGCGCGATGTGAGCGCGAGATACCCGACCGCCGCGACGGCGACCGTTGCGGCTGTGGTAGCGAAGGTCCCCGTCATAAAATCGAGGACGCTCGACAGCGCGGTGTTGAGCGGCTGAAAGGTTGCGGAGGAGGCTAGCGCCGGGTCGCTTGCCGCAAAAATCAAAATGCAGATAGTCAAACTCGGCAACAGACAATCGCGCCTACTCCAAAAGTTCATTTCTGTTCTCCTGATCGTCGCTGCTGACGTAAAGCACCGAGCCGCCGATCCATTGCGGTCCTTTGGAATCAGCCTTTGGCTTCTCCGTAGTCTCTTGAATGGACGGCGCGTGAAATCTCGATTGCTTGGCCACGCCCCCGGCTTGCCGCGTCGAAGCCCCTTCAAGGCCGTAATACTTGTTGGTTGCGTTCGCGACGTAGCGCACCGTCTCCGCAATCGCCGGCACGCCGCGCGACTGATAGACCCGCTCAGGCCCGGCGTTGTAGGCGGCGGCGATCAGCATCAGGTTCCCGCCAAATTGCGCGCTGAGGTCTCTCAGGAACTGCATCGCCCCGTGCACATTCTCAGCCGGATTGCATATGTCGCGAACGCCATATTGGGCCGCTGTGTCCGGCATCAGCTGCATGGGGCCGCGTGCGCCCCTGCGCGAATTTAGGTCCGCTCCGTCATTGGATTCGAGTGAGAGAATCGTGAGGGCGAGGTTTTCATCGACGCCGATGCTTGCCGCCTCGCGCGCGACGAGCTCACGCAGGCGCGCGTCGTCCACCGCACTTTCACAGCGCTCAGGAAGAGCACCCTCGCCGGTCAGCGCGGGGTCGATCGACGCCTGACGCATCTTGGCGGGCGGCTGAGCGACGGGGACGTCCGATTGTGCCGCCGCGTCAACGGCGACGAGCCGCCCGAACCTCTCTGGCACAACTTTGGTCGGCGCATCCTGATGAACACCTTCAGCCCTCGCGATCACCACGGTCGGCGCGCTTTTGCGCGCGCCGTGTTCTTGTGCGTGGGCGTTTAACGCTGGGAACACGCAACACACGGCAGGCAGCAAAAGTTTCCGCATGGCGACACTCCTCTGGAGTCGCCCTCCTGTAACGTGCATCTAATAAATTGGCAACCTCCAAAAAATGCGCTATTAAGCTTTCGAGGCGCGTCGTTGCGGCGCGCGCTTTCGCGACCACGCGCGACAGCCACCAGGCGGGGCGTTTCATGTCGAATAGCGAGCCAAACAACCACTATTACGAGCCTGCCGTTCCATCGTTAGGCCTCATTGAAGGCACCATTATTGTCATGATCGTCGGCGCAATGGCGGAGGTGCAGTGGCTGGACGACCAACCCTTGCAAGTCCTTGGCTGGATTCTCTTTCCGATCGAATTTCCGTTGAATGCCGTATTTTTCCCCGGCGCTGATACGCATGTTCGAAAGAACGGCGCCGCTCTGCTTGAAGCTCTTCCTATTCTTTTGCTGGGCTACGTTCTGTATCGCCTTGCAAACGGGGCGTTATCCGTGTTGCGCCGTGTCCTGCCGAAGCGCCCGCAATGAGTTGTCGGGGGCTTTTGCGCACTGGTGGCACCATCGTTCTCGCCGGCTGTTGCGCCGCCGCCACAATGGCGCAGACCTACACGGCGGACCCCGGAACATGGCGCCCTGTCGCCTATTCGGACCTTACGTTCCCGCGCGGCGAAGCCGAATCATACGCGTCGCTTTGGCAGGACCGGCTCGACGAGAGCAACAAGAAGGCGGAACCCAGCAATCCTGGCGTGCCGCTAAATACGAGCATCGCTGTTGGCAATCGCGGCGCGAGCGAGTGGCACTTTTCGATCAATTTCCAGACAAAAGTTGTCGCCCTTAGCGTGCTGAGCACGCCCCACCTTTGCACCGACGAATATCCGTCGCCGACCAAGGGCATCCGAATCAAGATTTGCCCGTCGCGTCTCGCGACCTTCGAAAACAACAGCTACAGCGTCATCGACGGCGCTGCCTGCTTCGTCGAAAAGGAGTCAGGCGCGCCCGTCGAGGACTCGACCGCGACCGTCACTTACGCAGCTTACGACATTCCGACGCGCGCAATTCGCCTGCGCTACATTGTGTCGCATCAGGAGATCGACCGTTGCGCTCAATCCGTCGCACTTCACCCGGAAAATGCGACGCGGTAGCGCGCCCTCAACGGCTGATGAACAAAAGGAGCAACGTCATGGAGCACATCGCCGTTCCTTCGCAATTGACCCCGACAATGCGAATGATGGCGCGAGCGGGCGGCCATGGGCATCAATCACAAAATCCGCCTCCGCAAGCCGACCCTCGGATTTTCTGTCGGCGCTTCGCGCCTTTGACGCCGCCGCGCCGTCGCGCCGCATCGAGCGCATTAGCTCGGAATGCGAAGGAAATCGTCATGAGCGCCGCAACCGCGATCGCCCTGCTGGTCCCCCTCGCCCATCCGCTGGCGCAGGCCCATTCGCTCGGCTCGCTCCAACCCGGCCTTTATCTGCCCGAGAAAACGAGTTGCGACTTCATCGGCGGCGCGAATACCGTCGACTTCGACGGCAAGAATCTGTCCGGTCACTACCAGATGTGCGTCACGCAGCCGAGCGCGTCGAGCACCTACAAGTCAACTTGCGTTGAGGCGCAGGGTCAAGACTTCTCGACGCTGACAGAGTCCAAAGTACTCGCCTCGCCGGATCGCTTTCAGGTGACGCAGAAGATCGTCGTTACTTCCTCACGATCCTTTGATCTCAACGGCGTGAAATACCGCTTTTGCGGAGGCCGCTGATGCGTCGTCGATTGCTCGCCCTACTCACCGCCAGTTTGGCCACGGCGGCGTTCGCCGCTTCCTGCCCTAACGGCGCTGCGCTGTTGAAAAACAACACGCCTCTAGCCGACCTTTGCCCGAAAGGGTTCGGGCAATTCAATCCGGGCTCGATTTCGCAAGCCATGCAAGCGCAACCGAACAACGTCGCCATGGTCGTTGCTGCCGCCGAACAAGCCGGCGTGCCTACGAACTTGGCCCTTGCCGTCTCTTACCACGAGTCCGAAGGCTTCAATTCGTGCGCCGGTTCGGACACGGGCGTTAAAGGCCCGATGCAGCTCACGCAAAGGACAGCCCGAACGCTCGGCTACAATCGAGACATCAACGAGCAGAATATCAAGGGCGGGATGGCTGTTCTCAAGCAAGTGGTCGATGCTTGTGGCGCGACCAACTATACCTGCCTGTCCGCGCGTTACAACGGCTCGCCGCGTCCCGGCGAACAAGCCGGCTGGGCGCGCGGCGTTCAGCGCGCCGACGCGCAAGTGCAAAACAACCCTTCCTTACTCGCTCAAGCCTGCACAACACCGGCGAACAAGGGCGGGACCGACTGCCCCAGCGGCGGGGCGACGCCTAATGGCGTCATCCCGCCGACGCCCGGCAACGCGCCGGTGCAATTGCCGCCCAACCTCGCCTGACGATGCGCGTCAGCCTCGCCATCGCCGCCGCGTCGATCGCGCTCCCGGCGCCCGCCATTGGGCAGTCGCACGGCGCGCAGCCCCCGACTTGGAAGCCAGCTGCGCTTCACGTCTTCAACTTCCCGCAAGCCGGCGTCACCTTCCAGACCGGCGACACTTGGTCCGCCAACGGTCAGACCTTTCGGCTCTATGGCGTTCAGAGCTGTATTCGCGGGACGTATTTCACAAATGCTGCGCAGAAACTAACCGATTGCGGCGAAGCGTCGGTTGCCTATCTCGCTGCGCTTGTTCGCGACGCGAAGCCCCGATGTACCGCGATTGCACAGGCCGCCGAGCCGCCCATGATTTTCGCGGTTTGCGCCGCCCATATTGGGAACAACACACTCGACCTCGGCACCGTGCTAATCACACAGGGCTTTGCCTTCGCGGCGACCGACACCGCGGGTAAGCCGACGAAATTTGAATACGCAGTCGCCGAGAGCGAAGCGTCCAGAGCGAAGCGCGGCCTATGGGCGGCGTCCAATTTGCCGCACCCGTCCAGGATCCTCATGAACGCGGCGCGTGGAGCGCGACCGCAATAGCCATGCTTGTGAGTGCCCACGCCGCCGCTCAAATCCTCGGAGGACGACGCGAGGGGCGCGGCTACCTCTGCCATTGCCCGGTTAAGACCCATGGTAAGCAGCGCGGCGACAAGCGCCCATCGCTCAGCGTCAATGACGGCGGCAAGGGCGTGATCCTGCATTGCTTCGCCGGTTGCGATCCACGCGACGTGATCGCCGCGATTAACGGTCTCTCCCCCATCACGCGCAGCGAGATAGCGGATCGCTCCGCGCTCAATGAGAAGCCCGCGCCGAAAACGACCAGCGCTTATGCGCGTCGTCTTTGGCGATCGGCGATCGGCGTTCCCGGAACGATCGGAGAAAACGTCCTGCGCGAGCGCGGCTTGCCGACCACGCCGCCGGCGTCCATTCGCTTCCTGCCGTCCTATCGCTACCATAGGCGCCGGCCGCGCAGCGCCCTGCCCTGCCTTATCGCCGCCGCCCAGGCGCCGACGCGCGAGATCGTCGGCGTCCAACTCACCTTCCTGCATCCGGCAGGCCGCCGCAAAGCAAATGTTGAATTTCCCCGACGTGCGATCGGCCCGCTGGGCGCGTCTATGCTCCGCCTCGCACCGGCCGCTCCCGCGCTTGGCATCGCCGAGGGTTTCGAGAAGGCATGGGCCGCGCAGTTGCTTTTCGGCGAGCCTGTATGGGCGACGCTTGGCGCCGACCGTTTCGGCGTCGTCAACTGGCCCAACGACGTGACGAGGCTCACGATCTATGCCGACAACGATGGGCCCGGCCTCAAGGCCGCGCGTGAACTGCGTGCCGCGCATCCTGAAATTGGGGTTCGAATCCGTTATTGCGTCGCGGAGGGTCAGGACTTCGACGAGCTTTACAAGACCGTCGCTGGGGATCGCGCCGAAGCCCTGAAACGCATCATCGAGGAATGAATGGCTGCTTGGCGGTTGCCAGATAGCGAACGTTGGGCTTCTCGCCTCAAGATCGGTAGTTTGAGCTTTGTACTACAGCTTCCTGAAAGCCGACTTCTGCGTTTGAGACCATGGAGAGGAGGAATGCCGGCCGGCGGTTTACAGTCGAGCATGATACAGACCCAGCCTGCGCCTGCCGGAGCGGCGGGCAACGGCAGGTTGCGGTCAAATGTATCTGCGGTAGTCGGAACTCACCTTCTCATCGGTGATGTACTTCAGGACCTCGCCTACTTTGCGTGCTGCACGAATGGGGATCGGCAGCTTCTGATTCATCTGTGTGGAATTCCAGTTGATTTTCGTAAGACCGAATATCTCGTTCGCAACCCGCGCGACCGTGCTATCGCTAGTTTTATATGGGCAGATCAACAGTGGCTTTGGATCATATATGCCGGGGTATGTCCCATAATAGGGAATGCTGCCGTTGGTGTAGAGCAAGCCTTTCCCGTCAAGTTCCACGAACGTGCCGCGCATGACGGGATAATTGCCGTCCCTGAACACCTTCACGAACGACGATTCCTGCACCCACACGAGATCGCGCAGTTCGGTGCCGACCTCATCAAGCGCTTCGAAAATCCCGGCCGCTTCTTCGTCGCGGAAGCGCGATGTTTTCAGCACTATGACGCGCGCCGGATAGTTCATGTGATGCTTCTTGTAGGCGGCAAGAGCATCGGCAATCAGGGACTTCGCATCGTCTGTGGTCAGAAAGGGATGTCTGCCACGACTTTCGGTCTGCGCGCCTTTGCCCTTAAGGATGAAGCCTCTGCCGCGCTCATCGAACATCTGAGCAGCACTCGTGAAGACCTGTTGTCCACCGGCCTCGCGGTAAAAGCTCACGCCGATGTAGCAGGCCGAAAACTCTCCCTCTTGGGGAGCCCGCCGCCACGGCACGCGCCCAGAGCCTTTATAGTAAAGGGTGGTCAGGAGATTCCATGTACGGCCGGCTTGATCCTGAATTTGTCGGGCGCTGCTCTCCTTGATCTTCAGAGGGATGACGGCGCGCTCGTCGAGCACGTCTTCCCAGACGATCTGAATGGGAAAGCGAAAGTGCATTGCCTTGGCTTTCAGCATGCCGCGGAAATTGGGGGCATCTGAGCCCGAGCTATCTTCCCGCTCCACCGTCGCGTCAGAATCGACCTTGGCGTTCCAGACGCGCTCGATCAGCTCAACCGGCAGCGCGACGATGGCGACGTCCGGCCGTGAACTGCCCTCATCGATCGCCTGTAGCTGCTTGATGATTTCATCAACTGCCATTTCGACGGCTTTGCCGTGATGGGGTTCTTTCCTGATGCGTTCGATGCGCGCCTGCGGGATCGCGGCAATCGCGCCATCCGGAATCTCAAACCGGCAGCGGAAAGGGTTCTGATTTCCGAGGCCCGGAAACGGCGGGTGCAGATTTGGATGCTTTTCCGATTTTCCTGCGAATCCGGCCGCAGCGGCTTGAAGGAATTCACGAGCGTCCTCGACGGTCTTCGCACTCCCCACGACGGCGATCCTAATGACATCACCAAGCGGCATCTGGAGCGGCCCAGCTTCGAACAGACCTAGGCGCGGATCGGGATGGTAATGTTGGCTTCCAAACTCGAGAAGCGGTTCATCGAAGATCTTGGTCTCGAACTTCATGCGAACCTCAGCAGGTCTTGGTTGAGATCGGCATCCTCGCCCGTCTTCTTCGGCGTCCCCCACACGTCCTCGGGCACCTTCTTGGGGAGTTCGACGCTTGGAGGCTCGCCGAATGTGAGGCGCGGATCAGCGCTGGCAACGGCGAACAAATCATCCGCCTTGCGCTCTTCCTCTGTGAGGAAGCGATGCCACATGATCACCTGACCGCGAAGCGATGCGCTTTTGTCCAACCGCTTCTTTCCGGCCAACAGAGCGCTCGGATAGGAGTGCGGAATGAACCCGTTGGTGGTGAAGTAATAAGTCGGGTTGATCACCAAGAACCACTGATCGTACAGGAGTTCGAATCTCGGCACGAAGGCGTGGTGGCGCACGAACTCAACGCGGGTCAGGTCCGTCTTGTTACGAACGACGTTGACGACGTCTGCTTCAGCCTTCTTCTTCGCTGATTGATAGTGGAATGCGCGGGACTCGTTCTCGGCGCGTGCTCTGAAATAGAGAAGCCGTCCTTCCTTGTCCCATTCGAGATCGGTTCGTACCTGATGACGGAGCGTCTGATTGAGAAGGAAGGTAAAGTTGTTCCGCTCGTTGAGGTCTTCATGGAAGGCCAAGTGCTCGATCTCGATCGCTTCGACCTGATCCAGATCGACGATCTGATCGCACGATGAAGTGCGCGGATCGTGGAAAGACCAGAACGAATTACCCTTAATCACCCAATCAAAGCGTGCAGGTTCATCGGCGTCGAGGATTCTCGCGATCGCCTGCTTAGCCGTGTACGGCGTTGTCGCTACGAACACTTCATCGGGCAGGCTTACGGGAAGGATGTTCACCAGCGCTTCTTCCCCGCCGCCGAGTGGCGGAACGTAGTAGCCGAAGCCTGTCTTCGGAATAGTAAGAGCTGCGAGCCGAGCGACAGCGTTCGCGTCTAGCACGTCCAGTTTCTTGTCGAAGCTCAGCCGCCTTTCGCCTGGCCCCGAACCGCTTGAAATTTCTTTCCAGTAATAGGTCTCATCGCTCTTGCGAAAAAGGACGATGATTATGGGAAGGTTCGAGCCTCGCCAGTAAGCGAGGTCTTGACTCCGCAGCAAGTAGGTAAAGCCGCTGGCATCTTCGCCCGTGTAAATACCCGCGTCGGTCGCTTTCACTTGCACCGCGATCATTCGCGCGGTTGGCTGGCCTTCGATCATTACCTCGGCGATCCCATCGATTCCTGTTTCGAGGCGCGAGCGCACGTCGAACTGAAAGCCCATGGTGAGGAATCGCAATTGAACGGCGGTCTCGCCAATCTGCCCAAGCAGTTGGTTCGGAGTTATGGTTTTTACCATGTGCGCACTATAGAACAATATACGAACAGACTAAAAGGGATTCTTACCCTGTACCCGCTTTGCACAGGATCAGGGCCGCGCGACTACTCTGAACCGGCTAAACCCCGCCACCGGGGCGATGATGGAGCTATGTTGGAGAGCAACGAGGCACAGCCGACCAACAGCAGGATGAATCGTTCCACGGTAGTTCTCGCTGATTTTTACCCTAAACCTAACGCTCAGGTCATTTTGTTACCTACCTCAGATAACGAAAACTAGGAATGGTCCGTCTGCGCTCTTTCCTCACGCTCCTCGTTGAGATGGAAGCCGCGCGACTCGCGAAGTTTTTCGGGTCGCCGCGCGTTTGGCGCCGCTCGCCGCTTTGTGTAGCGACTCGACGCCAAGCAATTGCCACAAGCTGATGTCCAATCGTTCTGCGAGTTCGACGAGCGCGAGCAGCGACGGGTTCGATACGCCGTCGGTGATGAGATAGAGCTGCGGCAGGGAAACATTCAGAAATTTTGCAAATTCCTGTTTGGTCAGGCCGCTATTGCGGAAGCGCTCGTTTACGACGGCGCCGATCGTCTCGACCATTTTCGCCCCGGAGGGATTCTTACGATCGCGAACCGGCTTGGCTTCGAGCAACTCGTAGAGCGGGACGCGAAGCTTTTTTGAAATTTCCGCCAACATTGTGATGGACGGGTTCCCGAGCCGGCGACGCACATAGCGAAATTGCGACCCTGACATGCCGACGAATTCGGCGAATTCCGGCTTCGACAAGCCGCTCTTCGCCTGTTCGGCGATCAGGCGGTTCGAGAGGTTTGCGAGATAGGGCGACTCGAGCCGATCAGCGATCGTGACGACCATGAGCCGGCGTCGTCGATCCGCCTGAGCCGTCCCCCCCGCTTTACCCGCCTTACGCGACCGCTTTGGCTCGCCGCCGATCATTTTGCCCCAGAAAAATCACGACACCGCCCCAGCACTGTCATAGATTCTCGCGCGGCTGCCAAGGGCAATTCGGGAATTTTTGCCAGTTTATTAGACTTTGCCTGCTTGCGCTTTGCGCGCGGCATCCGAAGCAAGGCTGTGGCTCGACAAGCGCGGAAGGCAGGACAGGATGCCGCCCCCGGTCGCGCGCCGGGCCTTTCACCGCTGCTTTTGCGAAGAGCGAGAGCGGTGAGCGCGCTTCACGACGGGACAGACAGCGAGAGAAAGGCTCCCGCGCGCTCGTCGCGAAGATTTCGCTCATGACCGACAATTACGGTGAGACAATCGCCAAGGCCCTCGCCACCCAAGGCGGGCATCTCTTTATCGGGAGGGGCGGGTTTTCATTGCATTTCGGGAGCGGCTGGCTGAGCGGCTATGACTGCGCGCCGGTCAAAGCCGCTGCGATCGCGGCGGGCTTGCCCGTGATCGATCGCCGCATGATCGATTTCGGAAAGGTCGCGGACCTCGCGATTCGCGGTCCGATGATCGCGATCGGCAAGCCGGCCGATCCGCCGCCCTGGCGCGCGCTGTCCTATGCGCCACTTGCCCGGTCGCCGAGGCTTACGCGCGCGCGCCGAGGTGCGGAACGTGCCCGGTTGCGGCGGCTGGGGGCGGCACCTGAGAGCGAGAGAGCCCTTTGGGCTTTTCGACGGAGCAGAGGGTGAGAGAGAGGCTCTCGCCCATCCGTCGCGGAGTTCAGGGACATGTCGAAGATTGTTTTGACGGCGGCGCGGGATATCGCGCTCGACAAGCTTGTGGCGTCGGACGCGAATGTTCGCCGGATCAAGGCTGGGGTGAGTGTCGAGGATCTGGCCGAGGATATCGCAAGGCGGGGATTGTTGCAGTCCTTGAGCGTTCGGCCGATCGTGGACGAACAGGGCGCCGAAAAGGGTCAATTCGCGGTCAGCGCGGGCGGGCGACGTCTCGCGGCGCTTAAATCGCTCGTCAAGCAGATGCGCCTCGCGAAAAACGCGCCCGTTCCGTGCATCGTGAAAACCGACGGGATCGAGGAGGAGGATTCGCTCGCCGAGAACACAATGCGGGAGGCGCTGCATCCGCTCGATCAGTTTCGGGCGTTCAAGAATTTGCAGGATCAGGGCGTCACGATTGATGAGATCGCCGCGCGCTTTTTCGTTGGCGCGCCGGTGGTGCGACAGAGACTGAAACTCGCAGCGGCGAGCCAGGAGCTGCTCGACCTTTACGTCGCCGAAGAATTGAGCCTCGAGCAACTCATGGCCTTTTGCGTCACCGACGACCATGCGCGGCAAGAGGAAGTTTGGAAGACTCTCACCCGTTCCTACAACAAGGAGCCCTACACGATCCGGCGCCTGCTGACCGAAGGCGCGGTGAAGGCAGGCGACAAGCGCGTGGTCTTCGTCGGCGTTGAAGCCTATGAGGCGGCGGGCGGGGTCATCCTTCGCGATCTCTTCCAGCAGGATCATGGCGGCTGGCTGCAGGATGTGGCGCTGCTCGACCGTCTCGCACGGGAAAAGCTCGCGGAAGCCGCCGACGCGCTTCGCACTGAGGGCTGGAAATGGTCGGAGATCGCGATCGATTTTCCCTATGGTCACACGAATGGGCTGCGGCGGCTGCCGGCGAGCTACGCGCCGGTCTCGGAGGAACAGCAGGCGCGTTACGACGTTGCGCTCGCCGAATATGACGCGTTGTCGGACGAACATGAGGGCGCGGAAGATCTTCCAGAAGAGGTCGACCGTCGGCTCGCGGAACTCGAAAAGGAGATGGTGGCGGTTGACGAGCGACCGGCAATCTACGATCCGACCGAAATCTCGCGCGCCGGAATATTTGTCTGCATCGACCATGATGGCGCTCAGAAGGTCGAGCGCGGCTTTGTCCGGCCCGAGGATGAGGAGCCCGCAGGCGCGCCGGCCGCCGGCGAGCGCACGGGATCGGTGGCCGCTCCAAAACGCGCTGGCGACGGTGCGGCCGGCAGTCCCGATGGAGACGCGGCCGACCAGGACGAGACGGAAGTCTCGTCAAAACTATCGGACCGATTGATGAGCGATCTCACCGCCCACCGAACGCTCGCGCTGCGCGTTGCGCTCGCCAATGATCCGGAGGCGGCGTTTCTTGCCGCGACCCACGCGCTGGCGTTGAAGAGTTTTTACTCTTCCGGCCGCTTCGACGGCTGCATTGAGGTCGACGCCAAATCCGCACCGCTCGGCGGCTATGCTTCCGGCCTCGCCGATAGCGCTACGGCGCGGGCGAATGATGAAGCGCAGGGCCATTGGCAGTTGCGACTGCCGAAGAAATCGGACAATCTTTGGGACTGGCTGGTGAAAGCGGATCGCGAATCGACAGCCGGGCTTTTCGCCTTCTGCGTCGGCCAGAGCGTCAACGCGCTGCAGCTTCCGCACGAACGCCGCTCAAAGGCGCTGGATCATGCCGATCGACTCGCCGAACATGTTGGGCTCGATATGAGCGCGCACTGGACGCCGACTGTTGAGAGCTATTTCGGCAAGGTGACCAAGGCGCGAATTCTCGCGGCGGTGCGCGAAGCGAAGGGCGAAGCGGCCGCGCAGATGATCAATCATTTGAAAAAATCCGACATGGCGGTCGAGGCCCAGCGTCTGCTCCAGGGAACAGGCTGGTTGCCCGAGCCGCTTCGCGGCTCGACAATGGATGATGCTGACGCGGCAATCGTCCAAAAGCAAGAGAGCGACGCCTTGCCGGATTTCCTGGGCGATGACGACGACGCGGCTTTGCTCGACGCCGAGGAAGAGGAGCCGCGCGCCACGGCCGCGGAATGATGCTCAGCGGCGGGATGGCGCGCGCCGTTCCGCCTTTCGCCGCATCTGCCGCGTCGACGCTGACGTTTCGTCGCCCGCTCAAGAAGCGCATTCGTCACTCGCTGAATCTCTGTCTCCCGACACCGTCGCGCGTCCTGACGCGCGCATCTTCCCTCTGTTTTGAAAGGCGCCGCCATGGGCTGGCTCTATATGCAATCACTCGGCGGTCATGCAGGACCGCGTGACTATCTCGACGCGCAATTCAGCTTCGAGAATGCGGAAGGCCGATCTAAGATCCTGTGTGCTCAAAGCTCCTTGGCGACACGTACTACGCCGCCCTCGAGCAGCAGCGCAGCGACGGCGCACGTGAGGTCTTCGCGCTTGTCTGCCTCACCTACTACAACCCGCGTGATCCGGAAGGATTCATCTTCGGCTACAAAGATATGACCGAAGCTATGGGGCCCTGCGCGAGCGACTGCCCCGAGGACATTCTGGATCTGTTGACGCCGACGGATCGGCCTTACGCAATCGCCTGGCGCGCCCGCTGTCGCGAGAACGCCGTCGCGCGGCGCAGTAAGTCATCACAAAAATCGGCGTCGTCGTTCTGACGGATTGGCGGCGGCGTCACGGCGCTGATCGTCGGCGCGACGGCGGGGGGAGAGAAGAGGAAAAGGGCTTGGCCGGGAGGGCGAGCCCGGGAGGAGCAAAGAGAGAGCGTCCCGGGCCGGTCACAATCCCGGAGACAATCGATGAGCCCGATCCTCGCCGCTACGCCCCGCGAACAATCCGAACTTTCCTTCGTTGCGACGGACAAGCCGCATGCGCTGATCATGGCGGCGCAAACGCTCGTCGCGCATCTTGCGAAGGGACGCGTCATCGACGCCCCAGCCGTGCGCGTGGCGATGGAAGCCGCTTTTGGCGCAAGCGACTCGCAAGGGGCCTGGAGCTGGAAGGACGCCGATGAGGCGGTCGAGGCGGCGCAAGTTTCGTTCCTGCGTCGCTATGGGCCGGCAATGGCTGCGCGCGCGGCGAATGATCCGGCGCGCCTTCTCGCCATGCTCAAGAAAGTCGGCGCGCTACTTCCGAGCGAAACGCGCCGCTCGGAAGAAAGCCAGGCGCTGCAGCAATTCTCGACGCCGCTGGAATTCGCCTATGTCGCGAGCCTCGCGGCGGGGATCGGCGCCGGCGATGTCGTGCTTGAGCCTTCCGCCGGCACGGGGATGCTGGCGATCTTCGCCGAGCTCGCCAGCGCAAAACTCCTGCTCAATGAATGGGGTGCGACGCGCGCCGATCTCCTGAAACTTCTATATCCCCAAGCGCCGCTCAGCCGCATCGACGGCGCGCAGCTGCACGATCGTCTCGACGCCGATCATGTTCCAACCGTCGTGCTGATGAACCCGCCTTTCTCCTCGTCGCCCTTGATCGAGGGGCGGCATGCCGCGGCAACTTTCGACCATGTTCGCGCGGCTCTCGCGCGACTTCGCGCCGGCGGACGGCTTGTCGCCATCACGGGCGAGAGTTTTGCCCCGACCGCGAACAGCTGGCGGGGAAGTTTCCAGCGCTTGCAGGAACAGGGCCGGCTCGTGTTCACGGCGTCGCTCGCGCGCGGATTTTTCGCGCGCCATGGGACGAGCGTCGAAAGCCGGCTGACGGTCTTCGACAAAATGCCGGCCGAGAAGCCGAAAGCATTTGTCGTTGGCTTTGGTCCGGTCGCCGATCTTTCGGAATTGCTCGCGCTCGTGCAGCGCGAGATTCCGCCGCGCGTGTCGCTTGCTACCGCTCTGGGCAATGGCGATACGCCTATCCAGGCCGGCGTCGGTTGGGCCGGCAATCTGCTCACGCCGATCATTGCAACGCGTCGCGCCGCGCCGCGTCTCGCCTTTGCGGATTCTGCGCGTCCAAACGCATGCGTTCTGACCCCTGCCCCGCGCGTGTCTTCAGAGATCGTCGAAGTCGCCCATGAGCTTCGCGACTGGAAAGCGCCCGAGGGCGGCGCGCTCAGCGCCGGGCTCTACGAGCCCTATGCGGTGCAGTCGATCGTAATCGAGGGCGCGAAGCCGCACCCGACGACGCTCGTGCAATCCGCCGCCATGGCGTCGGTCGCGCCGCCAAAGCCAATCTATCGGCCGCATCTGCCGAAGAGCGTTGTTGAGTCCGGGCTTTTGTCCGACGCGCAGCTCGAGAGCGTCGTCTATACCGGCGAAGCCCATAGCAGCCTCCTCGCCGGCTCCTTCCTCGTCAATGAAAGCTTCGACACGGTCTCCGCTGCGCCGGACGACGCCGAGAAGGCGGTCCGCTTTCGCCGCGGCTATTATCTCGGCGATGGCACGGGCGCCGGTAAGGGACGTCAGGTCGCTGGCGTCATTCTCGACAATTGGCTGAAAGGCCGCCGCAAGGCGCTCTGGATCTCCAAATCCGACAAGCTGCTGGAAGACGCGCAACGCGACTGGTCGGCGCTTGGGCAGGAAAAGTTGCAGATCGTCCCGCAGTCCCGCTTCAAGCAGGGCGCGCCGATCAAACTGTCTGAGGGCATACTCTTTACGACCTATTCGACCCTGCGGTCGGATGAGCGGCAGGGCCGAGACGGCGCGGTGAAGGCTTCGCGCCTGTCGCAGATTATCGACTGGCTCGGGCCTGATTTCGACGGCGTCATCGTCTTCGACGAGGCGCATGCGCTCGCAAACGCGGCTGGCGACAAGGGCGAGCGCGGCGAGAAGACCGCCTCGCAACAGGGACGTGCCGGATTAAGATTGCAGAACGCCCTGCCCGGCGCCCGCATCCTCTATGTCTCGGCGACCGGGGCGACGACGGTCGCCAATCTCGCTTATGCGACGCGTCTCGGGCTCTGGGGCTCGACCGACATGCCCTTCCCGACGCGGCCGGATTTTATCGCGGCGATGGAGGCGGGCGGGATCGCCGCCATGGAGGTGCTGGCGCGCGACCTCAAGGCTCTCGGCCTCTATGCGTCGCGCGCGTTGTCCTACGCCGGAGTCGAGGTCGAGATGCTGGAGCATCAGCTCTCGGCGGAGCAGATCCGCATCTATGATTGTTATGCCGGCGCCTTCGAGATCATTCACAATAATCTGACCGCGGCGCTGGAGGCGGCGAACATCACCGGCGAAGGCGGCAAGGCGTATAATCGCAACGCCAAGAGCGCGGCGCGCTCGGCCTTCGAATCCAACAAGCAGCGCTTCTTCAATCATCTGATCACGGCGATGAAGGTCCCAAGCCTCATCGCTGCGATCGAGCGCGATTTGGAGGCGGGTCGCGCCGCCGTCATCCAGATCGTCTCGACCAGCGAAGCCCTGATGGAGCGCCGTCTCGCGGAAATTCCCTCGTCGGAATGGGGCGATCTCTCCTGCGACATCACCCCGCGCGAATATGTCTTATCCCGATCTCGGGATAAGACATATTCTGCCACGTTGCCCGATATGCCGAGTGGCCGTGACGACTCCCCGGTTTTGCGGGGGAAAGCTCGATGATTGCGCGGCATAATTTTTCTCCTCTCGCTACGGTCCTTCGTTTTTGTTCAAACGAAGGGACCAACATGACAGCCAAAAACCGCCCGCTCGCCGAACAGCGTTGCAGCGAGCAGGATGCGCCGGCGCCGGACTACGCTCTGGCGTCTGCATTTCTTGAGAGCCTCAGAAGTTTCCGTTCAGGAGCGTTGCAAATCGACCAAAGCGCCGCGCGTCACTTTTCGACGTGGCTCCACAAGAGCCGCATCCCGTTGAGTGGCGTCGATGAAGCGATCGTCGAACGTTTCGCGCGGCATCGCTGTCGATGCGGTCGTTACAGAGCGCGCCAACTTAAAACATCGACGTATCTCGGCCGCGTTCGTCGCTTCGTCTGCTTTTTGGAGGAGCGCGACCAAATTCAGGTTGTCAAAGACGTCGAATGCATCGACACGCATCTCGCCGATTTCGCGCGTCATCTCGACACACTTGGTTATAGCCAAGAATGTCGGCGCAGCTATCGGTCAGAGGCGGAGCATCTCGTGGTGTGGCTTCGCCTGTCTCGTGTTTTGTGGCGCGATGTGGACGACGCCGTAATCGAACGTTTCGCCCAGCACGATTGCCGCTGCCCCATAAAGCGCAAGCGCGGCAAAGTGGTCGAGGGCACGGGGTTCGCACGGCGCCGACGAGGCGCGCGTGGCTTCATCGACTTCTTGCGGCGTCGCGACGCGATTCCGCCAGTGAGCACAGAACCGACATTCGTCGAAGACCCGCGCCTTTCTGCGTTTCGCATTTGGCTCAAACGTCATCGCGGGACGACCGATGAGACGATACGGCGCTATCTCCAGGAGGCGTCGCGCTGGGCGTCGGCGTTGGGCCCGGATCCGGCCGCCTTCGACGCCGCGATAATCCGCGCCATCGTGCTCGATCAAGCGCCATCGCGCTCACGTGCATCGGTTCGAATGACAGTGACGGTGTTGCGCGTGTATTTGCGATTCCTGTCCGCGCAGGGCGAATGCCGACCCGAGCTCATTCATGCCGTGCCGCCCGCGGCATTGCGTCGTCTCGCGACGCTTCCACGCTACGCCAGCCCGGAAACGATCGAACGGATCATCGACTCCTACGATCTGTCCACGCCTGTCGGCGTCCGGGACCGGGCGATTCTGCTTCTCCTGGCGCGCCTTGGACTTCGCGCCGGCGATGTCTGGCGGTTGCGGCTCGCCGATATCGATTGGGCGAACGCGGTCCTCTGCCTGCGCCACGGCAAAAGTCGACAACCGACACGGTTGCCTTTGCCGCAGGACGCCGGGGACGCGCTGTTGGCGTATCTCACCGAGGCACGCCCGCCGGCCCGTGAAGCGCATGTGTTCCTGCGTGTCCAGGCTCCCTTCAGGCCGTTCGCGTCCGCGTCGGAGATCGCGGGCATCGTTGCTCGGGCAGTGGCTCGAACAGGGATCGAAGGCGTTCCCACTGGCTCCCATCTGTTTCGTCACTCACTCGCGACGGCCATGTTGCGCGGCGGCGCGAATCTGGAGTCGGTCGGAACGATCCTGCGTCATCGTTCGCCGAGCACGACGGCCATCTATGCGAAGGTCGACATCACGATGCTCGAGGCCGTCGCGCAGCCCTGGCTCGGAGGCGAAGCATGCTGAGCAATCATGTCGCCCGTTATGTCGCCCTGCATCGAGGTCTTGGGCTGGAGTTCAAAGAGCAAGAGCGGCTTCTGGAGCTCTTTGCGGAATACGCGGAGGCGCATGAAGACGTCTGCGTTCAAACCAGGCGCGTCCATGAGTGGTGCGCGTCCGCGTCGTCGCCGAACTCGGCGAGAACCAAGTATGACACGGTTCGGCGTTTTTGCGCATTTCTCAACGCCGAAGACCCGCAACACGAGGTCCCGCCCGCAAACGCCCTCGGGCGCGGCAAGCGCCCGCGACCGGCTCCGCACATCCTGGAGCCCGAGCAAATACGCGCGGTCATGCAAGCCGCTCTGGAGTTGCCGCCCAAGAACTCGATCAGTCCGCACACCTATCATTGCCTCTTCGGCTTGTTGGCCGCGACGGGTCTGCGGATTTCCGAAGCTCTGGCCTTGCAACGGCAAGATTTCACCGGAGATGGTCTGATCATCCGGCGCGGCAAATTCGGCAAGAGCCGTCTTGTGCCCCTCCATGCGACCACGCGCCGAGCATTGCTTGATTACCTGGCGATCCGCGACAAGTTGGGCGGAAGCGGCGACGATCTGTTCGTCGTCAAAACCGGCCGGCCGCCGACCAAGACCAGAGTCCACGTCATTTTCGTGCGGCTTGCGCGCAAACTCGGATTTCGAGGCGGAACCGGAACCAAGGGTCCCCGCTTGCACGACCTGCGTCACACCTTTGCCGTGCGATCACTGGAAGCGTGCGCGCACGACCGGCAAGCGGTCAGGCGTCACATGGCGGCGCTCAGCGTCTATCTCGGTCACGCGGACGTTGCGAACACCTACTGGTATCTGCAAGCGACGCCCGTTCTGATGCGCGACATCGCCGAAGCGAACGAACGTCTGTTTCAGGGAGAGGCGGCATGACGGCCCTCGCTCCCTACCTCGCCAAGTTTCTGCGCGAACATCTGCCGCGCGAACGAAACGCCAGTCCTCACACGGTAGCGGCCTATGCTCACAGCTTCACGCTTTTGGTTCGCTTCGCGGCAGCGCGCCTGAAGCGGAGGCCAAGCGACCTCGCCGTGGAGGACATCGACCCGAAGCTCGTGCTGGAATTCCTCGATCATGTCGAGGAAAACCGGGGAAACAGCGCGCGCACTCGCAACACTCGTCTCGCCGCTGTCCGAACATTCTTCCGATACCTCGAATACCAGGCGCCGGCCTGCCTCGACCAGGCGCTGCGCATCCGCGCGCTTCCAATCAAGCGCACCGACGCGACGCTCATCGACCATCTCACCAAAGAGGAGGTCCAGGCGGTGCTGGCGGCTCCGGATCCGCGCAGCTTGGGCGGAACCCGCGACCGCGCCATGCTGCATCTGACCTATGCCGCAGGGCTTCGCGTCTCTGAACTGCTCTCGCTTCGCATCGACGATTTTCCGCAGCCGTCGCTTGCGACGGTGAAGATCCTCGGGAAAGGGCGGCGCGAGCGCGTGCTGCCGTTGTGGCGCGAGACACAAACCGTGTTGAGAGCATGGCTGGCGGTTCGCCCGTCCGGTCAGGCGCCAGAACTGTTTCTCAATCGCAACGGCGGACGAATGAGCCGCGACGGATTCGCGCATCGATTGGCGCTACATGTCGCGGCCGCCACCCGGACGCAGCCGCCCTTGGCAGATAAACACGTGACGCCGCATGTGCTTCGACACAGTTGCGCCATGCACACGCTCGCGGCGACCGGCGACATCCGGAAAGTCGCGCTTTGGCTCGGCCACGCGAGCATACAGAGCACGGAAGCCTATCTTCGGGCCGATCCCGCCGAGAAATTGGCGGTGCTGTCGGCGCACGCTTCGCCCACGATCCAGAAAGGCAAGTTCCGACCGCCGCCCGATGCATTGCTCGCGATGCTCGGCGAGGTCCGAAACACCGCGTAACGCCAAACCCTCGCCCGACTTCACCGCCCCTCGGCTGCCCCCAGCCGAGGGGTTTTTCACAACAGAAGGAGAAAAATTATGCCGCGCAATCATCGAGCTTTCCCCCGCAAAACCGGGGAGTCGTCACGGCCACTCGGCATATCGGGCAACGTGGCAGAATATGTTCTCGACTATCTCGCCCATTCCTTCCCGACACAGCTCTTCGAGGTCTATTCCGACGAGGATGGCGATCTTCACTCGCGGCCCGTGGTCGACGAGCACGGCAACCCCGTCCAGTCGCGCGAGGCGATGGCGCGCCGGGACCGGCTGATCGAGCATCTCGCTGCGCTGCCCGCCGTGCAGGGCGCGCTCGACCAGATCGTTCAGCGCTTTGGGACGGAGATGGTGGCCGAGGTCACTGGCCGCTCGCGGCGGATCGTGCGCAAGACCAATGCCGATGGCTTGGATCGGCTTTGCGTCGAGAACCGGCCGGCCTCCGCCAATTTGGGCGAGACGCAGGCCTTTATGGATGACGAGAAGCGCATTCTCGTCTTTTCCGACGCCGGCGGCACGGGCCGCTCCTATCACGCCGAGCGCAGCGCCAAAAACCAGCGGCTCCGCGTCCATTATCTGCTCGAACCCGGCTGGAAGGCGGACAACGCCATTCAGGGGCTTGGGCGCACCAACCGCACCAATCAGGCTCAGCCGCCCTTGTTCCGTCCGGTCGCGACCGATGTAAAGGGAGAAAAGCGCTTTCTCTCGACAATCGCCCGGCGGCTCGACACGCTCGGGGCGATCACGCGCGGTCAGCGCCAGACCGGCGGCCAGGGCTTGTTCCGGCCGGAGGACAATCTCGAATCCCCCTACGGACGCGCGGCGCTGCGCCGGCTGTATCAGCTCGTCTTCGCCGGCAAGGTCGAAGGCTGCTCATTGACGGGCTTTATGGAAGCGACCGGTCTCGATCTTACCGATCAGGACGGCAGCCTCAAGGAGGAATTGCCGCCAATCTCGACTTTCCTCAACCGAATCCTCGCGCTGCCGATCGCTCTGCAAAATCTCCTCTTCGACGTGTTCGAGGGGTTAATGGCGGCGCAGGTCGAGGCGGCGATTCAAGCCGGCATCTTCGATGTCGGCGTCGAGACGCTGATGGCTGAGAGCCTCGTCGTCACCAATCGCCAGACCATCGCCGTGCATGGCAGGAGCGGCGCGGAGACACAGCTGCTGACCATCCTGCGCAAGGACAAGACGCGGATCACAACGCTTGACGCGGCGTTCGACCATGCGACGGCTTCACAAAAATCGGGACTGATGGTCAACGACCAGTCGGGCCGCGCGGCGGTCAAATTGCCAGCAACAGCATTGATGCAGGACGACGGTTCGGTTTTGCCGCGGGTTCGTCTGCTGCGGCCCATTCATGCCGATGTGATCACGGTCGACGCGCTGGAGCGCTCGCATTGGCGCGATGCATCATCAGAAGAATTTCAGCGCGCGTGGGAAGCTGAGGTCGCCTCCCTTCCCGAACTGACCGAGAGCACGTTTCATATTGTGACCGGACTCCTGCTCCCGGTCTGGAACCGCCTCCCGGACGAGGCCGCGCGGGTCTATCGCCTGCAGACCGATCAGGGCGAACGCGTCATTGGCCGGCTCGTTTCGGCGGCAAGCGCCGCCATGCTCCTTGAGGCGACAGGCGCCGGCGCGCCAACTCTCGCCCCGGCCGCCGCGATCGCCGCGGTCCTGCAGGATGGCGCGAGCCTCGTGTTGGCGGAGGGACTGGTGCTCAAGCGATCGCTGGTGATGAACCGGCATCGACTCGAACTCACGGGCTTTTCCGACACGATGGTCGAGCGCCTGAAGGCGCAGGGTCTCGTTTCCGAAATCATCGCCTGGAAGCTGCGCCTCTTCGTGCCGCTGGGCGATGAGGCTTCAAGAATAGTCGAGAAGCTTTTCGCCCTCTATCCCCTGCTCCGCGTCGCGCCCGCGACTCGCGTCAGCGCGTGAAGAGCGGGAGGCGATCATGGAAAGCTCCGCCCGGACTCTGTCTTGCAGTCTCGCCGAACATGTCGAGGCCGTTTGCAAACATTATCTCTCGAATGGTAGTCGCTGCGGCAATTACTGGATCGTCGGCGACGTGAACAACAATGCGGGCCGCAGTCTCTATGTGCGGCTCAAAGGTCCGCTCTCCGGCAAGGGCGCGCGTGGGAAGTGGACGGATGGCGCGACGGATCAACATGGCGACCTTCTCGATCTCATCCGCGAACGAGAAGGGCTTACGTCCTTTCGCGACACGCTTGACGAGGCGCGACACTTCTTGCGCATGCCGCGTGAGACGACGACCGAGAGTTGCGATCGGAATTCAGAGGCATGCGACACGATCGCGTTCGCCCGCAAAATTTGGGCGGCGTCGCAGCCGATCATCGGCACAAAAGCCGAGGCCTATCTGCGCGCGCGAAAAATCACCGCTGATTTGAGCAACGCGCCACTGCGCTATCACCCGGCGCTGATTTATCGCGAGAGCCGCAATTCGCCGTCGCGCAAATTGCCGGCCCTAGTCGCCGCCGTCACCGACAACAGCGGCGCGATCACAGGCATTCATCGGACGTTCCTCGACCCCGTGCGGAACGCAAAAGCAAATGTCGCGTCGCCGCGCCGCGCGCTCGGCGCCATTCTCGGCAATGGCGTGCGCTTTGGAGTCATCGACGAATTCGCGATCATCGGCGAAGGAATCGAAACCGTGCTTTCGCTCAAGAGCGCAATGCAACATCTCCCAATGGTCGCGGCGCTTTCGGCGGGGCATCTCGCGGCGTGGAAAATTCCGGCCGGGATGCGTCGCCTGATCGGTAAGCCTTCGCCGTAGGCCGCAGGGTAGGTCCGCGGCGGTTATGCCGCCAGCGCCGACGCGGCGTCGTTCTTGTGCCAGTTCCACGGGAGCAGCTCGTCGAGCCGATGCGCGGGGTGGGTTGCGATGCGGGCGAGGACGTCGGCGAGCCAGGCCTGCGGATCGACGCCGTTCATCTTCGCGGTCACGATAAGGCTGTACATCGCCGCGGCGCGCTGGCCTCCGCGATCGGAACCGCAGAACAACCAGCTTTTTCTGCCGAGTGCAATGCCTCTCAGCCCTCGTTCCGCAGCGTTGTTCGATAAGCAAACGCGTCCGTCGCCGAGGAACAGCGTGAAGGCAGTCCAGCGTTTCAGCATGTACTGGATCGCCTTTGCGAGATCGTGTCCGCGCGACAGCTTCGCGACCTGTTCGCGCAGATAGCTTTCGAGCTCGTCGACGAGTGGGCGGCTCGACGCCTGGCGAACCGCAAGACGTTCCTCCGCGCTCTTGCCGTTGATCGTGCGCTCGATCGCAAACAGTGCGTCGATCCGGCGCACGATTTCGATGGCGATCGGCGACAGCGGGATTTCCTTCTTCCCGGCCGCCCTGCGACGCGCGTTTTCGTCGATGTCCGCCATTGCGAAGAACGGACGCCGTGCGTGGGTCCAACACGCCGCCTCCCGGATCGGGCCGGGCTCGCGGTCTGCAAGATACAGCTTGTTGTAGCCGTCATAGGCGTCCGCTTGCAGGATGCCGGAGTATCCCGCCAGATGGCCCTGCGGATGTTCCCCGCGCCGATCGCGCGAGTAATAGAACATCGCGGCCGGCGGCCCGGCGCCGCCGAAGGGCGCGTCGTCGCGCACATAAATCCAGCAGCGTCCTGTGTCGGTCTTGCCCTTGGCCAGCACGGGAACCGTGGTGTCGTCCCCATGCAGCCGCTCGGCTGCGAGGACGTGCGCCTCGACAAGACGCCGCAGCGGATCGAGAACGGAGCAGAGGGAGCCGACCGCGTCGGCCATGGTCGACAGGGCGATCGGCGCGCCTTCCAGCGCATAGCGCTCGGCCTGGCGGTTCAGCGGCTGATGCTGGCCGAACTTCTCGAAGGCGATCATCGCAAGGAGGCTCGGCCCCGCCCAGCCGCGCGCGACGACATGGAACGGCGCGGGGGCTTGCGTGATCTTCTCGCAGTCCCGGCAGGTGAACTTCTCTCGCACAGTCTCCACAACCTTCCACTGGCGCGGCATCGTCTCCAGCGTTCGCGTGACATCCTCGCCGAGCTTGCGCAGGCGCGAACCGCCGCAACAGGCGCAGGCCTTCGGCGCCTCGATGACCACGCGCTCGCGCGGCAGATGGTCGGGGAAGGTGTTGCGCTCCGGCCGCTTGCGTTCGAAGCCGGCGACCGTCGTCGTCTTCGCGACGGCGCGCTCCGCGGCGAGTTCGTCTTCCGTCGCGCTCGCCTCCAACTCCTCCAGCTCGAGCGACAACTGATCGAGCAGCCGCGCAGAGCGCTCCGATTTCTGCCCGTAGATCTGCCGTTGCAATTTGGCGATCTGGAGCTTTTGCGCCGCGATCAGCGCCATGTCTTCCGACGCCTTTGCAAGCGCGACGGCGAGCTGCGCTTTCAGCACGGCGTTTTCGTCGAGAAGAGCTTTGGCCGCAGCGTCCATGACGCGAAGTGAATCATACTTCCAGTGATTTGTGGCGCCCCAAAATGCAGTCGACCCCAGCTTTTTTCACGCCTTACCCCGCGCTTTGCGGCCTGTAGGTGAGTTGCGGGTTTCGCCAGTCAATTCCTTCCAGCATATAGGCCATCTGTCCGGCCGAGATCGACACCACGCCCGCACTCGCCGAGGGCCAGATGAACTTTCCTCGGTCGAGACGCTTGGCATAAAGCGACAGGCCAACCCCGTCGTGCCAGAGGATTTTCGCCAGGTCACCGCGGCGACCGCGGAAGATGTACAGGTCGCCCGCGTGCGGGTCGCGCTTCAACTGCTCCTGCACCTGAAGCGCCAGCCCCTGCATGCCACGCCGCATGTCGGTATGGCCGGTCGCGATCCAGACCCGGCAGCCCGCCGGCAGCGGGATCATCGGCGCAGCGCTTTCAATGTCGCGGCGATCGTCGCAGAAGGCGCGCCGGCGCCAATCCGAACACGGGCGCCCTTTATGTCCACTTCGATGACGTTCGCGTCGATGTCGTTCAGAGGCGGTGATTGCGGCGGCGGCGTCTCGATGACTACCGGCGAAAACCCGCAAGCGTCGATGCTTCCGTTCCGTTGCGCCGCTCGGCGCCACTTGTAGACCAAGCTCGTGCAGACATCCTCGCGACGCGCCACCTCGGCGACCACCGCGCCGGGCTCCTCAATCGCCGCCAGTATCCGAACCCGATCTTCGTCCCTCCACCGTCGGCGCCGTTCGACGCCCGTGATCAATGTCATCCGACCCATGCTGTGCAGTTAGCCTCGCTCATAAAGCCGACTTAGCTGCGCAGCATCGCGTTCCTGCTCAAAATTCGAAAGGCGGCCCACGCCGAAGGGATACCCTGATCGTCGCCGCAGACAATGATCGCGCCGGACAAAACGCCGCGCACAAGCTTGCTGACGACGCCAAAGCAGACGGCGTCAAAGTGCAAACGTTTGTTTCAACAGAAAAGGATTTCAACGATGATTTGCGGCGCGTCACACGGGAGCATCTTCTGCGCCAGCTAGTTAATCACTTGCAATGACGGAGTTCGAAGAAAGCAGACGTTCCCGATGCTCTCCCTCGAGGGCTCACCTTGACCCCTTCCGGACGTTACGAATGTCCGCTCCTGGGCAGTTCGCTTTTGCGGCAACTCCCCTGCAGTTTTGGTGCGACGCCCCGTTCTCAACCGGGCCTGCACACTCAACGCATGGGCCAATTATGCCTCGGGCAGAGGCTAGACGATCCGAGCTTCCCTGCTCCGATCTACGCCACGCTGGTCGAGGTCGAAGGCGAGATCGACCTGCAGCTGATCTGGTCCCGGCCGAACCGGACTGATCCCGAAAACCCCACCCCCCACCCACCAAGCGGGGCCGTTCGGCGTCAGCTGAGGCGCCGGGACAAGCGGCCTGTCTCGGCGAAGTCCACCTGAGATCAACGGGCTTCCCGCTCTCAGCGGCCAGAATCACGGTCAAGATTGCCGCCGTTGGTGAATGTTGGGCGCGTGGCGATCGATGCGGTTTCGATTGGGTCGGGCGATCTCTCTAGGAACAAGCGCCCAAGGCGGTCACACTTCTTCTCGATTCCCAAAGCAGTGTCGGATGGAATCTCGTCTTCGAGTGACAATCGCAATGCGATCTTGTTGATCTATTGTATGGGTACGGATCACGTCGGCTAGAAATTGGTTTGCCGCAACGATTGTTGGCCTGGTGAAGGGTCTCTCTTTCATCGTCCTGCCCGCTGGATCGTCATCACGCCACTTGAGACACAGGTAGCATCACCGTACGCCAATTCTCAAAGCCGCCGGCAACAAGCGCGGGCTCGAACTTCTTCCTCTGGCGCTTTGACTGCTCGATCGCGGACTCAATGAAATCATTTGTGTCCGCACCTGCCCTTCGGACGACATCTGCTACGACGTTGGGCTGGCCGCCGACTACGGTGATCGCGTCCTCGCCGCGCTTCACGGACGCGATCGGGATCTCGATGAGCGCAGTGTATTCGGCATCACCGAATACGAGAGAGAACGGCGTCAATATTGCGTCCTGGTGCTCCACGATGGCATCGTCGGACCAGCGCGGGAAGGTCATGTGCACCCCTGGCATCGACAGAAGCGCCAAATATTCGTTGTGTGCTTCAATCCATTCGTAAAAAGACCTCAGCTCGACTTGATAAGCGTAATGACGCTTCGAGCGTGAGAGAGCCGACACGATCCTGCGAAGCGTAGGTGCGGCGTGCAGCCAACGTCCGAATGGCCCCACCTCCAGACCCATGGCGAGGTCGAGCTTTGCTCCCTTGAAACGGATGGTCAAAGTCTTCTCTGGGCGCGCAAGAATTGAGCCGACTTCGACCATATTGACCGCTTCTTCGAAAGGGACGATTCGGTCACCATTATAATCAAAACTCAGCCCTGCATGCTCATCGTCGAAATTAAGAACGAATTCGAGATACCGGTTGGCGAACCGGAGCGGACCACTAACGTCTCGCTGTAGCGGAGGCGGAAAGAAGCCGTCCATCTGCAGCGAAATCCACTCGCCCTCGATCGTCGCGAGCTCGATGGTGGACGTCAGCAAGGGCGGTGCGTCCACCTCAAGGACCGCCCGGCGAAAGTGATCGCGGTCGTTTTCGAGTGCGATGCCGAACCGGCGGCGCTCGATCGTGAGGTCGAATACTCGCAGCTCGCGCGGTCCGCCGAGAAAGAGGTGACTGAGCTTTTTCGCAGCCTGTTCGCCGGGGACAAAAAAGGTTCCAACCAGCGCTTTGTCCTCAAAGCCGCAGGTCTGGCGATGAGATATTTTTCCCGCGATGTAGGTCGACACTGCGCCGCCGATCATCGTGTTAAGGGCTCTCGCCAATCCCTCCCCAGTCGGGCTGATCTCGATGGCGCGATCCAGCGGGACCGGAATGGTGGTTCTGTGGATGGAACGGTTTCCCCGTGCTTCCTCCCGGCGCACGCGCCGGAGCGTGTCCGTGACAAGCGCGTCATCGACGGGAACGAGCAAGCCGCGTGTGGGTAGCCGGGCGCCCTTCGCGTAAAACAACGTGACCACCGCCGCCGGGAGGTCGGCGTCAACAAGATGCTTCAGGGCGGACAGTTTGATCCGCGGCGCCCTGCCTGAGGTCTCGGTCGACTTCACCTGAATGAGGAATTTCGGAAGATCGTTCTGGGCGTCGAGGGGCCGGTCCCGCGTCCGCAATGGCTCGCTTTCAAGCAAGAAATCCCAACCTAACCGGTCAACGTGAGATTTCTGCGCGCGAAATCCCTCGGGCTCGCACCAGCTGAGAAAATTATTCTCGCCTATTGACCCGATGTCCCGCCGCGCCATCGCCGTCAGGTCTCGATCGCGATCGGCACAGCGACGGCCGCTTCCACCGGTGTGAATATGTCGACCGCGGCGCCGGGCGCTCTGATGGTCACGATCAATGCGTATCGCGTGATCGCGTCGAACCGTTCCAGGTAAGGTTTTTCCTTCCACCAACCGCCGACCGGGAAGATGCCGATCGCGTCTCGCTCGGCGAGATCGGCAGCGGTGCCAGACCAGAAATCGCTATGCAGGGAGCCACGATCGCGAAACGTGCCGAGCAGCCATTCCTCTCCACCTCCAACCGGGGCTCCCTCCTCTTCGTCGCGTGCGGCCTGATTGATGCGAGCCCGAAATTCGTCGACGGTTTCGGTCGCCGACTTAACCCGGAATCTCAGGCCGTGAGAGGCGTAGCGATGCCGACGGGTCCATCCGCGTTCGCCGGGGTTGGGTTCGATGTAGTACGACAGCGTCGCGCGGAGCTCCACATGTGCCGCGCCGAGGGCAGCCAGCTGCTCCTTGGGCCATGGCAGGCGATGTAACTTCATGTCGCGCGTTTTCGCGGTCGCCCCGGCCTCGCGGTGAAACGGCTGCAATTCGTCTTCCACGATGAGCGTGAGGTCATTCACCGTCGACAGGAGCGCGCGCCGGAGATCTGGTACGCCGTAGCCATAGCGCCGCACCAGCGCCTGGATTTGACCTTTCGCGCCATTGCATGCGTCAATCCGTGCGCGCATCGCTGGTGTCCACTCGGCTGAGTGGACGATCAGGGCCCGGACAGTTTCAGGCCACAGTTCGGGACGCGCCGCCAAGATCTGTCCAGCCATTCGCGCCGCGTGCGCGGTCGCGGCGCTGGTATCGCCGATGGTGGTGAAGTGGCGAAGGTCTGGACGGTAGAACGTCGTCAGAACCTGCAGATCGTCGATCGGCTCCCCTGGCAAGGCTCCGTCATGGCCGAGATTACCGCCTTCGAACACAACGTCGGGTTTCACCGGCCACTGCCTGTCCCATACGACTGACGTCCGACTGCGTGGAGAAAGCTCGCCGGCCGGCGCGATTGGCGCGTAGCCGGCATAAGCGGCGTCGACGATGTCCACCTTCTCCGTGAAGGCCCCGACCGTCAGCGCGTTCCAAGCCTGGGCGGGATCATCCACAGCCTCAAGGTCGTTACGCGTCAGATGATCCGCCGGCATGAGGTCGTCACCGATGTTGCCGGCCGAAAGGATGATCAGGCGCCGCTGTTCTTCCTCGAAACAGAGCTGGTCGACGGCCGCAGACCATGAGGTCGGCCTTCCACGCGCGGGATTTGCGCTGGTCACAGCCATGGCAATCGCGCGGCGTCGGTTCGGCGCCTGGATCTCGGCGCGCGCGATCGCTTCGCCGGTGATGGCGCCGTAGAGCTCCGGATCGTTTGCCTCTTCCTCTGGCGGCAGAATGCGAACGCTTTCGAGGCGAAAGGGCAGTGGGACCGGATCGCCTGCCGCCAGGACGGGGACCAGATCGCCATACAGGCCCACGCCTGCCATCCTTGTGCCGTGGCCGTTCCAGGCTGGAGTGTCGTCGCTGCCCCAGGCGGGTCGAATCGTGTGCCAGTCCTCGGCGGCAAGCGCAGGTTCGATCAGCGGATGGGCTCGCCTAACCCCGCTGTCTAGGACGCAGATCGCGACGTCGGCCTGCGGTGGCGTCACGCGCTCGAGAAGCTCGTCGCTCCAGTCTCGTTGCTCGGCGCCGCCCAACCCCATGAAGAAGGACGGCGTGTCCTTGGCGCGTCGCAGTTCTGCAACGACGTCGCTGTGCGCGACCAGCCGATCAAGCATCGCCACGCTGGCGAGGGCCAGCATGACGATGCGCTCCGGAAACCTGACGGCATGCGTCCGCACAGTTAGATTCAGCGCCTGGGCAATGCGCTCGAAATTCTCGCGCCCGCGCTCGCGCAGCCAGACCTCCCACCAAACCTGCTCGTCGGCGGCTTGAGGAAACAGGACCGCTTCATCGGTGAACAATGATCTCGCTGTCGCCAGACGCACGGTCTCAATGCGCGAGACGAGCGGCTCGTTCCGAGGTCTGCCGCGGCCTGTGTCGATGTCTCGATACGCCTCCACCTTTAGCTGATAGTAGGCTTCTGCGCGTTGCGGCACGAACACTGAAGCCGTGATCGGTGCGCCGGGTTGCACCGGCTCATGGACGGCCACGAGCTCCATATGCTGCCGACGATCGGCCAGCTGGTCGAGGCCAGCTCGCTCCGACGATGGCAGATCGATCTCAAGGTAGAAGCCGGGGGTGCCAACCGAGAGCTGTACGTTGCGCGCGGCAATCTGCTGGCGCGCACCCTCCACTGCCTGCTCAATCGATTGCAAAAGCGCGGTTGCGTGCCCTGCTCGGTCACGCGCAGGGAGTGGCGATGGCTCGATGCGTTGGTTTGGCCGCCGATACGCTTCTCGGACGCCATTGTTGAGGAGGTGGATGTGGGGACGGTCGCGCGGAAAGTCGTCTGCCATTATGACCTGTGCTATCGCTAATCAGACAGCGAGGCCTGCCGGCGTTCCGCCAGCGCGTCTAGAACCGCCTCCGTCGTGATCCGCTTCCCGCCCCGCAATATGATTGTTTTTACTGCGTCGTCCGCTGCGCGGGTGATCTCCGCCTGGGACAATTTCTCGGCCTGAGTGATCGCCTCGTTCCAGGCAAGCCCCCTGGTGTCGAAGCGATCGAGTCGGGTCCGCAGAAGTGCCTCGATGAGCGGCCGGTCAGGGACGACGTATTCCATGACGTCGTCGAAGCGGCGAAACAGGGCCCTGTCGAGGAGCTCGGGGTGGTTCGTTGCCGCGATGATTAGGCTCTGACTGTCGTCTTGCTCGAGAAACTGCAGGAACGAATTCAGCACGCGACGGATTTCGCCGACATCCTGGCGTTCTCCCCGACGTGCGCCGATGGCATCGAACTCGTCGAAGAAGTAGATGCCTCGCGTCGTCTGGATGGCATCGAACACGAGGCGCAACTTGCCGGCGGTCTCACCCATAAATTTTGTGATGAGCCCATCGAGGACGATCGTGAAGAGCGGCAGATGGAGCTCGCCGGCCAACGCCGAAGCCGTCATCGTCTTGCCAGAGCCGGGCGGACCGACGAGGAGAAGCTTGCGGCGAGGCATCAGCCCATGCTCGCGTAGGCTGACTTGCTGGCGCTGCTCGTCGAGCACGCGCTGCAGGCGATGCCGCAAGCTGTCAGGTAGAACCATATCGGTCAGCCGCAGGTCCGGATAGCGGGCATGCAGGAGCCCCGCGAGCTCACCCTTTGGCTGAGCGAGGGGGACTGGCCGCGCGCTCTTGGCTATGCCAGCGTCCCTGCTTTTCGCCGAGTCAATCAGGTCCTTTAGTTCCTGAGCAAGCTTGCCGTGGCCCTGACGCGCTTCATGCGCAGCGAGTTGCATAGCGGTCGAGAGGAAGCGATCCTCATCACCGGCAATATGGCTCTTGAGCAGCGTCACGATGTGGCGGGCGGTGGTCATAGGCTTTTCTTCTCAGGTCTCCGTCTACGTGCCCAACGGCACGTCACGTTAACTTTTCAACCGCGATTTGTATCGCGCAATCGTGTTTTTTCCCTTGTCGACTTTCGCTGCGCCTGGTTCTGCCAATCCGGTGCGCCCCCGCTATCTGTCAGCCATCCGGAGCGATTGACCGCTCCTTCCATGCGGCAACGACATTTGTTCGGGCGAGATCGGCCGGACTCAGGTTGGCTGGGGGCAGCCGGCCGGCATCGAGCAGTTCCATGGAGGGCGCCTGCGTCGTCGACTCGGGAAGGCGTGGGGGCTGCGGCAAACTGGAAGGAATTCGAGAGCTTCCTGCAGGAAAGGCCACGCTGTGCGATGCGTCTCGACCGCGGCGTACCCTGGCCGGCGTCCGGAACTTTCACGATCAACCCGCAACGGGTCGGCTAGCAAGCTGCCGCCGCTGCGGCGACGGCTTCGCGGTGATCGCGCGCAATGCCGCGATCGCCTCCAGGCAGGCAGTCTTGAGGTCGAAGTCCGTTTTGCCTTTGATCGGATCGGCCTCGACTGCCGCACTGGCGAGCACGAGCGAAAGAACAGCCTTGTTGTTGTCGATCCGGCGGATCAGATGCGCGGCGAGGGCGCCTGATGCCATGCGACGGCGCGGCAACCTGTTCCCATCACCAGGACTGGCGGTTTCGGTGCGGGCGGCGCGCAGGGGCGAACCGTTCGCGATGTCCGCTTGTCGGTCCCTCTCGAACGTCAGGTTGTGGCGCATCGTTCCCACAAGCAGTCGGGTCACGCAAAGACCGGTTTGCCTCCCGATTCCAGACCTATGTTTTGAGGTCCGATGCGCGGGAACTTTCATGGCAGAAGATTCCAGAACGAACTTTTCTTGCCGTGCTTGCCGCGCATCCGCGCCACAAAAGCTTCGTGCGTTTCATGCTGTCCGAAATCCGGAATCGTAGGAGCAAGACCCGTGCATTCCTGAAAATGTCGCGCGGTGTGCTTGTATCGACTGGACCTGCCGTGATCGAGAGAGAATTCGATCATAGCGCGGAGCGCCAGCGTCGCAGCCAAGGGATGCTTGCCTGCCAGCACTTCCGCGACAGGCGTCAGAAGCTCATATCGATCGCCATCCAATTTTTCGGCGCGCGCGAGTACGAGCTTCGCTGCCCGATCCGGCGCTGGCCAGGCGGCGAGGAACGAGAGCGTCGCGCTGAAAGGCTCGAAACTCTCTGCGAAATCGAGCGCGCGGCTTTCCGCCTCGACGTCGTCGAAGTCAGGCAGGCGCTTGAGATAGTCGCGCAAGTGACGCGCCGACAGAAATCGTTCGAAGCACGACCAGCGCGCCGCCTGCGCATCATCGCGGCGGTCGAGGGCGTCAAGCGCGGCGATGCGCGCGTCTTCCCACTCGAGTTCTGGCCAGCCGGCGCGCCTGTGTTCCGCCGCTTCGAGCGCCGTCAGCGCTTCCGCCGCGCGGCCGGCGGCAAGGAGCCGCCTGGAAATTTCGGCGGCGATGCGCAGGACCTTTCGGGTTTCTGGATCATATTGCGCGATGAAGGCGTCGACGTCGCCCAGCGCGTCGGCGATGTCTCGCAGCGCCCCCTCGATAACGCGGGCGCGGTGACGGTCGGCGATTTCGTCTTCATAAATCGGACCGCTGGTCGCCCAACCGATTTTTCGGCGCTCCTGTTCGGGCGCCTTTCTGATCTGCTCCTTGGACAGGGCGACGAAGCGCTGCTTCAAATGTTGGAGACCTTCGTTGCCGAGCGCAGGACGCAGAGTTGCGATAAGACCGTTGAATTCTCCGTAGTCATTGGCGATCAAAGCTTCAAATGCTCGATCGGCCAATTCTTGCGAGTCGCCTTCGGCGGCTTCGGCCAGCCGCCCGAGATCGCTCACGCCGTCGTGGAAGATTTCGATCACCGTTCCGCTGCTGTCATCGCAACGCGTGAACACCGAGGAGGAGAGCGCCATGAAACGCCACATGAGATCGAGCGCTTCTTTCGGATCGGCCTTTCCGACATGTTCGACAATCGCGCGTCGCTGCGTTTCAAGGTCCTCGACGAGCGCGCGGCGGTTCTGCCAGTCGACGAAGCTTCGAGAGCGAGAAATGGCGGTGAGCCGCTTGCGGATTTCGCGCGCTGCGTCGGCAGGGCTTTGCGCCCCCGCAAGGGCAAGTCGCAAGCGTCGTTTTGCGGCGGCGTCACCGCTGCTGATGTCGATCAGCAGTTCGGCCAGTCGCTTCGCGCCGAGCGCTTCCAGGTTTTGGGCGTTGAGGGTGTTTTTCGGCGCCATGTTGGATCGAAGCTCGCGTGACAGTGAACCCGCGGGAAAACGATTGCGTGAGAAGACGGCACGGTCGTTGATCGGTTACCGGGGTTCACAGCGAATACCAGGTGGCGCGCGCTTTGCCGCGCCGTTTTACACGTCCGTCCGCGACCAGCTCGCGCAGACGCACTTTTAGCGTATTCCGATTTGCGCCCGTGATGGATGCAAGTTGCGCGATGGTCAGGCGCTCGTTTGCCTGTAGAGCTTTGAGGACTTCGAGCGAAAGAGCTGGCAGATTGGCGTCGGCGCCCTCAGCAAGCCGTTCCTGCTCCAGCCTTGCCGCAAGACTGTCCTTCTGCCGCTTGAGGCAGCGCAGGAAGAATCCGACCCACGGCTCCCAATCCGGCGTTTCGTTCTCGAGCGTCGTCTGCGTACGACGGAGCGCCTTATAGTACAGGTCCTTGTTTTCCTCGATCACGCGCTCGAGCGAGGCATAGGGAACATAGGCGTAGCCCGCGCGCAGCAAGAGCAGCGTGGTGAGCACGCGCGAGAGCCGTCCGTTGGCGTCCTGAAAGGGGTGGATCGCGAGGAACGTCACGACGAAGACGGCGATGACGATAAGCGGATGCAGCGATTCTTCATCCAGCGCCTTTCGCGTCCAGGCGACGAGCGCCTCCATTTCCCGCGGAGTGTCGAAAGGCGCGGTCGTCTCGAACACGACCCCGATTTGCCGTCCATCGGCGTCAAACGCGACGACATTGTTCGACAGGGTCTTATAGGAGCCGCGATGGCGCGCATCCTTGTCGCTGTGACGCAGCAAAGTCTGATGCAGTTGGCGGACATGATTCTCGGTGAGGCGCATATCGACATGCGCCTCGAACACCAGATCCATCGCCTCGGCATATCCGGCGACTTCCTGCTCGTCTCGTGTGCTGAACGCCGTTATGGAAATGGCGCGCGAGAGCAGATCCTCCACCTCGGCGTCGGATAGCTTCGCCCCCTCAATGCGCGTCGAAGAGCCGACGCTTTCGATGGTTGCGACCTTGCGGAGCGCGCTGAGTCGGTCCGGCGAGAGCGTTTTGAGCGCCTCCCATCGGCCTTTGAACTCATCGATTTCCGCGATGAGCTTTACGAGGTCAGGACCGAATGCAAGCTTCGGGTCCCTCATTTGCA
>NZ_CP034086.1:1500000-1582500 GCF_003855495.1 Methylocystis rosea | reverse complement strand
GGGAGACACACAGTGGGTGCTAACGTCCATTGTGGAGAGGGAAACAACCCAGACCAACAGCTAAGGCCCCAAATTCGTGGCTAAGTGGGAAAGGATGTAAGAATCCCAAAACAACCAGGAGGTTGGCTTAGAAGCAGCCATCCTTTAAAGAAAGCGTAACAGCTCACTGGTCTAAATAAGGGTTCTCGCGCCGAAGATGTAACGGGGCTCAAGCCACGAGCCGAAGCTTTGGGTTTGCCCGCAAGGGCAAGCGGTAGCGGAGCGTTCCGTAATCCGTCGAAGGGATAGCCGTGAGGCGTCCTGGAGGTATCGGAAGTGCGAATGCTGACATGAGTAACGACAAACACTGTGAAAGACAGTGTCGCCGAAAGTCCAAGGGTTCCTGCGTAAAGTTAATCTTCGCAGGGTTAGCCGGCCCCTAAGGCGAGGCCGAAAGGCGTAGTCGATGGGAACCACGTTAATATTCGTGGGCCAGCAGGTGGTGACGCGTTGCGGAAGCTGTTCGAGATTACTGGATTTCTCGGGCAGCCTAGCGGCGCCAGGAAATAGCCCCTGCATGAGACCGTACCCGAAACCGACACAGGTGGACAGGTAGAGTATACCAAGGCGCTTGAGAGAATGACGTTGAAGGAACTCGGCAATCTACCTCCGTAACTTCGGGATAAGGAGGCCTTCCGTTCGCGCAAGCGGGCGGGAGGGGCACAGACCAGGGGGTGGCAACTGTTTAACAAAAACACAGGGCTCTGCGAAATCGCAAGATGACGTATAGGGTCTGACGCCTGCCCGGTGCCGGAAGGTTAAGAGGAGGAGTGCAAGCTCTGAATTGAAGCCCCGGTAAACGGCGGCCGTAAATATAACGGTCCTAAGGTAGCGAAATTCCTTGTCGGGTAAGTTCCGACCTGCACGAATGGCGTAATGACTTCCCCGCTGTCTCCAACGTCAGCTCAGTGAAATTGAATTCCCCGTGAAGATGCGGGGTTCCTGCGGTCAGACGGAAAGACCCCGTGCACCTTTACTGTAACTTTGCATTGGCATTCGTGTCGGCATGTGTAGGATAGGTGGTAGGCTTTGAAGCATGGGCGCCAGCTCGTGTGGAGCCACCCTTGAAATACCACCCTTATCGTCATGGATGTCTAACCGCGCGCCGTCATCCGGCGCCGGGACAATGCATGGTAGGCAGTTTGACTGGGGCGGTCGCCTCCCAAAGAGTAACGGAGGCGCGCGATGGTGGGCTCAGACCGGTCGGAAATCGGTCGTCGAGTGCAATGGCATAAGCCTGCCTGACTGCGAGACAGACAAGTCGAGCAGAGACGAAAGTCGGTCATAGTGATCCGGTGGTCCCTCGTGGAAGGGCCATCGCTCAACGGATAAAAGGTACGCCGGGGATAACAGGCTGATAACCCCCAAGAGTCCATATCGACGGGGTTGTTTGGCACCTCGATGTCGGCTCATCACATCCTGGGGCTGGAGAAGGTCCCAAGGGTTCGGCTGTTCGCCGATTAAAGTGGTACGTGAGCTGGGTTCAGAACGTCGTGAGACAGTTCGGTCCCTATCTGCCGTGGGTGTAGGAGAATTGAGAGGATTTGTCCCTAGTACGAGAGGACCGGGATGAACATACCTCTGGTGGACCTGTTGTGGCGCCAGCCGCAGTGCAGGGTAGCTATGTATGGACGGGATAACCGCTGAATGCATCTAAGCGGGAAACCCACCTCAAAACGAGTTCTCCCTTGAGAGCCGTGGAAGACGACCACGTTGATAGGCCGGGTGTGGAAGTGCGGCAACGCATGGAGCTTACCGGTACTAATAGCTCGATTGGCTTGATCGCTCTCATTTATCGACGCCCATACTCGTGTGGCGCGAATAGAAAGACCTCATTTGCTTCGAAGATGTGTTTCGCCGGCCTGGTGGCCTTCGGCGGAGCGATCAGACCCGATCCCATCCCGAACTCGGCCGTCAAACGCTTCTGCGCCAATGGTACTATGTCTCAAGACCTGGGAGAGTAGGTCGTCGCCAGGCCTGCGAAGCACATCAAATCCTCTTTATCGATTACCTCTTCAGCAGTGCTGCTTTCGCCGCGCTGCTTTTTTGTCTTCGCGCGTTCTTCTCGCGCGTTTCTGTTAGGCGCATTTCTCTTGGCGCGGGGTGGAGCAGCCCGGTAGCTCGTCAGGCTCATAACCTGAAGGTCGTCAGTTCAAATCTGGCCCCCGCAACCAATCCAACTTGATGCCCCGGCTCCTAACGCCGGGGCATTGCTTTTCCAGGATGCCGCAAGGATTCCAGAAAGATCGCCTCTAACATCGATGAGAAGTTCGTCGTCCTTCGGCGTCAGGATGATATCCCTAACCAAGGATCTCAGAACTTCGCCGGCCTTAAGCCCGCGGCCTCGGTTTCCTCCTGCAAAGCGTCGAACAGCTCAGCACCTGAGTGCGATGTAGCGTAACCGCTGTTATCAGGCCACGTCTTTGAGCACGGCGGGCGTCGCGTAGGCCCAAGGCATCAGTTCATCGAGTTTGCTCGCGAGATGGCCGTCGACGATCTTCGTGAGGACGTCGGCCATATAGGCTTGCGGATCGACGCCATTGAGTTTGCAGGTTTCGATGAGCGACGCGATGATCGCCCAGTACTCTGCGCCGCCGTCGGAGCCGGCGAAGAGCGCATTTTTACGATTGAGGGCAATGGGTCTGATGGCGCGTTCGACGATATTGGAGTCGATCTCGATCCGTCCGTCATCGATGAAGCGGGTGAGGCCGTCCCAGCGTGAGAGCGCGTAGCGGATCGCTTCGGCAAGCTTGGTCTTCTGGCTGATCAGCGCGAGTTTTTCGCGCAACCAGGGTTTGAGCGCGTCGACGATTGGGCGGGATTTGTCCAGTCGCGCCGCACGCCGTTCGTCTGCGTTGCGTCCGCGAATGTCTTTTTCAACGGCGTAAAGCGCACCGATGCGCGTCAGCGCCTCCTTGGCGATCGGCGCCTGGCCGGCGGCGGCGAGGTCATAGAAGCGCCTGCGGACGTGCGCCCAGCAGAAGGCGAGCGACACGCTGTTTTTCTGCGCCAGCGCGCGATAGCCGGGGTAGCCATCGACCTGCACGACGCCGCTGAACCCGTAAAGATGCGCGAGCGGCTGCTCGGATTTTCTGTTTTGCGCGTAGACATAGACGGCGATCGGCGGATCGACGCCGCCGATCGGCCGGTCGTCGCGCGCATAGGCCCAAAGTTGACCGGTCTTGGTGCGTCCGCGCCCCGGATCCAGCACGGGTGCAGTCGTTTCGTCGGCGAAGATTTTCGTCGAGGCGCGGATATGCTCCAGAAGCCGCTCATGCACGGGGCGCAAATGCCAGGCGGCGCGGCCAACCCAGTCGGCGAGCGTTGATCGATCGAGGTCGATCCCTTGCCTCCCGTAAATCTGTGCCTGACGATAAAGCGGAAGGTGGTCGGCGTATTTGGAGACGAGCACATGGGCGACAGTTGCTTTCGTCGGCAGGCCGCCTTCGATCAGCCGCGCCGGGGCCGGCGCCTGCACGACGCCTTCCTCGCAGGCGCGGCAGGCATATTTGGGACGCCGCGTCACCAGCACGCGGAACTGCGCCGGCACGATGTCGAGTCGCTCGGAGACGTCTTCGCCGATCTGGTGCAGCGCGCCCTTGCAGCGCGGGCAGGCTTTGTCCTCGATATCGACGATGGTCTCGATACGCGGCAGATGGGCAGGCAGCGCGCCGCGATTGCGTCGACGTTGACGCGCGGCTTCGGAGCGCTCAGCAGCCGAACGGCTTTCTTTTTCTGCCGCAGCGCTCGCTTCTGTCTGCTCGACATCCTCCAGCGCCAGCAGCATCTGGTCTTCTGGCAACGTCTCGGCGCGGCGACCGAAGCGATGACGCTGCATCTCCTTGATGATCTGAACGAGCCGCTCGTTGCGTGCCCGTTCGGCAAGAAGCATCGCCTTCAGTTCGTTCGGATCGTCGGAAAGCGCTTCGATCGCTTGCGGCATAAGCAAAGCAGATCATATTTTCGGGCGCGTCGCGACGATATTTGCAGCGCCGATTCACAATGCCGCAGATCAGCCGGCCAGAGCCGGCGCCGGCGTCTCTTTCGCGCGCACGCGTTTCCAGTCCAGCCCTTCGAGCAGCGCCGAAAATTGCGCCGCGGATAATCGCATCACCCCGTCTTCGATCTTCGGCCAACGGAACTCGCCGTCCTCCAGCCGCTTGGCGAACAGACACACGCCGGTGCCGTCCCAGAATACAAGTTTGATCCGATCCGCCCGCTTGGCGCGAAAAACATAAATGGCGCCGTCGAAGGGATCGGCCTGCATCGTCTCGCGCACCAGAGCCGCCAAACCTTCCGCGCCCTTGCGGAAGTCAACGGGCTTCGTCGCCACCATGACGCGGACCGCGCCCGTCGGGCCGATCATGCGCGCCTCTTCAAGGCGCCGACAATCGCCGTGACCATCGCCACATCGGCGCCGCGCCAGACCCAGACGCTCGTGCCGTCAATATCGAGTTCGATCACATGCGGCCGCGCAGCGATGGATTTGCTCTCCGATAATGACGGCACAGGCGGTAACGATGCTTCGTCCCACGCCTCGACAACGACAGGCGCGAAGGGTGCGCCTCCGGACAACGCCGCTTTCCGCCGGGCTTCGCGTCGCCAGGAAAATAGTTGCTGCGGCGTCAGTCCGCGGCGGCGCGCAACTTCCGAAACGACAGCGCCAGGCGCCAAGGATTCCTCGACCGTAAGCGCTGTTTTGACCGCACCTTTTCTGGGGCTAGGGACGGGGCGATATTCGGAGCGTTGAGGAGCTCCGACACATGTCGATTTTAGAGCATAAGCACGTGTCGGAGATTGAGGCGGCTCCGCCACGACGTGTCGAGATTTTTACTGGGGCCGGTCGCCGCCGCACGTGGACGGCGGAAGAAAAGGCGTCGATCGTTGCGGAGAGTTATGAGGAAGGCGTCCACGCCTGCCAAGTTGCTCGCCGACATGGTTTGACGCCACAGCAATTGTTCACGTGGCGGCGCGCGGCGCGGGAAAGTTTGAAGGCTGTTGACGCCGAAACTCCCTCAGCATTTGTTCCTGCGGTTGTTGAAGCGACAGCTGTGAAAGCAACGCCTGCCGAGCCGGCCGACGCCCAAGCGGCCTCTGTTCGGCCGCCGATTATCGAACTTGAGATCGGCGGTTCGCGCGTATGGATATGGCGCGGGGCGGAGGCGGCGCTGGTGACCGCGATCGTCGGCGCGTTGAAGGACGATAAAAGATCGGACTGCGCGTGATCGGCCCGACGGGCGCGGTCCGCGTCATGGTGGCGACGAAGCCCGTCGACTTCCGTAAGGGCGCGGAGGGTCTCGCGGCGCTGGTGCGCGAGACGATGCAGGCCAATCCCTTCGACGGCGCGATTTACGTTTTCCGCGCCAAGCGCGCGGATCGGATTAAACTCGTGTTCTGGGACGGCACGGGCGTATGCCTCTTCGCCAAGCGACTGGAGGACGGCGAGTTCCGCTGGCCCAAGATCGATGACGGCGTCATGCGATTGTCGGCGGCGCAATTGTCGGCGCTGCTCGAAGGACTCGATTGGCGGCGCGTGCGCGCGGCGAAAGAGACGCCGGCCCC
The DNA here is from genome assembly GCF_003855495.1 of Methylocystis rosea. NCBI lineage: Bacteria > Pseudomonadati > Pseudomonadota > Alphaproteobacteria > Hyphomicrobiales > Methylocystaceae > Methylocystis > Methylocystis rosea. Next base: position 1,576,899 of record NZ_CP034086.1, on the reverse strand, counting down.
CGCGTTGCCGGGATGAGCTGCGACACAGTGAATCAGGGCCTCGAAGAGCGTCGAAAGACGGCAGAAAATATGGTGTTCTGCGGCTATGGCGCAGGCGATCGAGAGGCTTCCCGACGATCCGAACGAACTGAAGGCGATGCTTCTCGCCGAGCGCGCGCGCAACGAGCGCCTGGTTCAGATCATCAAGGAGATGCAGCGCCATCGCTTCGGGCGGCGCGCCGAGACGCTTCCCGAAGACCAGATGCTGCTCGCGCTTGAAGAGGTCGACCAGACGGAAGCCGGCGCGGCGGCGGCGGCGGAAGCCAAATCCGCCGCCGAACGTGAGAAGGCGGCCAGAAAGCGCCGCACGAACCGTGGCGCGCTGCCTGCCCATCTGCCGCGCATCGAGACCATCGTCGACATCGACGAGAAGGCCTGTCCCTGCTGCAAGGGCGCGCTTCACCGGATCGGCGAGGATGTCTCCGAGCGGCTCGACATTGTGCCGGCGCAGTTCCGGGTGCTGGTGACTCGGCGTCCCAAATACGCCTGTCGCGCCTGCGAGGGCGCGGTCGTGCAGGCGCCGGCCCCGGCGCGGCTGATCGAAGGCGGACTGCCGACCGAGGCGACCGTCGCCCACGTGCTCGTTTCCAAATATGCAGATCACCTTCCGCTCTATCGGCAGGCCCAGATCTACGCCCGGCAGGGCATCGCGCTCGACCGTTCGACGCTCGCCGACTGGGTTGGACGCGCCGCCTGGCATTTGCGGCCCGTGCATGAGCGACTTCTGGAACACATAAGATTGTCGACGAAAATCTTCGCCGACGAGACAAAGGCGCCGGTGCTCGACCCCGGACGGGGGCGCACCAAGACCGGCCAGCTCTGGGCTTATGCGCGCGACGACCGGCCTTTCGGCGGCGCAGATCCGCCGATCGCCGTCTATGTCTATGCGCAAAACCGAAAATCCGAGCAGCCGCTCACGCATCTTGCCGGCTTCACGGGCGTCGTGCAGGTTGACGGTTACGCCGGCTATCGTGCGCTGGCGCAGAAGAACAGCGTGTCGCTCGCCTTCTGCTGGTCGCATGTCCGCAGGCGATTTTACGAACTCGCCGCCGCCGGCCCTGCGCCGATCGCCAGCGAGGCGCTCGAGCGCATCGGCGCGCTCTACGCGGTCGAGAGCAATATCCGGGGTCAGAACCCGGATGACCGGCGCGCGGCGCGACAGGAAAAATCCCGCCCCATCCTCGACGCCCTCGAGCCATGGCTGCGTGAAAAGCTCACGCTGATCAGCCAGAAGACCAAGCTCGCCGAGGCGATCCGCTACGCGCTCTCGCGCTGGGACGGCCTAACGCGCTTCGTCGACGACGGGCGCATCGAGATCGACTCCAACATCGTCGAGCGCGCCATCCGCCCCATTGCCCTTAATAGGAAGAACGCTCTCTTCGCGGGTTCCGATGGCGGGGCTGAGAACTGGGCGATCGTCGCATCGCTTATCGAGACCTGCAAGATCAACGGCGTCGATCCGCAAGCCTATATGACCGACGTCCTCACGAAGATCGTCGACGGCCATCTCGCCAGCAAACTCGACGAACTCATGCCCTGGGCCTACGCGCAGCCGGTCGCACTCAAAGACGTGGCCTGAAAACAGCGGTTACCCTCGACCGCTTGCGCCTTCTCGTCATCCGACCAACGACGACGGCGCTCGCCGCCGCCCGCGATCACTTCGATCCGCCGAACAGCCTCGCGCTTAGGCTCAAGCGTATGATCAAGTCTGGACACAAGCCCTATCTCCGTCAGGAGATCAGACTCGCTGCTTTCAGCGTCCGTTGGAAGGTGTGGCCGCAACAGCGCTTACGATGTAGCTGGCCATTCCGGATGCAGAAGAGGCGGCGGCGCCTCCGCGTCAGCTAGGAATCCCTCTACCTTCGCCATTACCGCTTGATAGCCCCTCGTGACCGTCATCGCTGCCACTGTTGGTTAACCCGCAGTAGGCGCGAGAACGTCCAAGTTTCTCTCCATCCCTCAATATGATTTGACAGATTCAATCGAGTTCGATCGTGGGGAAGGCCAGCTTGAAAGTTGCGCCGCCGCCGGGCGTTTCCTCGACCCAAATGCGGCCGCCATGCGCGTCGATTAGCTCCCTGGCGATGGCGAGACCAAGGCCCGTGCCTGGAATAGAATCATTCTTGCGCCAGAAAGGTTCGAAGATCAGATCGCGGTCCGTCTCTTCCACGCCGCCACCGTGATCGATTACTTCGATGGTTGCGTTCTCGGCGACGCGAACATGCACGGCGCCGCCTTCCGGCTCGGCGCGAAGAGCGTTGTCGATAACGTTCGAGATAACGGATTCAAGCGCCGGCCGATTTCCCTCTATGAGAACAGGCGCGCTGGGCGCGTCGAGAACGATCTGGCGCCGCGCCTTCAGCGCCAGAAGCGCTGCGTCGGCAATGATCGTTCTCGTCAACGCGACGAGGTCGATCGTGTGATCACGCCTTGTCGATTGTTGATCGAGCCGCGCGGAAGCTAGCAACTGCTCGACGATGTTGCGTATTCGCCGATGATCGCGTTTTAGATCATTCTTAAAGGTTGGCTCCTCAGGCGCATCAAGTCGCACGCCGAGCACATTAATGGGCGTGCGGAGTTCATGCGCGGCATTTGCCGTAAAACGCCGTTGTCGGGCGACGCCGGCATCGAGCCGCGCCAAAGCGTCGTTTACCGCGTCGACGAGGGGGCCAACTTCGCTCGATACGTCATTTGCATCGAGGCGTTGGTCCAGGCTGTTCATGTCGATTCGTGACGCCTGCACCGCCACGCGTCTGAGCGGCCTCAATCCCCACCGCACGGCGAACCAGGCCGCGCCTGCCGACATCAAAATCGCCATGACCAGGTAGGCGGTCAACCAGCGCGTTTCCTCAATGGCGGCGTCGACAATGTCGCCCAAACGAAATTTCTGTCCGTAGACGGCGATGTGAAGGCGCCCGAAGGGAGTCCATTCCGGTTCCATAAGGCCCCTACGAATAGCGCTTGGATCGCCAGGCAGGATGAAATGCACATGGGTTGGGCTGATCTCGATGAGAGGCTTCAGCATCGCGATGAGCTCTGGCGAGGAACCGGCGATTGGGTCACGGCTCAGGCTTCGGAACGCCGCGAACTTCATGGCGGGCGCGCGCTTCAGATCTTCTAGCAGGTCCGGCGTCGGCCTGATCTCCAGCATTTTATCTTCATTTATCGCCAACGATGCGATGATCTGCTTTTTTGCGCGAATCGCCGACAACTCATCGAGCGATGTGGCGAAAAATTCTACTCCCGTAAGGCCGATGCCGATCGTTACCAGCCAAGCGATCGGAAAGGCTATAATTTGTGCAAGGAATAGACAGCCGACAATGCGCAATACGAGCGAATGCCGTCTCAATCAAGCAACTCCGTCACCATATAGCCAACGCCGCGAATAGTGTGAATGGCGACGCCAGCGTTCAACACGATGAGCCGTCGCCGCAAGCGCGACACCGCCATATCGAGCGTGTTGTCCTGAACGTCGTCGTGTGGAGAGAAGACCTCGTCGAGAAGAGTCTCGCGCGAAACCACACGATTGACTCGCCGCAGAAGAGAATCGAGCAGGACCAATTCCCGCCGGTGCAGCGTGACGATTCTGTTCGAGATACGGACGTCACGCGTCGTCGGGTCAAAAGACAGCGCGCCCACGACGATCGGCTTTGGCGCGCCGCTTCCCGGACGCCGAACGCAGGCCCGTATTCTCGCGACCAACTCCTCTCCCTGGAATGGCTTCGTCACATAGTCGTCGGCGCCGAGATCGAAACTCGACACTTTGTCCGCCATGTCGTCCATAGCCGTCAGCATCATGATGCGAATGCCTGGCCGCAGTTCTCGCGCGAGCGGCATGAGCGACAGGCCATCGCCATCAGGAAGACGACGATCGAGCAGAAGGAGGTCGTAATTTGAGCCTTCGACGGCTTCTCGCGCAGCGCTCAGACAGCCGGCTTGATCAACGTCGAAACCGGCCTGGGCGACTAACGACGCCGTCAAACGCGCCGCATCCAGCTCGTCTTCAACCAACAATATTCGCATGTGGGCGCCGCTCCCCTTCGCGCCGTCGATTATCGAATTTGGTCGCTAAATTCGCAAGACAGGACAGACTCCCGCGAAGGGCCGGCTGTTGCCCGAAAGACACAGTGTTTTGAATTCGCGCCAAAATTTCTCGCGTCAGACTCATGTCAGGCGCATCAGTCCCACTTTGGCTATTTATTCTCCACCAGGCGAAGCACGGCGATGATGCGGCAAACCGGAAGTCACGCGACAAGGACGAGCGAGAACGCTGATAGGCGGCTCGCACGCGTTCGCGCGGTTCTGTTCGGCTTTGTCGCGTTTGTCATGGCGCTTCAGGGTCTTGCCCTGACCTCGCCCGGGGGGCGAAGCGATTCACAAGAGGAAGTTGTCGCAGCGGTCGCCGTAGATTGCGCGCAAGGTGACACGCGCTCGCCAGCGAGCGACGGGCGACCGCACCAGTGCTCTCTGGCTGGGCTCTGTTGCTTGGCGAGTTGTGACGGACACGCGTCGTTTGGTCTCCCGGGAGCGGCATTTAGCCTGGCGCCCTGGCGCCGATTGGCGGCTGACGCTGTTAAGCCGCGCGCTCCCGCACGGAGCCGACTCGCGCTTGCCGGTTGGGCGAGCGCCTGGTCCTCGCGCGCCCCGCCGCGGCAGGCCTGATTCGCGACTCGCGTCCTAAGCTCAACCTGCTTTTTCTTCTCGTCTGCTCGAGCGCCGTGACCGTCGCTCTGGAGTTTCTCAATGAACTCGTCCGTTCTCCTGCGCGGCGTTTCCGCCGGCGCGCTGTTGCTCGCCTTCGCCTCTGAATGCGCCCGCGCTCAGCAAGCCTTGCCTACGATCAGCATCGGAGGGCGGCAGCGCCCGCCATCGGTTCACGTGTCGGGACCGCCAACGGGAGAGCCCGCCACATCCGATTCCGGTCCGTCCAATTTTCCGAGCGAGCCGAAGACGCCCGCTGAAGGCTATGTCGTAAACGACGCCATTACCGCCACCAAGACCGACATCCCAATCAGGGAAACGCCTGTGTCGGTGAACGTGGTCCCCAAGCAAGTGATGATCGACCAAAACAATACAACGGTCCAGGAAGCGCTAGAGAACGTGCCGGGCGTGCGGTCCAACAACAACGAGGTCGAAGGATACAACTTCAAGATTCGCGGCTTTCAGAGCCTCAACATCTATCGCAACAATCTGTCGTTCGGCAATGTCAACCCCGGTATCCTCGACACCGCCAATCTGGAGCGCATTGAGGTGCTTAAGGGGCCAGCGTCGGTACTTTTCGGACGGGCCGAGCCCGGCGGATTGATCAATCTGGTGACCAAGCAGCCGCTCGATCGCGCCCGCTACGTTGTCGATCAACAGTTCGGATCGTTCAGCTGGTATCGCACGCAGTGGGATTTCACCTCTCCAGTCGCTGAAGTTCCAGGGCTCGCCTACCGTCTTTCAGGCGCCTATCAGAACAATGGCTCATTTCGCGGATATTCAGGGGGCGGAGAGCGCGTGATCGTCGCGCCGGTGGTGAGCTACCGCCCGAGCGCCTGGACCGAACTCACTCTCGAAGGACAATATTCAGGTCAGAAGGCGCAAAGCGACGTCGGGATCCCGACAATCGGGCCGAGACCCGCGCCAGTCCCGTTGAGCCGCTCGTTCCAGGAGGCTAATGATCCGCGCGACCGCTTCGAGAACTATCTAATCAGTTATAAATTCCGTCAGAATCTCAATGAGGATTGGAAGGTCACCAACCGCTTTCTTTACGCCGCCGCCCCCATTTTCGATAAGCCCAATATCACGCCGCTCTGCGTCACGCCAATGTGTATCGACACGGATGGGCGAACGCTGCAACGCATCGGGCAATACCAGTTCGCGTCCGCTCGTACCTTCTCGACCAATATCGACCTAGAAGGAAAGTTTGAGGCGCTTGGCGGCAAACACACATTTCTGATGGGGCTCGATTATCTGAACACCTATTACGACTACTACTTCGCCAATGGCGCCGCCCTGTATCCGATAGACATTTTTTCCCCGATCTATGGAACGGTCCCGTCCTTTGCCTATTTCGATTCACAAATCGGATCTGGATTCAAATTTCATTCGTCTGTGCTCGCCAGACAAAAAGGGCTTTATGTCCAGGATTATGTCACATGGTTTGACCGTCTGCATGTGCTTGTCGGCGTCCGCTACGATGTAGCGGACCAAACGATAGGAACGTCTTCGAGCTTTGAGAACGGCGGCGGCGTTTACGATGCGAGCAAGGACTTGGCGATCGCCAGTCGACTGCGATCGCCGACGGCCATCGACAGGGGTTGGAGTCCGCGCGCTGGCGTCGTCTACGACATCCTTCCCCAGGTCAGCGTTTATGGCAGCTACTCAAGATCCTTCGGTCAGAACAACGGCTTTACCGCCGACAGACAGCCTTTGGGGCCGCAGCGTGGCCTGCAATGGGAAGTCGGTCTGAAGGCCGAGCCTCTGCCGGGTCTGAGCGCCACGCTCGCCATCTTCCAAATCACCAAATCCGGTGTCCCGACACGAGATCTCGCGTCATTGGCCTCGATGGCGCAGAAGCTTGCCGGATTGCAGCGCAGCCGCGGCATCGAGTTTGACGTAATCGGCCGCATTACCGATCGCATGACGATCGTGGGCAACTACGCATTGATCGACGCGAAGGTTATCGCCGACAATCCGGTGAATCGGTTGAACCCTTTTGGCTTTTACGATTCCACGATCTTCGGCGAAGGGGGCGGCCTTCTCGGCAACCATCTCGATAATGTGCCGCGCCATTCGGGCAAAATCTTTCTGACCTACGCTTTTGGCGACAACGGCCTCGGGTTGCGCGTCGGCGGCGGCGTAACGGCCTCGACGCGGGCGTGGGGCGATATCCAAAACACATTTGTGCTGCCGGGATGGGCGCGTCTCGACGCCTTCGCGAGCTACGCGACGCTGGTCGAAGGCTATAAGGTGACCGCTCAGCTCAATCTCAAGAACATCAATAACGCGCAGTATTTCACCGGTGTGGACGATTTCTTCAACTACAATGTTCCACCGCTGAATGCCATTCCCGCTAATCCCTTCACCGCGACTGGGCAGATCAGAGTGGAGTTCTAGCGATGCCGCGCGCGCTGTTCGTATGGCTGCATCGCTGGGCGGGACTGGCGATGGCGGGCTTCCTGATCGTGGTCGGCCTAACGGGAAGCCTGCTCGCGTTCTGGGGCGAGTTGAACCACTGGCTGACGCCGGAACTTTATCCCGCTCAACGCGCTGGGATAGAACTCGACGCGGCGACGCTGGCGCGCCGCGCTGAATCCATCGTCCCGCAGGCGCGCGCAGCAACTGTCTACATGGGCCATCCAGGCTCGGTCTCGATCGGCATGGAGGCGCGCGACGGCGCGTCGCCGCTCGATTTCGAATTTCTGCACCTCGATCCGGTCGACGGCCATGAACTCGGGCGCGTCACGTGGCATGGATTGCCGACACGCAAGAACGACATCCTGCCGTTCGTCTATGGCCTTCACATGTATCTCGCGATGAGCGGCATCGGCGACTGGATTCTCGGCGCGGTGGCGCTTGTCTGGACGCTCGACTGTTTCGTCGGCTTCTACCTGACGTTGCCGGCGGGCGGCGAGCGCTCGCGCAAAGGATTCTTCGCACGCTGGAAGCCGTCTTGGCTCATCAAGCTCAAGAGCTCTGTCTATCGCGCCAACTTCGATCTGCATCGCGCGAGCGGCCTGTGGCTCTGGGCGCTGCTCCTCGTCTACGCCTGGTCGAGCGTGTTTTTCACACTGCCGAATTTCTATACGCGCGCGACGCAAATCGTCCTCGATTACGAGGCGCCCGTCTGGGCGCAGGACGGAACGCCGCAAAATGATGCGCGCGCGCCGATGGAATGGGAAGCTGCGCAAGCGACCGGCGAGCGGCTGATGGCGGAGCAGGGGCGCCGACACGACTTTACGATCGAACACCCGCTGGCGCTCTACAATCTGCGCGACAAGGGCCTTTACGAATATCGCGTGCGTTCTTCGCGCGACATCGGCGACAAGGCGGGTTCGACCTCGATCCTGTTCGATTCACGCTCGGGCGAACTGAAGACACTCAGTCTGCCGACAGGGCATCGCAGCGGAACGACGCTGACCACCTGGCTCGTCGAACTGCATATGGCCAATCTCTTCGGCCTTCCCTATCGCATCTTCGTTTGCCTCCTTGGCCTCGTGATCGTGATGCTTTCCGCCACGGGCGTTTACATCTGGTGGAAGAAGCGTTCGGCGCGCCTCGCGCATGTGCGGCGCAGGATTGCGCGGCCGGCGCCGGCGGAGTGACGGCCTGCGGTTTTGATGCGGATGTGTTGTTTATTGCGATGGAGCGACAATTGGATTTCGATTGCGCCAAGAGGGGAAGTCTTGTCCAGAATCTGCGCCGCGCGCTGCCGCTGTCGGCCCACCCACGGGCGGCGCTCATCGGCTTTCTGCGCGAACGCGGCGTCGTCACGCGCGGAAAGCCGCGGCTCGTCGTCCTCGATATTTTCGACGCCGGAGCGGCGGGCGGCCTGATGTGCCGCTTCGCCATCACTGAGGATGGCGACGTTGCAAGCTTCATCGCGCCGCTGGCGCAAGTCGCGCTCCAGCGCAAACATCCCGCCGCCCGTTTGCGCGTCGGGCGGCAGCGACAGCCGCCGCCTGTCGCCCCATGAGGGCGACGCTCGTCGCTTTGCTTTTCCTATGCGTCGGCGCCGCGCAAGCGCGCGCCGAGGAAGTGCTGGAGGACGCGCGCAAGGAGAACGTGCAAAGCGCGGGCAAGAGGCGCGTCAAGGAGGAGACCGGCGCTAAAGAGCAACACCAAGAGCCGGGCAAGGAACGGTCCAACGAGCAAAATGGGGCGCGCAGCCAGGTCGAACCACGCGGCGCCGACGCGCCCAACGCCCAGACGCTGGGGCGCGACCAGAGCGGCGTCTATGTCAACGCGCCGGCGACCAATAGCGCCTATTCGCCAAGCTTCGTCATGCGCGGCTTTCCGAGCGGACTGACGCTGTTCGACGGCGCCTCGCATGGATTCACCGCCCAGGACGTCGATCTCTCCACCGTCGATCACGTCGAATTCTACAAAGGCCCAAGCGCCATGCTGTTCGGCAAGGCGTTAGGGGGCTACGGCGGCGCCGCCAATTACATCCGCAAGGCGCCGACGCAAGAGACCTTCGCCCATGCCGTCGCCACCAAGGCGAGTTTCGACGTCACAAGGTTCACCGCCGACGTCAATACGCCGCTCAATGACGAGAAGAGTCTGTTGTTTCGCTTCACCGGCTCGGCGCAGACGCTAGGCAGTTTCGTCAATTTCACGCGCACCCGCAGCTTCGATATTGCGCCGATGATCGCCTTTGCCGCCGATAACGGCGACCGCATCAGCCTGCGCGCCGAGCACAATGGCGCAAGGCTCGTCTGGCGCGACGGCTTGCCTGCCGATCCGGTGTTTCTGCATGTCCCCAAGGAGTTCTACGCCGGACTTCCGGCGAATGAACATGAAACCCCGTTCTTCGACGATCTCACTTTGCGCTATGAGCACGCCTTCAACGCCGACTGGAAGGTCGCCGCGGTCGTCGACTATTTCCTCTACGCCAGCCGCTGGGGCTGGTTCACCGGCTGGGGCTATGACGGCTTTCAGTCGGTCGTCTTCGGCAATCCGGTGCGCGCCCGCACCGCCAACCGCAGCTTCGATGCGCAATTGCGCCTCAACGGGCGTTTCGACACCGGCTTCCTCGCCCACAGCGTCTTTCTCGGCCTCGAACATTGGGACTTCTATTTCGGCTACAACAATGACATCGCCCGCTATCAGGCGGCGCCGCTCAACATTTTCGTGCCCATCTATTCGCCGGGCGTCAGTTACGCGGGAGCCTTCTGGTCGAACGGCGTCGCCCGGGCGATCAGCCGTTCGGTCTATGGCCAGGACCTGATCGATCTCAACGAGAACTGGCGCATTCTGATCGGCGGGCGCTACGATCTTCTCGCCCAGCGCGAACGCGTCTTCGATCCCTTCGGCGCGCTGACCGGAGAGCCGACATCGAGTCTGAGCAAAGGGACCAGGGGCTATTTTTCCCCACGCGCCGGCATTCTCTATCGGCCCAATGAGGAGACGCAGTTCTTCGCCGCTTACGGCAAGTCGCTGATCCCGAACACCGGCGTGCGCATTCAAAGCGGCGAAGCGCCGCCGCCGCAGCAGGACACCCAGTTTGAGCTGGGCTTGCGGCGCGAGTTTCTGGATCGCAAGATGAGTTTCGAAGTCGGGCTCTTCGACATCACCCGCGACAATGTCGCGATCCCCAATCCAGCCAATCCGAGCGGTTTCTATTCGGTCGTCACCGGCCAGCAACACAGCCATGGCGTTGAGGTCAATCTCGGCGGCGAAATCCTGCCGAACCTCAAAATCAACGCCGTCGCCACCTTCCTGCATGCGCTCGTCTCGAAGGACGATAATGTCCCGTCGCAGCAGGGCAGCGATCTCCTCGGCGCGCCAAGGCGCGTCTATAGTTTTTCCGCCAGTTACGCCTTCGACACGGGCGAGCTGAAAGGGCTCGAATTCGGCGCAAGCTACTATTACGCGAGCCGCCTCGAGGCGACGCTGCCCAACACCTACGGCTTCACCCTGGCGCCCCAGCAGATGCTCGGCGCCTCGCTCGCTTACAGCTTCAGCGACAATCTCAAAATCGAACTCAACGCGGCAAATCTCACCAACCGCCCGAACTGGACCTCAAACGGCGCTCTCTTCCATGGCGAGCCAACGACCATCGCCGCCACCCTCATCTGTAAATATTGAGGTAGGGACGGGCCGCATCCGTGGAGCGCGACATGCCCGCCAAAAGCGGATCGATCGCGCCTCGACGCGGATCGGGCGGCGGCGGAAATCGAATAGGCCGGGCCGATGCTCACCCCGCCCGCGCTCGCCACATTCGCCCGACAGGCGCGAAAGCGGATGCGTGACGCCAAAGGCGGCTACCGTCGTCCGAATTGGCGCGCCCAAGGGGCTTGCGCATCCGCGTCGCGGATCCGTCGCCGCGGAACGCTTGATTCCCCGGGGAACCAATGGCCGATCCCAGCGGTTAGGCGCAGGGGCCTGCCGGGTGAGATTTTCCATGTTCTTTCATAGCCTCTATGACCTCGAGCGCATCGCCGTGATCGGCGTCCTCGCTTATATTACGTTGATCGTCATGCTCAGATTCACGGGCAAGCGCACGCTTTCAAAAATGAATGCATTCGATCTGATCGTTACTGTCGCGCTCGGTTCAACCTTGTCGGCCGCCATCCTCAACAATCAGGTGTCGCTTGTCGAATGCGCGCTCGCTCTGGCGCTGCTGTGCGCGCTTCAATATGTCGTGACCTTCACTTCGGTGCGCTCGAAGATATTCGCCAAATTGGTGAAATCGGAGCCGGCGCTGCTTTATTTTGAAGGGCGCTTTCTTCCGGAGGCGTTACGGCGCGAGCGCGTCACCGAGAAGGAGGCGTTTGCGGCGATGCGTAGCCAGGGCGTCGCCGACTTTGATCGCGTGAAAGCGGTCGTGCTCGAAACCGACGGCAGTCTCAGCGTCGTGCAGGATAAGGGCGGGGGTCTCGATACGCTACGGGACGTGCGCGGAGTTGCCGAGAGCAAATAGCGTTTCCCTTATAGCGTTCCGCTTGCGGTCCGGGCGCCCTAGGCGATACAGCCAACGCGAAATGACCGACATCACAATGCTGATGAGGACGGCAGCGCGCGAATGTTGTATCGCGCGCCTTCCGCTGTGCGCCGCGAGACGCTCGTAATTCAAAGGGAGGCGCCATGTCCGAGTGGCTCGACAATCTCATTCCCATCAAGGCGCCGGAACTGACGCACGAACAGCTCGCGGGCTGGCGGCCGACGCGCGCCGCAGCCGAGGGGCTCGGCTGTCGCCTTCTCGCCGACCAGCGCATAGAGGCGGCCGGCGGCGTCACCCTGTCGGCCGATGTTTATACCCCGAGCGCGCCGGGCCGCTATCCGGCGATCGTCCAGTTCGCCGCCTATACGCGCGAGCTGCACACCGCCGGCGCGCCAACCGGCAGCAATGAGATCGGTTCGCCGCCCGTCTTCACTTCCCGCGGCTATGTCCAGGTCGTGGTGGAGCGGCGGGGCATGGGCCGCTCAGGCGGGATGCAAAATGTCTTCCTGTCTCCTGAGGACGTCGACGACCATGAACAGGCGATCGCCTGGGCCGCCGCCCAGCCCTGGTGCGACGGGCGTGTGGCGCTGTTCGGCACGTCGTACTACGGCATGACGCAGCCACTCGTCGCCATACGCCGTCCGCCGGCGCTGAAGGCCTTTTTTTGCAACGAGATCTGCACGGATTATTTCCGGCATCTCGTGCAGTTTGGCGGCGTCTTCAACCTCTATTTCTGCAATCTCTGGATGGGCGCCAACTTCACGCCAGCAATGTATGGCCTGCGCGTGCCGCCGATCGTCCGGGCGCTCCTCAGCCATGTCTTCAACTCGCCGCTCAAGCGCTTGTGGCGACCTTTGCTGATGAAGCGGATGGACGCCATCTACCGCGCCTTCATGTCCAAAACGCCGGTCAAGCCGGTGCGCGAATGGTACGCGAACTGGATGCTCGACGGAAAATCGCGAGAGACTTGCCTGCTCCAGTCCGGCCCTTCGGGAGACCTCGGCAAGATCGAGATCCCTTTCGTCGTCGTGCAGAATCTCGGCTATTTCAACCTACACCAGTTCGGGACCTATGATCTGTTCCAGAACGCCGCGACGCCGGTGGACCGCAAATGGATGATCCTCGCGCCGCCGCGCTACGAGCTTCCGGTCTATGCCTGGCAATTGGAAGCGCTCGCCTTTTTCGATCATATTCTCTACGGCGTGGACAATGGCTACGCCAGCCAACCGGCCGTCCGCTACTGGCTTGACGGCGAGGAGCGGTACGTCGGCGCCGCCGATTTTCCGGCGCCGGGAACGGCGCAGCGGCGCTTCTATCTCGCCTCGGGCGGCGCGGACGACGCGCGACATAGATTGGCGGAGACGCCGGGGGAGGGCGAAAACCGCTGGGCCGCCGTTCCGCTGGGCCTGCCGGTGCTCGGCGGGTTCGATGAAGTGGCGAATCAGACGCTCACATTCGAAATGATCGCAGCGCGGCCGATGACGCTCGCCGGCCCCGTATCGCTCAATCTCGTCTTCAGCTCCAATGAGATCGATTCCCATCTCGTGGCGCGGCTCAGCCGCCTCGCCAAGGACGGCGCCTACAGCCTTCTCTCGCTTGGAGCCATGAGTCCGGCGCGGCGGCGGCGTGATCCGGCGCGCGATACGGCCTGTGAGATCGTGCATGACACATCCGTGCGCGAGCACTTAGAGCCGGGTAAGCCGGTGACGCTCTCCTTCAGCCTTACGCCTGGACCGAGCCGGCTTCAGCCCGGCGACCGGTTGCGACTCGACGTGGCGAGCCGCCTCGATCTACTACGGAGCGACGTCAGCCACGGCTATGTGCATTTCGACATGCCGGGGCCGCCCTATTTCGCGCGCAATACATTGCATTACGGGCCGGATACTTATCTTACCGTGTCCGAGGCGCCGGCGGCGTGAGAGCCTATTACAACGCGAATCTATGAATTCGGCTTCCTGGACAGCAGCCATAGCGCCGAGATGAAAAATCCCTTCGTAAGCGGGAGCAGGAGCAACACGAGCGCGATCGTTAGCGGCACAACGATCAACATCTCGACGGCGTAGGAGAAACGGCTGCTGCTCTCCAATATGAAGAGAAGCGGCACGACTGTAATCGTCACGGCGCCGACGGTCAGCCATGCTGGGCCATCATCCGCATCGAGGCCCGCAAAACTTTCCCGGCAATGCGCGCAAGACTCGCGCGGCTTCAGGTAGCTCGCGAACAGCTTGCCCTTGCCGCAGTTTGGGCATTTTCGCGTCAGTCCGCGAAACAAGGATCTGCCCGGCGATGGATCGCTGTTCATTGACGCCAAACCGATTGAGAGCGATCGCCGCGCCGCTGCGCGCTGATCGCATTGCAAGTCCATCTCAAGCGTGGATCTCGCTTCTGATTTAAGGGGATAGGTTTTTATGGCGCCTCAGGCAACCGGGAATGGGAGCGGTGGTTTAGGGACGGCGCAAGACAAGGGACGCGGTCGGCGCTAGTCTCTTTCCCGTATTTGTGCGGGGCCGGTCATTCTTGAACGACATTTCACGCACGGCTGAACGGGAGGAGCGCGGCCGCGATCTTTCATCGCGCGTCTTTCCGCTGCGGGTGCGAGGATTGGCCGAGGCCTTGCGCACGGCGCTGGAGCAGGAGCGGGCGCTACGCCGTCCGTTTCTCTGGCTGGTCGTCGCGTCAGGCGGCGGCGTCGTGCTCTATTTCTCGGCCGAGCGTGAACCTTCGCTGGCGCTTTGCCTTTGCGCGCTCGCCGCCTTTGCAATCTTGGCCGCGCTTACGCGCCGGCACGCCCGCGCCCATGCGCTTTTCCTGACGCTCGCTTTCATCGCCCTTGGCTTTGCGTCGGGCGCCTGGCGGACGGCGCGCGTCGCGGCGCCGATCGTTCCACGCGTCGGCATCGGTGAGCTGACCGGCTTCGTCGAGGAGGTGGATCTACGCCGGGCCGGCGCGCGCTTTATCCTGCGCGTCGCGAGCGCCGAAGGCTTTCCAGACGACATCGTTCCCTCCCGCGTGCGTCTGACGACGCGCGGCGAGCCGAATTTTTCGGCCGGCGACTTCATCGCCTTCAAGGCGCGGCTGATGCCGCCGGCGCGGGCGGCGCTCCCCGGGGGCTATGATTTCGCGCGGGACGCATTTTTTGCGCGCATCGGCGCGGTCGGCAACGCGCTTGGACGAATCGAGACGATGTCACCGCCCGAACCGGCGCCATTTTCGCTGCGTTTCTTCGCGCACGTCGACCATATGCGCAACGCCCTGGCGATGCGCGTCTATCGAATCATCGAAGGCGACGCCGGCGCGATCGCCGCCGCGATGGTGACGGGCAAGCGCGACCTGCTGTCGGAAGACGCCAAGAGCCTCATCCGCCGGGCCGGAATTTTTCACATCATCACCATTTCCGGCGTTCAGATGACGCTCGTCGCCGGCATCTTCTTCGTCGGCTTTCGGCGCCTGTTGGCGACGTCGCAAACGCTCGCTCTGAATTATCCGATCAAGAAATGGGCGGCGGCGCTCGCCATGCTCGGCGCCATTCTCTACGACATCGGCACGGGCTCGCGCGTCGGCACCGAGCGCGCGCTAGTGATGACTCTCATCATGCTTGCGGCGGTTCTCTTCGATCGGCCGTCGCTGTCGATGCGCAATCTGGCGCTTGCCGCGCTCTTCATCATCGCTTTCGAGCCGGAGGCGTTGCTCGGCGCAAGCTTTCAGCTCTCCTTCGCGGCGGTGGCGGCCTTGATCGCGGTGTACGAATGGCGCGGCGAATATCTCGCGAAGCGCCGCATCGACGATCGCGCGCCGCAAGGGCGATGGGGCGCGCTCCGTGAAAGCGTCGCCGAGCGCCTGCTGCACGGACCGGGCGCGGCGATCTTCGCAACGCTATGTGCGACCTCGGCGACCGCTTCCTTCATGGCGAATGATTTTCATGAGCTCAGCCCCTATGTGCTGATAGGCAATCCGCTGACGTTGGCGATCATCGAATTCTTCGCCGTTCCCTGCGCGCTCGTCGGCGCCGCGCTTTACCCCCTGGGCCTCGACGGCTTCATCTGGCGCTATCTCAAGCTCGGCATCGACCTCGTGACCTATCTCGCCGGGCTGATCGCCAGCGCGCCCGGCGCGAGCCTGCCGGTCAAAGCCTTTGCGCCCTGGGCGATCCTGTTCCTTTCGCTTGCGGTCCTGTCGCTCGTGCTATGGCGCACTTGGGCGTGGCGCGCGCTCGCCATTCCTCTCGCCTTGATCGGACTGATGGGCGCGAGGAGCGGCGCGCCGTTTGATCTGGCCGTGCCGGCGACCGGAGAATCGGCGGCGCTGCGCCTGCCGTCCGGACAGCTCGCCGTCCTGGGGCAAAAACCGAGCGCTTTCGCCGCGGAACAATGGTTGCGCGCGGACGGCGACGCGCGCCAGTCCGCGGATGCGAGGAGCGGCGTCGCCTGCGACGACACGGGTTGCGTGGCGAAGGCCGTCAACGGCCGCTTTGTCGCGCTCGTCGCCGGGCGCGGCGGCTTCTTCGAAGACTGCGCGCGCGCCGCCGTCATCGTGACGCCGCTCTACGCGCCGTTAGGCTGTGCGGCGGAAATCGTGATCGATCGCCGCAGACTGTCCGAAACAGGGGCAGTGGCTTTGAGGTTCAAGGCGGAGGGCGTCGAATGGACGACGGCGCGCGCGATCGACGAGGATCGGCCCTGGTCGCCGGCGCCCCGCAATCGCCGCGCATCCGGATTTACCGCGCCGCTGAGCGATGAAGAGCGCAGCGCGGAAGATGCGCGCGCAATGGAGCCGCTTGAGTAGGGCGGAGCAATTCACGCGTCATTGCGAGGAGCGTAGCGACGAAGCAATCCAGGGGGAGGCCTCAAAGCGCTGGATTGCTTCGCTTCGCTCGCAATGACGGCGTTGCCAGAAACTAATATTTCCGCAGAAGGCTCACGAGCCTGCCCTGAATGCGCACGCGATCGGGGCCGAAGATCCGCGTCTCATAGGCGGGATTGGCGGCCTCCAACGCGATCGAGGCGCCGCGCTTGCGCAGGCGTTTCAGCGTCGCTTCCTCATCGTCGATCAGCGCCACGACGATGTCGCCGGTGTCGGCGCTGTCCTGCTTGCGGATCACGACCGTATCGCCGTCGAGAATTCCGGCTTCGATCATCGAATCGCCGCGCACTTCGAGCGCGAAGTGCTCGCCGCTCGAGAGCAGGTCGGGCGGCAGGCTGATGGTGTGGCTACGATTCTGGATGGCGGAGATCGGCGTGCCGGCGGCGATGCGCCCCATGACCGGAATGGCGACCTGACGTTCGCTTTCGTCCTCAAAACGTTCGCTGAGCGGCCGGACGCGCCCGAGATTCCCCTCGATGACGGACGGCGAGAACTTGCCGTTGCGCCCGCCCGCGGTGCGCGGCGTGGCCGATTCAGGTAGACGCAGAACTTCGAGCGCGCGGGCGCGATTGGGCAGGCGGCGGATGAATCCGCGTTCCTCAAGTGCGAGAATCAGCCGATGAATCCCCGACTTTGACCGCAGGTCGAGTGCGTCCTTCATCTCGTCGAAGGACGGCGGCACGCCCGACTCCTTCAGACGTTCATGAATGAAGCGCAATAGATCGTTTTGTTTTTTGGTCAGCATCGCCGCACCGCCCCGCAAGCCGAATCGTTGATTTTGGCTGAGCCGCAGCTTCTGGCTCGATAACCTAAACAAATCATGAACAGAACGATATCGGTTCTTACTGCGTTCCGCAAGCCATATGTTCACGCTTTGGTTAAACCATCATCGTGACGATCTATGTTCGCTTCGCGTGCGCCGTGTTAGACGGGCCGACCCAAATCGAGGAATTCGCCGCGCTCATGTCACAGGTCGTCACCCGCTTCGCTCCGTCGCCCACCGGCTTTCTGCACATCGGCGGGGCGCGCACGGCGCTGTTCAACTGGCTTTACGCTAAGAAGCACGGCGGCCGGATGATGCTGCGTATCGAAGACACCGACCGCGAGCGCTCCACGCAAGCGGCGATCGGCGCCATCATCGATGGCCTGCAGTGGCTCGGCCTCGAATGGGACGGCGACATCGTCTACCAGTCCGCGCGCGCCACGCGCCATGCCGAGGTCGCCGAAGAGCTGCTGGCGCAGGGACACGCCTATCGCTGCTACGCCACGGCGCAGGAGCTCGAGGAGATGCGCGAGAAGGCCAAGGCGGAAAAGCGCCCTTGGCGCTACGACGGCCGCTGGCGCGATCGCGATCCCTCGGAGGCGCCCGCCGGCGCGCCCTATGTCGTGCGCATCAAGGCGCCCCAGGACGGCGAGACGATCGTCGACGACGCCGTGCAGGGACGCGTCGTCTTCCAGAACAAGGATCTTGACGATTTCATTCTGCTGCGATCGGACGGCGCGCCGACCTACATGCTCGCGGTCGTCGTCGACGATCACGACATGGGCGTCACGCAGATCATTCGCGGCGACGATCATCTCACCAATGCTGGGCGACAGACGCATATCTATCAGGCGATGGGTTGGACGATTCCGGCCTTCGCGCATATTCCGCTGATTCACGGACCGGACGGCGCCAAGCTTTCGAAGCGCCATGGCGCGCTCGGCGTCGACGCCTACCGCGCGATGGGCTATTTGCCGGCGGCGCTGCGCAACTATCTCGTTCGATTGGGGTGGTCGCAGGGCGACAAGGAGTTCTTCACGACGCCGGAGATGGTCGAGTCGTTCGATCTTTCGCAGGTGCACCGTTCGCCGGCGCGTTTCGATTTCGCCAAGCTTGAAAATATGAACGGCCATTATCTGCGCGATAGCGATGATGACGAGCTGTTGGACTTGCTCATCGCGACGCTTCCCTATCTCGAAGGCGGCGGCGCGGTCGCGCAGGCGCTCGACGAGGGGACGCGCGCGCAGTTGCGCGCCGCCTTGCCGGGCCTGAAGGCGCGTGCGAAGACTTTGAACGAACTTCTCGACGGCGCGGGCTTTCTCTTCGCGCAGCGTCCGCTGTCGCTCGACGCAAAGGCGGCGCAGCTGCTTTCGGCGGAAGCGCGCGCGCGGCTTGCGCAGCTTGTCGAGAAACTTGCAGGGCTTCCAAACTGGACGGCCGCAACGACGGAAGCGGTCGTGCGCGATCTCGCGACAGCACTTGGCGTCAAACTCGGCGATCTCGCACAGCCTTTGCGCGCCGCGCTCACCGGCCGCGCGACGTCGCCCGGCATTTTCGACGTTCTGGAAATTTTGGGGCGCGAGGAAAGTCTTGCGCGAATTTCCGATCAGGCTGTCGTCGGGTAACCCGTCGCGTCGCTGCGGCCTTGGCGCGCGTAAAAATCGCTGACGCGATTTTCGGCGCCGCGCCGTTTTCCGCGCCACTGCGAAACACATAGCCCTTATTCGCGAGGCATACGCGAAACGGGTGGCGCACGCTTGACAGCCCTTGCGGTTGATATAGCTTTTTGCACCGCACAACAAACCGAATGCAACGCATCGGCGTGCGCGTGAAAGCGACGACATCGCGAATGTGACGCAATTCATGCATAGCGTTCGCGCGCGTCGCGCCGCGATCCGGCTCGTTGCGAGCGCGGGGCGGTTGAGAGGGGAGTGGGTATGCCGGAGAAGAATGCTATCTTCACAGTCGGCGACGGATCGGTCGATTTGCCGATCAAGGATGGCACGCTGGGGCCGTCCGTTGCGGACATCCGCAATCTCTACGCCGAAACCGGCATGTTCACCTTCGATCCGGGATTCACCGCGACCGCGTCATGCGAATCGAAGATCACCTTTATCGACGGCGAAGCCGGCGTTCTGCTCTATCGCGGCTATCCGATTGAACAGCTCGCCGAACACGGCGACTTTCTCGAAACCTGCTACCTGCTGCTTTATGGAGAATTGCCGTCCGCCGCCGAGAAGGCGAATTTCGACTATCGGATCACGCGCCACACAATGGTGCATGAGCAGATGGCGCGATTCTTCCAGGGGTTCCGCCGCGACGCGCATCCGATGGCGGTGATGGTCGCCTCCGTGGGCGCGCTCTCGGCCTTCTATCACGACTCAACGAACATCGCCGATCCCACCCAGCGCATGGTGGCGTCGACGCGCATGATCGCGAAGATCCCGACGCTCGCGGCGATGGCCTATAAATATTCGGTCGGCCAGCCGTTCGTTTATCCAAAGAACGACCTCGACTACACGTCGAACTTTCTGCGCATGTGCTTCGCGGTTCCCTGCGAGGAATATAAAGTCAATCCGGTGCTGTCGCGCGCGCTCGACCGGATTTTCATCCTGCACGCCGATCACGAACAGAACGCGTCGACCTCGACCGTTCGACTGTCCGGCTCGTCTGGGGCGAATCCTTTCGCCTGCATTGCGGCGGGCATCGCCTCGCTGTGGGGACCGGCGCATGGCGGCGCCAATGAAGCGGTGCTGAAAATGCTCGCGGAAATCGGCACGCCGGACCGCATTCCGCAGTTCATCGCGCGCGCCAAGGACAAGAACGATCCGTTCCGCCTCATGGGCTTTGGCCATCGCGTCTATAAGAATTACGATCCGCGCGCCAAGATTATGCAGCGCACGACGCGCGAAGTGTTGAACGAACTCGGCGTCAAGGACGATCTGCTCGACGTCGCGCTGGAGCTCGAGCGCATCGCGCTGCACGACGATTATTTCATCGAGAAACAACTCTATCCCAACATCGACTTCTATTCCGGCATCACGCTCAAGGCGATGAATTTCCCGACGGCGATGTTCACCGTGTTGTTCGCGGTCGCGCGCACCGTCGGCTGGATCGCCCAGTGGAAGGAGATGATCGAGGATCAGGGTTCGCGCATCGGCCGTCCGCGTCAGCTCTATACGGGCGAGAAGCAGCGCGACTACGTGCCGATGTCGAAGCGGTGATGATGTGCGCCGCGCCGCGGTAGGAGCTCGTCTCCACTCCCATCCGGCGCGGAATCGTTCTGGCCAGCCTTCACCTTGGTTTGCAGCGCGACATGTTCTCACCAGCGTCTCTTGTGGGGACGCGACGTGATGCTATAGGTCGGCGGACCCGGAGCGCCCTTGTCGCAATTATCCGATCTGCTGTTCGAAACACGCATCGCCACCGAGAGCGTCGCCGACTTTCTCGCTGGCGGCCGCCTGCGGCTTGGCGTCACCGGCCTGTCGCGCTCCGGCAAGACCGTCTTCATCACCGCGCTCGTGCACCATTTGACGCGGGCGATAGCGGCGCGGCCGGAAAGGGGCGGCGAGAGCAAGACTCAGCTCCCGGTGTTTCGCGCGCTCGCCGAAGGCCGCATTACGTCGGCGCATCTCGATCCGCAGCCAGATTACAGCGTCCCGCGCTTCGCTTACGAGGAGCATCTCGCGGCGCTAACCGGGCTAGACCGGCATTGGCCGCAATCGACGCGGCGGATTTCTGAACTGCGGGTGACGCTGGAATATCGCTCGAAGGGCTGGTCGCTGCGCAAAGGCTTCGGCCAGGGCCCGACGCGACTCGACATCGACATCGTCGATTATCCCGGCGAATGGCTGCTCGATTTGCCGCTCCTTGGCAAATCCTACGCGCAATGGTCTCACGAGACGCTCGAGGCCGCGAGCGCCTCCGCGCGGGCGATGATCGCAAGCGAGTGGCGGGGCCTGACCGCGAATACGGACGTCAAGGCGCGCTACGACGAAGAAACCGCCCAGAAGCTGGCGCAGACCTTCACCCAATATCTGCGTCTGGCGCGCTCCGAGCGTTTCGCGCTCTCAAGCCTGCCGCCGGGCCGGTTTCTGATGCCGGGCGATCTCGAAGGGTCGCCGGCGCTGACCTTCGCGCCGCTTCCCGTGTCGGAGGGCGAAGAGTTGCCCTATCGCAGCCTCGGGCGCGAAATGGAGCGACGATACGAGGCCTACAAGTCGCAGGTCGTGCGGCCGTTCTTTCGGGATCATTTCGCCCGGCTCGATCGGCAGATCGTGCTCGTCGACACGCTTGCGGCGCTCAACTCCGGTCCAGAGGCGGTGCGCGATCTGGAGACGGCGCTGACCGGCGTCCTGACGGCTTTTCGCACCGGCCGCGCCAATCTGTTCTCCACGATCTTTCGCCCGAAGATCGACCGCATTCTCTTCGCGGCCACAAAGGCCGACCATCTGCATCACACGAGCCATGACCGGCTCGAAGCGATCCTGCGTCACCTGACCGCCCGCGCCATAGAGCGCGCGGAGGGCGTGGGCGCCTCGATCGACGTGATCGCGCTCGCCGCCGTGCGCGCCACCCGTGAAGCGATGGTGCGGCATGAGGGCGATAAGCTCTCGGCCATTGTCGGCACGCCTGTTGCTGGGGAGCGCATTGGCCACGAGACTTTCGACGGCGTGGCGGAAGGCGCCATTTTCCCCGGCGAGTTGCCGGCGGATCCGCGCGACGTGTTTAAAGGCGAGGCGCTGGCCGTTTCCGATGAAGAGGCTGACTTCCGCTTTCTCAAATTCAGGCCGCCGGCCGCGGCGCTGGGCGCCGACCAGAAGCCGCTGCCATTGCCGCACATCAGGCTCGATCGCGCGATGGAGTTTCTTTTCGGCGACCGATTGAAGTAACGCCGCTGTCGGCGGCGAAGTCCGCGCTACCTATCGAAGGCAAAGCCGTTAGACATCTGAATTGAGGGAGCTTCATATGGAAGGTCATGTCTATAAGGTCGTCGAACTCGTAGGGTCCTCGCCGGACAGCGTCGAGGACGCCGTGGCCGCGGCGCTCAAGCGCGCCGGCGAAACCTTGCGTAACTTGCGATGGTTCGAAGTCGCGCAGATTCGCGGCAACATCAATAAGGGCGCGGTCAGCGACTATCAGGTGGTGCTGAAAGTCGGCTTCACGCTCGACCGCGAAGACGAGAGCATGGGATAGCGGAAGCCGCTGAGGCTTCCGCTACGCGGTCTCTAGGACGAAAATCGTCCGGCGGCTTCTGGACTAGGCGCTTGCGCGGAGTTCGACCAGAAGCGCGTGCTTGCACTGAGCATTTGCTGCGCGTCGGAGAACAGGCGGCGCGTGTCCTCCGTCGTCATCTCGATATGTTTGCTCGTCCAATGCTGAAGAACCGACGCGGTCTCCGTGAACGAGCGCGATGCTGTGAGCTTTGAGGCAAGTTCCGCCGTCAACGCCGCTTCCTGCTGCATGCGCTCCATCAAGACGCGGTTGGCGTCCTGCAGACAGTCCCAGATCTCGGTTCGCGCTTCGCTGAAATCTTCCAGCCGCTGCCGTCCTTCCGCAGCAACTTCGGCCGCCGCTTCGGCGGGCTGCGCATTTTCGCTGCGCCGCTCTTCCTGATGGGTCATGTCGCGTCTCTCCCTCGTCTGAAACGCCAGCTCCCCGGGGCCAGTATATAAGACCACTTGAGGGAATGTCTGTGACGATCGCTCCTCCGCGCATTGCCGAAGCTTGACAATGTGGAGCGACCCAGGCGGCTCGACAAAGCCCCGCCGTTCGGTTATGGACCGGGACTCAACTAGAACAGCGTTCCGAAACGCTCGTCGGCCCCAAGGCTAAGACGAAACGGCAGGAGTTTTCGTTATGAACATTATCGAGCAGCTCGAGGCGGAACATGCCGCCAAGCTTATCGAGGGCAAGAAAATCCCCGAGTTTCGGCCGGGAGATACAGTGATCGTCAACGTCAAGGTGAAAGAAGGCGAGCGCGCGCGCATTCAGGCCTATGAAGGCGTCGTCATCTCCCGCCAGGGCGGCGGGCTGAACGAGAGCTTCACCGTCCGCAAGATTTCCTATGGCGAGGGCGTCGAGCGCGTCTTCCCGATCCATGGGCCGCTGATTGACTCGATCAAGCTCGTGCGCCGCGGCAAGGTGCGCCGCGCCAAGCTCTATTATCTGCGCGATCGCCGCGGCAAATCCGCCCGCATCGCCGAGCGCATCGACACCAAGCCGAAGGCGGCCGCAGGCAAATAACGACAGTTTTCGGAGAATGCCGCCGTCCGCAGCCGCCCGGTTTCGGGCGGCTTTTTTTTCAGGTCTCCAGCGGCGCGTTGAGGATCCAACGGTGGCCGAACGGGTCGCGCAAAGAGGCGTAGCGCGTCCCCCAGAAAGAATTGGTCGGGGCCGTCTCGACCTTGCCGCCAAGCTTGGTGGCGCGCGCGCAGATGTCGTCGACGTCCTGCGCCTTGTCGTATTCGAGGCTGATCGAAACGGTCACATGCTCGCCGGGCAGCGGCACGCGCGTCTGGCCAAATTCGGGAAAGATGTCGGCGAGCATCACCGAGCCGCCGTTGATTAGCAGTTCGCAGTGGGCGATGCGCAGCCCGTCTACCGACGGCATGAGGGCCCGCTGCTGGGCGCCGAAGGCGCCGGTGTAAAATGCGATGGCTGCGGCGGCGGGGCTGACGGTCAGATAGGGCGCGACCCTCGGACGTGGCTGTTTCATCAAATTTCCTCCGCCGGGGCGCGCAGCGGATCGCCCCAGTCTTTTTTCCTGATCTTTTCGTAGCGCGCCTTGTCGCGCTTGGGAATGAATGTCTCTTCGAATGCTTTATCGGCGCAGAGCGTTAGGGAAATTCCCACCTTGCTGACGCGCGGCGGGGCGATCACCCGCGCCCATGGCGGCGTTCCGGCCGACCGCCCTGCGGCGAGATAAGCGAACTTCTCGTCCTCGAAGGGCGCGTCGGCGCCTTTGACCAATTTGTGCGCGCGCCGCCGTGGCAGCCTGACCGAGAAATGACACCAGTCGTTCGCCGGCAAAGGGCAGGGCGCCTGGTGCGGACAGGGCGCGAGAATAGTCGCCCCGAGCGCGATCAGTCGGCTGCGGACGATCATGAGCCGGGCATGGTCGCGAGGCGTGCCCGGCTCGACGATGACAAGCGCGCCGCTTGTGCGCGACCAAAGCCGATCGACGACGGCGGCGAGGTCGGCTTCCGCGATTTCAGTAAGCGCGTAGCCGACGACGACGAGGTCGAACGAGGCGGCGTCCTCGCCCGCCCCTGGCGTGGCCATATCGGCGTGCGTCGCCTCGATCGTCGCGCGAAGTCCGCTCTCCTGCGCCAGCGCCGCCGCGAGGTTCAGGAACAGCGCGCTACGGTCAAGGAGCGTGATCTCGGCGATGCTCGGCCACACGGTAGCGGCGGCGCAGGAGGCCGCGCCAAGGCCGCACCCGACGTCGAGCATCCGCTTCGGGGCGAATTCGGGGCTCTGCTCGTCCAGCCGTCCGAGCGCCGTCACGATTGCGGCGTAGGTCGCGGGCATGCGCGTCGCCGCATAGGCCAGGGCGTCCGTCTCGTCACGAATGGTTTCGCTGGTCGGCCTATGGGCTCGATAGCGCTCCGACAGCTGTCGGGCCCTGTCGCGCAGCGCCCTATGCGAGAGGCCCTCAAGCCGCGCCTCGATGGCCGCCGAAAGCGGCGCAGGAAGCTCTGGGGAGGGCAGGCTCATCGCGTATCGGCTCGGGCAGGGCCGCGTATTGAACTCTCTTCCATGCAGCTTGCGTTACGGGTAGAAGAGCCTCAATTCAAGGGAGACGAGTTAAGAGGCGGCCAATTGCAGTCGGCCTCATGCCGAGGAAGAGCGGAGATCTGTCTCCAAGCACGACCTCCAAGCACGAGGGCGCCGCCCGTGATGTCCTTGTCCTTCGAGACGCGGCCTGTGGCCGCTCCTCAGGATGAGGAAATCAGTCAGCGAGCCGGATCGCGAGAAGCCAGCAAGAGGAAGAGATAAATGTCCAAAGCCGCGCCCCGCACCGTTTACGACAAGATCTGGGACGACCATGTCGTCGACCACAAGGATGATGGCGCGTCTTTGCTCTATATCGATCGCCACCTCGTGCATGAGGTGACGAGTCCGCAGGCGTTCGAAGGCTTGCGCATGACGGGCCGGTCGGTGCGCGCCCCGCAACGGACGCTCGCCGTCGTCGATCATAATGTGCCGACGACCGATCGCTCTTTGCCGATTGAAGACGCCGAGAGCAGGGCGCAGGTGGAACAGCTTGCGCTCAACGCGCGCGAGTTCGGCGTCGAATATTACGACGAGCACGACCTACGCCAGGGCGTCGTGCATATCGTCGGCCCGGAGCAAGGCTTCACGCTCCCCGGCATGACGATCGTCTGCGGCGACAGTCATACCTCGACTCACGGGGCCTTTGGCGCGCTCGCGCATGGCATCGGCACGTCGGAAGTCGAGCATGTGCTCGCAACGCAAACGCTGATCCAGAATAAGGCGGCCAATATGCTGGTGCAGGTCGACGGCAAGCTCGCCGACGGCGCCACCGCGAAAGACATCATCCTCGCGATCATCGGCAAGATCGGCACGGCTGGCGGCACCGGACACGTCATCGAATATGCTGGCGAGGCGATCCGCGATCTCTCGATGGAAGGCCGTATGACGGTCTGCAACATGTCCATCGAAGGCGGCGCCCGCGCTGGGCTCATTGCGCCGGACGAGAAGACTTTCGCCTATCTGAAGGATCGCCCAAAAGGTCCAAAGGGCGAAGCGTTCGACATGGCCCGCAAATATTGGGAGACGCTGTACACGGACGAAGGCGCGCATTTCGATAAGATCGTCAGGCTCGACGCCAGCAATCTGCCGCCGATTGTGACCTGGGGCACCTCGCCTGAAGACGTCGCGACGATCGACGGATTCGTGCCTACCCCCGACAGCGCGAAGACGCCGCAAAAGCGCGCCGCCATCGAACGTGCGCTCGACTATATGGGTCTGAGGGGCGGCGAACGCATCACCGACATCGAGATCGACCGTGTGTTCATCGGCTCTTGCACCAACGGCCGTATCGAAGATTTGCGTGCGGCGGCGAAGATGGTGGAGGGAAAGAGCGTCGCCGAACGCATCAACGCGATGGTTGTGCCGGGATCGGGTCTCGTAAAGGCGCAGGCGGAAGCGGAGGGTCTCGACAAGATCTTTACCGCCGCCGGCTTCGAATGGCGGGAGCCGGGCTGCTCCATGTGTTTGGCGATGAATCCCGACCGTTTAGCGCCGGGCGAGCGCTGCGCCTCGACGTCCAATCGCAATTTCGAGGGGCGACAGGGCTTCAAGGGCCGAACCCACCTCGTCTCTCCGGCGATGGCGGCCGCAGCCGCGGTCGCTGGACGCCTGGTTGACGTGCGCAACTGGCGATAACTACGAAGGCGCCGGCAACTTGGCTGCTGGCGCCTTGGTTCCAACTGCGCAACAACGTCATTCGTTGTCGGTGTCGTCCGGAATGTTATTGTCCAAGTTCGGGTCGCTCAAGTTCGGATCGCTACGCCATTCGTCGTCGCTCCAGGGACGCGTGTCGCGCCACATGCGATCGCCGCCGCCACGACCCCAATAGTCGCCCCGCTGGTCTCGCGCGTCCTGATCACGGTCTTCGGCTATCTGCATAAGACCATGGTCGGCCTGGGTGAGGCGCACAGGAGATAACGCGCAAGCTAAAACTTCGGACTGCGTTAGTCCAAAAGCGCCAATTGCAAACGCCGCGATCAACAGCCTGTTCATGAGTTCTCCTCCTCATATGTCTTGCCTGAACATTGCAGGGCGCTGAATGTTCCTGTATCGCCGCGCGGGCCCGCGGTGGCGCCGCGGCTGACGATGATGGGACAGCGAGGAACGGCTGGCGCAACAGTTGGATGCTTGCGCAATAAAAAGAGCGCCCGGGATTGCGGGCGCCCTAATTCATGGGGTTCTACCTCGCGACGCTATCGCTTAGTCCCGGTCGCGCCCGCGATGATCGTTGTCCCAGTCGCGCTTGGGCCCGCCGCGCCATTTATCGTTGCGCCAAGAACGGTTTTCACGGCCCCAAAAGCCGCGACGATTGTTATCCCAGCCGCGATGATAACCGCGGTTCTCCTTCCAATTTCCGTCACGATCGCGCGCGTTCTGCACGAGGCCGTCATCGGTCTGGATCACGCCCGTCGCATTAGAAGCGGCGGGCGCCGACACGGCGGATTGCGCAAACCCGAAAGCGCCAAGCGCAAGCGCCGCTATCAACAGCTTATTCATGAGTGAGCTCCTATGATGGTGATCCTGCCTAACACCGCGTGGCGCCGATTGTTCCTAGCGGTCGCGGCATACGCCTGCGATGATCTGACGATGACTGAACAGGATTGGACTCGGTTAAGAGCGCCGACGCTTGGCGACATGGAAGCGCTGGCGGATGCGGCATACGCTGCTCTGCCGACAAGCTTCACGCGCCTGTGCGAAGGTCTCGTCATCCGCGTCGAGGATTTTCCTGACGAGGAAACACTCGACGACATGCAGTGCGAAAGCGAATTCGATCTTCTGGGCCTGTTTCGCGGGCGCGGCCTCACGCAGGGGGCGCATCTCTCAGAGACGGGCGAACAGCCGAATATGATCTGGCTCTATCGACGACCGATGCTCGACTATTGGGCCGATAGCGAAGACACGCTTGGAGCGATCGTCACCCATGTGCTCGTGCATGAGATCGGCCATCATTTCGGATTGACCGACGCCGATATGGAGGAGATTGAACGGCGCGCCGAATAAGATTCAGGGCGCGCGTTCCGCGAGCAGCGTTCCGATGATGGCGCCAAGCGCCATGTCGTCTTCCTGTCCAAAGCCATGATGGCGAATGCGCCCGTCGCGGCCGATCAGGATCGCGGTCGGCGTTCCGCGCATTTCATAGCGCGCCATGGTGACGGGAATCGGCCCGCTCTCTGCCGCTTGGTCGACGCCGATCGGAAATGTCAGCCGATATTCATGGATGAAGGCTTCGAGCGACACGGGCGTCATCGCCGCGTGATGTTCGAACACCGTGTGCAGGCCGATGACGGCGAGGCCGGAGTCGCGGAACAGCACATGCGCGCGCTGCGCTTGCGGCGTGCCATGCGCCACGCAACCGGGACACAGTATTTGAAAGGCGTGCAGCATGACCACGCGCCCGCGGAGCGCCGCGAGTGTGATCGGCGTCGGCGTATTGAACCAGCGCGACACGGCAAGTTCCGGCGCCTGCATTCATGCCTCCTTTGCGCGCTCGCTTTTCAAATAGAGCGCTTCTCGCGAAGTGATATGACAATCACGTCCGCCGATCGTCATCCAGGTCTCTTCCGATTTCGCTTTGGCGTTCGAAAGCTTCTTTTTCGAACGGAATATTGCGGTAGGCGGCGTCGTGATTGCGTAAGCGCCAAAGGTTCGAAAGATAGTCGCGGAAATAGATCAGATAGAAACGCGCGATTCCGTGCCGATCGATCTGCTCTTGGTGAATCAGTTCATGCCGAAAGAGCGTCTGTGAAACCTCAGACTCGTCGCCCTTAAAGAGGATCGTGCGTCCAACCACCATCCCACGATAATTGCGCACGAAGGGGAGTCTGAAAACCCAATGACGATAGCGCACGCGGAGCGGCCGACGCGGCCAGCGTTTTTCGGATGAAATTTCGCGCGATCGCATGAGCGCGCTCTCCTCAATTCGGGCATCAATCTCGGCTGGCGAGTTGATGTCAGTCTCGTCCTTTCGGGTCAAGCGTTCGGCCTTATTCGCCGAGTCGCCCGCCCGCGCGATCGTCCGACACCTGAATACGCAACCCTACAAGCGCGCGGCATGATCGCTCAGGACACGGCGGCAGGGTCGCCGTCCGCGCTTTAGCTCGCACGCCGTGGATATTCCGTTTGCGCATTGCCGCGATTGCCGAGGCGCATAGATATTTGCTTTCAAGGCCCCCGCCATGGGGTTCTCGACAGAGAGATCAGAGCGTTCCTCAATGAGTCCCACAAGCGTCCTTAGGGTCGCGCTCAGCAGCGTCGCGTTGGCGTTCTCCTGCTGCGTCCTTCCTGCAGTCAGCCAAGAAAGGATCGTCAATGTTTTGGGCTGGGGCGACTACGTCGATCCTCGTGTGCTGACAGATTTCACCAGGACGACCGGCATCGAGGTGACATACGAAAGCTACAGTTCGGACGAGAGCTTAGAAACAGCGCTTCAGCCTGGGAGCCGCGCTTTTGACGTCGTGATCGTTTCGAGCAGTGTGTTGCGAAAGCAGATCGCCAGGGGCCTCTATCAGAAGCTCGACAAGAGCAAGATTCCAAACGCCGTCAATCTTTGGCCAGAGATTATGGAGCGCCTTGCCACCTATGACCCCGGGAACGAACACGCCGTCAATTATGCCTGGTTTGCGATGGGGATCGCCTACGACGTAGTCAAGGCCAGGGAACTCATGGGCAAGGCCTCGCCGTCGGCGGATTTCTCGTTTGACTCATGGGGCTTACTTTTCCAGCAGAAAAATTTGAAGAAATTGTCGTCCTGCGGGGTCGGAATCTTGGACAGTCCTGAGGATTTATCGTCAGCTGCGCTGCAATATCTGTGGTCGAACTGGCGACTTTCGCCGGGTTTGGATCGACGCACGGACGGCATGCGCGCCGCCGAGCTTTTGACCGCCGTAAGGCGCGACAGTAAACGCCTCGACTCTCGCGACTATGTCAACGCGCTGGTCAACGGCGACGTCTGCGTCGCGGTCGGCTTTTCCCTGGATAGTCTGCGCGCCCGCTACACAGCCGGCATGGTGGAGGAATTCGTCGAGATCGAGTTTTTCATCCCCCAGGAGGGCGCGCCTATTCGGCTAGACAATCTCGTCATACCGAAGGACGCTCCTCATGTCGAAGAAGCATACAAATTCATCGACTTTCTTCTGCAGCCCGAAATCGCAGCCCGCAATACGAATTTCATTGGCGTCGCCAACGGCGTCCTCGCCTCGAAATCCTTGGTCGATGGGAGCATCTCAAGGAACAAGTCGATATACCCGGACGCCGCCATGATGAAGCGTCTGGTCGCTCCTCCACTCGACGACGGCGCGCCAACGACCGGACAGACGATCAGTCGCGAAGGAACGCCGATCGGAAGAGCTACGTGGTGGGGACTAGGCCGGCGTGTCCCCAAGCCGGCCAAGTCGTCTAACTTCTAAAAGCCAACTGCGGGGCGTGGTTGCCTATTGGCCTCCACTGATAGGTTTTTCAGCGCGCTCGGCGGTTGCCGGAACCGATGTCGTGAGACACATCGTTGGACGAAGCTTTTCGATCGTTACGATGGCCTTCTGCGAGGCCTGCATTTTCTCGTTGAGATCGAAAATCTGTTGTCTTGTGGCGGCGACATCCTTCAAGTCAGCCTCAAGCGTGTCGTTCATCGACTTCAATATGTCCGCCGAGTGGGGCATGTCGCCCAGATTCACCTGTTTCAGGTTCTGTTCGACTTTCATGGCGCAGCTGATGCGCCGGTCGTATTCGATCCTCAAGTCCTTAAATCTCGCGGCGAAAGTGCCCGCCTTTGTCAAATCAGCCGAAAGCGCGTCGGGCCTGATGCGACAGATCGCATCGACATTGCCGACCGCGAGATATTTGGCCTCAACGATGTGTCCGTACTCGTTGTTGAGCTTTTTGGCTTCATCCAAGAGCGTATTAAGGCTGCAAACGAATTGCTCGCGCCCGCGATAGCAGCTGTCCAATCTGATCGCGCCCTTGGCGCCTGGCAACGTTAAGCTTGCCGTTCCATTCGAGTCGCAGGCGGCCAGCGCCGCCGCCAGAGCCCCGCTGTTGCTTGCGGAGTTCAATTCTTCCGGAGCTTCATCCTGAAGTCGATCTTCCGAACGGCGGCCGCCGTGATGGCGATATTCGCGCCGAGCGATCTGTTGCGGCTCATAGGCCGGTTCCAAAGCCCAAGCGGCGCTTGGCCCGCGTCCGACGGACGAGGGGCCGATCAGCACAAGGAGCGCGGTTCCTGCGACGAGCTGCGCCGCCCCTAGAGTTTTTCTGTTCAGAATGGCCATCATCGGGCCCTCTCGGATTTTCCATGCCCGACGAACGCAGGCTCAATACTGCAAACATCGTCTTGCTCCAGCAAATGGCAACACTTCGCGCTTGCGCGAACAAATTGATGCGCCGTCAAAGGATGTGCTTGCTGTCCGACCACCGCATCCAAAACAGTTGCCGCCGCCAACTCCCGATGGACGAAAGCGCGAGGGGCTCGCTGAAATTAGCCCGCGCGGCTCGATCGCTTGGGAAGAGCGCGAAGCCACGACGCCGGGCAGGCGTTCGCCTTCGAAAATTGAAGTTTTGAAAGCGGCTCTGCTGTCCGCCGGGCGCCAGGCCTGCGCATCAGGACCGAGTCCTACGGATGCGCAGGGCAGAGCCTAGGGCGGGGACGCCATTCGCGTCACGCCGCGCCTAACCGCCGAGGCGGATTTCCTGCATCGAACAGGCGGAGCTGAGAACCCCGCCGCCCGATTCAAAAGTGATGGTGATGATGATGGTGAAGATTATGATGATGGTGGTGATGATGATGGACGACAGCAGCCGATCTCGCCATCGCGGGAGCCGGTGAAGGGGCGACAGGCATAGCCGTAGTCTTTCCGGTCACGTTGTTGAGCACATTCGTAACTGCCAGTCCCGCCTCGGCTCCCACGCGATTCACTCCAGAGGCAAGCTCTGAAATAGGATTTTGGGCTCTCGCTGCTTGAGCAGTGAAAGCAAAGCCGACCATCAGGCCAAATACCAACCCCGCGTTCTTAAAGCACGCCATGCGAACCTCCCTGTTTCTCTCTGCAAAAGGGTCCTCATCAATAGTTGGCGGCCGCGGCCGAGCCAATGCCTTTGCGCCGGCGACGACCGAGTTTTTTTAGGGTCCGGCGTCATTCGCCGACCGCCGGCGAGCGGATTCAGGAAGCGGAAGCACGGCGACGCATGAGAGAGGTGAGAATCCCTACCTTCTCACGCTAGCTCACGCTTCCGCCGAACGTGATGGCACAAGCTGACAGGGGACCGAAATGACCCGCCGGACGCCCTCGCCCTCGCCATGAATTTTTCCGCTGGCGGGGACAGGCGCCTCCGCGGAAGGAGCCTTGTTTCCGTCATCACTCGACCAGGCCTCGATCAGGTTCTCTCCGTCGTAAAGTTCGACCCGGTGATTGTCAGTGGAATTTTTATAGCGCGCCACAACGCCGCCGAAATTGCTGAGCGCCCGGCTGGCGTCGCGATCTCGTAGCGTTCCGAGTTGCTTCTCGCCCTTCCAGATGACGATGTTGAAACGTGGTTCGCTCAATCGATTGGCATTCATTTTTGCAGCCCCGATTTCGAATCGCCTGTGTTCATGCTTGCATAATTCGCGCAGCTTAAATTCACTCGATCGTGTTCAAAAACCCCTCCGAAGGCAGAGGCAAGCTCTTTTTTGCGGAACTCAGGTGCTAAATAATTTTAGTGAAACCAATGTCTTGGCAAAACTCGGCCTAAACGAGTGACATGATTTCGGTAGCGACTGCTTGCGGGATCAGCAGAAATTTCCGGGTTGGCGTCATCGACGGTTTCGGTCACTTGTGCGCTATCTGCCGGGAAGATCGGAACGTATGTCAGAGACGAGGGCCGCCGGAATGACGGCGCCGGCTTGCAGCACATAGCGGGAGGCGGGGCTCTGGAGCCGATCGGAGTTCACCGTTCGACGGTCGGCCGCAGCATTTTACGCACGGCGTTCGCAGTTTCGTTCCGAGATGGCTCCCCGAGTAGGACTCGAACCTACGACCTAGCGATTAACAGTCGCGTGCTCTACCAGCTGAGCTATCGGGGAATGCGGTCCCGCGTATACAAGGCGGGCGGCGATTTGCCAAGCCCGCCGAGGCCAACGCGTCGTGCATAAGTGTCGGCGTCGTTCGGGCGGCTTTGGGTCGCCGCGACGGATGTGCTCAAACCGGGCTGAGCGCGTCCGCCGGCGCAAAGGCCGCGAGCGCCGCCGCGACGTCGTCGGGCGAGGGCAGCCCCGCCTCATTGCCGAGATGCTGAATTTTATGCGCCGACGCCGCGCGGGCGAATTCAAAGTGTTCTCGCCAGGGGGCGTCCGGCCGCTCGAGATAGGAGGCGCAATAGGCGCCGTGAAAGACGTCGCCGGCGCCGGACGTGTCGACGATGAGTTCGTGCGGCACGGCGAGCGAGGCCATCTGCGAAATCTCGCCGTCCTCGTCATACCACAACATGCCCTTTTCGCCGGTCGTCACCCCGCCGATCCGGCAGCCCTTGGATTTCAGCCAGCCAAGCATGTCGAGCTCCGACAAGGACATTTGCTCGCAGAGTTTTTCGGCCACCACCGCGACGTCGACGTAACCGGTCAGCTCCTCGATGCAGGGTCGCAGCGCGCCGCCGTCAAGCGAGACGAGAGCGCCGCGCGCCCGAGCCCCCTTCGCGTAATGGAGCGCGGCGTCGGCCATATGCCCATCGATATGGAGAAGTCGCGTCTCCGAAATGTCGAGGCGCGGAACGCCCTGCAGATAAGTGTCGTCGCGCGCGCGCAAAATCGCCCGCTTGCCGTCATTGGGCCAGACGAACGACAGCGACGAGCGCGCCACCCGTCGCGGATGGACATCGATCCCGTAAGTATGGGCCATGTCCATGAACATGTGGCCGAGCCAGTCGGGCGCGAGCGTGGTCAAGAGATCGACGGGATGGCCGAGCTTGGCGCAGGCGAAGCCGGCCGTAACGGCGTTGCCGCCGAAACTCACCGCATAGTCGCGCGCTAACGCCTTCTGGTCGCCCGAGGGCATGCGCTCGGCGCGCATGGTGACGTCGATATAGGCGTGGCCAATGAAGAGAGCGTCCAAGGCTGAAACTCCCAAGGTGGCGCCGAGCGGTCGCCGCAAAATGATCCCGCAGCAGCGTGACGCACGCTTGCAACGGGTCTGTGGCGTCAGACTGAAAAGCTGGTGCCGCAGCCGCAGGAGGAGACGGCGTTGGGATTAACGACACGGAAGGACTGTCCCATCAGATCGTCGACAAAGTCGATGCTGGCGCCAGCGAGAAAGCCAATGGACGCGGGGTCGATCGCGACCCGGGCGCCGGCGTGCTCAAGGAGCGCG
Organism: Methylocystis rosea; assembly: GCF_003855495.1. NCBI lineage: Bacteria > Pseudomonadati > Pseudomonadota > Alphaproteobacteria > Hyphomicrobiales > Methylocystaceae > Methylocystis > Methylocystis rosea. The sequence continues at coordinate 1,542,476 of NZ_CP034086.1, read as the reverse complement.
TCCTCCGCGCCCGGGGCGGAGTCCACCGCGAAATGATACTGGAAGCCGGAGCAGCCGCCGCCCTCGACTGAAACGCGAAACACCGCGCCGGGCGATTCATTGGCGAGAATCGCGTGTATGCGCCGCGCCGCTTGATCGGTGAGCGCGATATCGCTTGCCGCCGTCGTCATCCGTTTCTCCGTCACTTGCCTGCGCGGGCCGTCGCGAGTTACTGCGGGCGGACGCCCGATCGAAAGAAACTCGCCCGAAATTTTAATTTCGGCATATCCCATTCTACGGCGGCCCGGCCGTTTGCGGGATATGCTCTCTGCTGCAAGATAGGTCCAAACCTGAGGCGTTTCAATGAAAGGCGCGCATATGGCGGTTCGTGGCCCTCTTGCGGCATACGCCAGCGACGCCGCGCGCTCGCGCGGCCGGCTCTATGCAGAGGCGCCATCGCCCACGCGGAGCGAATTTCAGCGCGATCGCGACCGAATCATCCACTGCACCGCCTTTCGCCGGCTCGCGCACAAGACGCAGGTCTTCGTGCCGCTCGACGGCGATCATTTTCGCACCCGCCTCACCCATACGATCGAGGTCGGGCAGATCGCGCGCGCGCTCGCCCGGGCCCTGCGCTGCGACGAGGATCTGGCGGAGGCCGTGGCGCTCGCCCATGACCTCGGCCATACGCCGTTCGGCCACGCGGGCGAGGGCGCGCTCGAGGCCTGCATGGCGCCCTTTGGCGGGTTTGATCACAACGCTCAGGCGCTGCGCGTCGTGACGCTGCTCGAGCGCCGTTACGCGCGCTACGACGGTCTCGATCTGACCTGGGAGACGCTGGAAGGCATCGTCAAGCACAATGGGCCGCTCTTGAAGCGCGATGCAGATCCCGATCTGCTTCTCCCTCATCCTGAGGAGCGGGCGAAGCCCGCGTCTCGAAGGACGAGGGAAAGTAGCCATTCAGGCGCTCCTCAGGATGAGGAGGCGATTGCCGGCGCGGCAAAAGATCGTCCACTGTCGCGCTATATCGCGGCCTTCGACGCCATCTTTCCGCTCGATCTCGCGACCTTCGCCAGCGTCGAGGCGCAGGCCGCGGCTCAGGCCGACGATATCGCCTATATCGGCCATGACATCGACGACGGCCTGCGCGCCGAACTGTTTTCGCTCGATGACATCGCCCGCACGCCCTTCATTGCAGGGGTGCTCGCGCATGTCCGCGACGAACATCCCGGCCTCGAGCGGCCGCGCGTCATTCATGAGCTGGTGCGCCGCGTCATCACCGCCTTCGTCGAGGACGCGATCGGCGAATCGCTGCGGCGTCTGGCGCGCGTTTCGCCGGCGAGCGCCGATGAAGCGCGGCGGGCGGGCGAAGCCGTCGTCCGTCTCTCGCCGCCGATGGCCGAAGCCGAGCGCGACATCAAAGCCTTCCTCTTCGCCAACATGTATCGGCACGAGAAGGTCTTGGGCGTCTGGGAGCGCGCGCGCGATGCGATTTCTCGGCTCTTTCCGGCTTTTTTTGAGAACCCGGAGCTGATGCCGGCCGAATGGGCGGCGCAGGCGCTGGAGGACGCCGACCGTGCTGTGGTGGTGGCCGATTATATCGCCGGCATGACCGACCGCTACGCGCTGAACGAAGTGAAGCGGGTGTTTGGCGGTGAAGCCGCTGGTCGATCGTAAGACCTGCCGCAGGACGGCATGTCGTCTGTCGAGCCTGCGGAAGGGGTGATTTCCCTGGCCCAAGCTGTTAAACGGGCGGCCGACCTTGCCCACGGACCTCCATGAACATTTTCGACGACTTTCACGCCCGCATCGCCGCCATTCTCGATCGCATCGCCGCCGACGGCCGTTTGCCGAAGCTCGATCACGCGCGCTTCGTCGTCGAGCCGCCCAAGGACGCGACGCTGGGCGATCTCGCGTCGAACGCCGCCATGGTCTTCGCCAAGGAGGCGAAGCCGCATTTCGCCTCGCCGCGCGAATTGGCGGTCGAAATCGGCTACGCCCTTGCGCAATCGCAGGACGTCGCCGCGACCGAGGTCGCCGGGCCGGGTTTCATCAATATCCGCTTGAAGCCCGAGATGTTCACTCAGGTTCTTCGCGCCGTGTTGCGCGATCCGCAGAATTTCGGTCGCGTCGCCAAGAGCCGGTCAAGCGCTCTGCAGGGCAAGGTGAATGTCGAATATGTCTCGGCCAACCCGACGGGGCCGATGCATGTCGGCCACGGCCGGGGCGCCGTCTTCGGCGACGCGCTCGCAAATCTCCTAGCCTTTTCGGGCTGCGCGGTGACGCGCGAATATTACATCAATGACGCCGGCGCCCAGGTCGACGTCCTGGCGCGCTCCGTTTTTCTGCGCTACCGCGAGGCCCTGGGCGAGGCGATCACGATCCCCGAGGGGCTCTACCCGGGCGACTATCTGAAACCCGTCGGCGAGGCGCTCGCCAAAGCGCATGGCGACTCGCTCGCCGGCGCGGCGGAGAGCGAGTGGCTGCCAGTCCTTCGCGCCGCCGCCATCGACGCGATGATGGAGTTGATCCGCGGCGATCTCGCCGCCTTGAACATCACGCATGAGACGTTCTTCTCCGAACGGTCCTTGCATGCGAAAAAGGACGGCGTCTCGGCGATCGACGCCGCCATCGACTGGCTTCGAGCCAAAGGCCTCGTCTATGAAGGCCGCTTGCCCCCGCCGAAAGGGCAATTGCCCGACGACTGGGAGGATCGCGAGCAGACGCTGTTCAGATCGATGCTCTTTGGCGACGATGTCGACCGCGCCTTGAAGAAATCCGACGGCTCTCCGACCTATTTCGCGGCCGATATCGCCTATCACAAGGACAAGATCGATCGCGGATTCGACACGCTTGTCGACGTCTGGGGCGCCGATCACGGCGGCTATGTCAAACGCATGTCGGCGGCCGTCGCCGCGCTCTCCGACAAGCGGGTTACGCTCGACGTCAAGCTTTGCCAGCTCGTCAAGCTGATGCGCGCCGGCGAACCGGTCAAAATGTCGAAGCGGGCCGGGGACTTCGTCACTTTGCGGGAGGTCGTCGACGAGGTCGGCGTCGACGCCGTGCGATTCATGATGCTCTATCGCAAGAATGACGCGCCGCTCGACTTCGACCTCGCCAAGGTCATCGAGCAATCGAAGGACAATCCGGTCTTTTACGTCCAATACGCCCATGCGCGGGGAAAGTCGGCGCTGCGCCAGGCGCTCGCCGCTTTTCCCGATATTGACGTCTCGGCCGAAAGCCTAGCCGAGGCGGATCTGGCGCTTTTGGCGGACGAGGGCGAACTTGCTTTGGCCAAGATGATCGCTCAGTATCCGCGGGTGATTGAGGCGGCGGCGGCGGCGCATGAGCCCCACCGGGTGGCCTTTTATCTGCACGAACTGTCGAGCGTGTTCCATTCGCATTGGAATCGCGGCAAAGATCAGCCGCAATTACGGTTTGTTAAGTCTGAAGAGAGAGAGTTAACCATCGCTCGGGTTGCGTTGGTTAGCTCTTTAACGATCGTCCTGGGGTCAGGCTTGAGGCTGCTCGGCGTGAGCGCCCCCGACGAGATGCGCTAATCGACGCCTTGAGCGACAACGGCCAGGCGTAGGACGCGCTTATCAATTTGCTTCGCGCCCCCCAGGAATCAACGAGCGAGGTGCATCATGCGCGAGACATCCGTTAGAGGCCCGGCGATCGATCTCGGCGAATTCGAGCGGCGGCTGCGCGGGCCCGAACGCGCCCCGCAAGTCGAAGATCCGCTCAGCGAACTCGCGCGGTTGGTCCAGGGACAGGACCATGCCGCCGCTGATCCTTACAGCCAAATTCTGGCAGAGGCGCGCGACGCTCGCGTTCAAGCCGCCGAACTGCGCGGTTCCTATGACGCCGCGCCGCCAGTGGCCGCTGAGCCGCCCTATTATCCAGAGCCGTCGATGGAGCAGGCTCTGGAGCCCGCCTATCCGGTGGATCCCGACTATCGCGATTTGCCGCCGGGCTATAGCGCCCAGCAGGCCGGATACGACCCCGCCCATTACGGCGCAGAGGCCGGCTGGAGCGATGATTCGCAATATCTCGATTATGGCCAGAGCGATGAGGACTATGAGGACCCCCACGGCGGGTGGCGCTCCTGGTTCCGGCCCTGGCACGCCGTCGTCGCGATATCGCTCGTCGCCGTTCTGAGCATCGGCTTCGCTTTCTGGCATCGGAGCGGCTCCAACGCCTCACGCGAAATTGCGACCATCGTCGCTCCGGAAGGACCGGTGAAGGTCAAGCCAAGCGCCGAGGCCGAAACGACGACGCCAGACGCCAGCGCCGCTGTCGTTCTGGACCGCAGGGAGCAGGCGCCGGTTCAGAAAGTCGTCACCAATCAGGAACAGGCGGTGGATCCTTCGGTCACGCCGAGCGCGGCGCTGCTCGGCGACGGACCTGTCAATCTGCCGCATGAGCCTCCGGCTCCCGCCACAGCCGCGCCAAAGAAGGTCAAAACCGTCACCGTGCGGCCTGACGGCAGCCGGGTGGAAGATGGCGCTCTGCCGCCCGCCGTCGCCATGGCGAGCCGGCCCGCGGAGACGGCTGCGCATACAGCCGTGGCCGGCGCCATCGGCGCCGCGACTGCGACGCCGCCGGCGCAGGCGAAACCAACGGCGACGCCCCCGCGAATCGCCAAGCCGAAAGTGGCCGCGGTGGAAGAGTCTTCGCCGGATGCGGATTCCGGTCAGTCCGCGCCTCCGAGCAAAGGCGGCTTCGCCGTGCAGTTCGGCGCAGCCGACAGCGAGGCCGACGCCCGCGAATTGCTGAAGACCGTCGTGAGCAAATATCGCTCACAGCTTGGCGGCCTGAAGCCGACTTTCAAAATGGCGACCGTGAATGACAAGACCGTCTATCGCGTGCGCGTCGGGGCGGTGAGCAAGGAGTCCGCGAACGCGATCTGCAGCAAAGTGAAGGCGTCCGGCGGCTCCTGCTTCGTCGCGGGCAACTGACGGGACGACATGCGCGCCTTTATCTGTGGATTAAAGGGCTTCACGCTCGAGGCCGACGAGCGCGCGTTCCTGCGCGACGCCGCGCCCTGGGGCGTGATCCTCTTTCGTCGCAATGTGGATGCGCCCGAGCAGATCGCGCGGCTGACCGCCGACATTCGGGACGCGCTCGGCCGCCATGCGCCTGTTCTTGTCGATCAGGAAGGCGGCCGCGTGCAGCGTCTGGGCCCGCCCCACTGGCGCGCCTATCCGGCCGCTGCGCGCTATGAGCTGGCGGCCGCCAACGCCGCGCAGGCCGAGCGATTGGCTTGGCTTGGCGCCCGGGTCATCGCCCATGATCTGCGGTCAGTCGGCGTCGACGTCGACTGCCTGCCGGTGCTCGATGCGCCGGCGGCGGATTCCCACAGCATCATCGGCGATCGCGCCTATAGCCGCGATCCCGCGCGCGTCGCGGCTATCGGCCGCGCCGCCGCCGAAGGGTTGATGGCGGGCGGCGTCGCGCCGGTGATGAAGCACATTCCCGGCCATGGGCGCGCCCGCGCCGACAGCCATTTGGAGCTGCCGGTGGTCAACGCGCGCCGCGAGGACCTGGAGCTTACTGATTTTGCGCCGTTCAAGGCGAATGCCGATCTGCCGATGGCGATGAGCGCCCATGTCGTCTACACGGCGATCGATCCGACCGCGCCCGGCACGCTGTCGAAGGCGGTGATCGGCGACATCGTTCGCGGCTATATTGGCTTTGACGGTCTCCTCATGACCGACGACCTTTCGATGAAGGCGCTTTCGGGGAGCTTTCGCCAGCGCGCCGAGAACGCGATCGGCGCCGGATGCGACATCGTGCTCCACTGCAACGGCGACCTTGCGGAAGCTTGGCCGGTAGCCGAAGGCGCGCCGCCGCTTGAGGGCGCGGCGCTCGCGCGCGCCGAAAAGGCGCTGGAATGCGTGCGGCGGCCTATCGAACCCTTCGATGTCGCGGAGGCGACGCGCGAGTTCGACGCGGCGATGCGAGCCGTGGCGTGAACTCTTGCGTGCAGGCGCATCCGAGCCTAACTGTGAAATTATGAAAAATATCACAGTTTCACTAGACGACGAACTGTATCGCCGGGCGCGGATCAGAGCGGCGCAGGACGATACTTCGGTGTCGGCCGTGGTTCGCCGTTTCCTGACTGAATTTGCTTCGGAAGGCACGGAGTTTGAACGGCTGAAGCGCCAGGAGCAGGATCTCCGCGCGCAAATCCAGGAATTTCGCGCTGCGGATCGGCTCTCGCGCGAGAGCGTTCATGAGAGGCCGATCGGGCATCCAAAGAGGTGACCGGCTTTCTGGACACCAATATTCTGCTTTACTCGATCAGTCGCGATCCGTCTGAGGCGGAAAAACGCGAGCGGTCCATCGCGTTGCTGGATCAGGATGACTGGAGCCTGTCGACGCAGGTTTTGCAGGAGTTCTATGTGCAGGCGACGCGAGCCTCGCGGCCGGACGCCTTACCGCACGACATCGCCGCTGGTCTCGTGCGCGCATGGCAGAGGTTTCAGGTTCAGGACATCACGCTGGCGATCGTCAACGCCGCGCTGGACATTAAATCGCGCTATGGATTTTCTTATTGGGACGCCGCAATCGTCGCCGCTGCGCAAGCGCAGGGGTGCTCGCGGCTTTATTCCGAAGATCTCTCGCACGGGCAGGTCATAGACAATCTGCAGATTATCGACCCCTTTCGATAGCAGTTCTCTCCTGTGGACCGGCGCTCCCAAAGCGCCGGCTGCGCTTGCGATAGCGGGCCATCGGGGCCAATCTCGGGCCGAAGTCATCGGCGACGCCGATTCGCAAACGGAAACAGGCGCAAAGCCAGAATGGCGCAGGAACTGAGCTTCGAGCTGGACGAGCCCCGCGGCGACGCCGAAGAGGCCTTTCTCGTCGACGTTGACGGGTTCGAAGGGCCGCTCGATTTGCTGCTCGAGCTTGCGCGCCGGCAGAAGGTCGACCTCGCCCGCATTTCCATTCTCGCGCTCGCCGAGCAATATCTCGCCTTCATCGAGGCGGCGCGGCGCGTGCGCCTCGAACTCGCCGCCGACTATCTGGTGATGGCGGCCTGGCTCGCCTTCCTGAAGTCGCGGCTGCTGCTGCCGGAGCCGCCAAAGGGCGACGAACCCTCCGCCTCCGATCTCGCCGCCGCGCTGGCTGATCGCCTGCGCAGGCTGGAGCTCATTCGGCGCGCCGCCGACAGGCTCACCGAGCGCGCGCGGCTCGGGCGCGATATGTTTTTGCGCGGCGGCCCGGAAGGCGTCGAGACGATCTCGCACCCCAAATTTCAGGCGAGCCTTTACGATCTTCTCTCGGCTTACGCCCGGCAGCGCCAGAAAACCGCGACCTCGCGGGTGGTGATGCGGCAGCGCGCGGTCTGGTCTCTGGCCGAGGCGCGCGAAGCCCTTGAGCGGCTCATGGGCGTCGCGACGGAATGGACCGTGCTCGACGATTTTTTGCTGCATTACTGTGTCGACATGCAGACGGCGCGCACTGTGCGCGCCTCGGCGTTTACCGCCTCGCTTGAAATGGTGCGCGAGGGGCGATTCGACATCCGTCAGGACCGGCACTTCGCCCCGCTTTGGGTGCGGCGCCGGGCGCCGGAGCAAGCGGAAGAGACTGCGGGCGCGTCTTAGCCCCGAACTTCAGGAGGACGCGTGGTGGCGCAGGCTGCGGAGAAGATCGAACTTTTTGACGTGAACAGCGACGACGAGCTTGCGCGTCACGAAGCCCGGCTGCGCGAAGCGGAGCGCATCATCGAGGCGCTGCTCTTCGCCTCCGCCGAACCGCTTGATGAAGCCGAAATGGCGCGCCGTATCGAGGAGGGCGTCGATCTCGAGCGCGTCCTTGAGCGGCTGCGCGCCCATTACACGGGCCGCGGCGTCAACCTCACCCGCGTCGGCAAGAAGTGGTTTTTCCGCACCGCCGCCGACCTCAACTGGATTCTCGCCCGCGAGCAGGTCGAGGAGAAGAAGCTCTCCCGCGCGGCGCTGGAGACGCTCGCGATCATCGCCTATCACCAGCCGACGACCCGCGCCGAGATCGAAGAGATTCGCGGCGTCGCCATTTCCAAGGGCACGCTCGACGTGCTGCTCGACACCGGCTGGATCAGGCTGCGCGGCCGCCGCAAGGCGCCGGGCAGGCCGATCACCTATGGCACGACCGACGCCTTCCTGATGCATTTCGGGCTTGAGCAGATCGGCGATCTGCCGGGGCTCGACGAACTCAAGGGCGCTGGCCTGTTCGACGGCCGGCTGCCGAAGGGCTTCGGCGTGCCGCAACCTTCGGACGACGCCGCGTTGCGCGAGGATGAAGAGCCGCTTGAAGACGACGCGCCGGAACTGCTCGAAATGGAGTTCCCGGACGAGCCCGAGGCGCTAGAGCCGCCCGAACTCGGCGACGATGAAGAGCATTGACGGCGCCGCCGAGCAGCGCAGTTAAGCGACAGCAAGTTTCCACGTCCCCTTAAGGCCGTCGCGGCGTGCGTCTGTGCGCCGCGTCCTTGTTTTTATGGCGAGGGGCGCATAGTTTCCCGGCAAACGCCGGTCGTCCCGGTTTTCTCGTTAGGAAGGATGCGCGCCATGGGCGGTCTGTCGATCTGGCACTGGATCATTGTCGGCGCGGTCGTCTTCATTCTCTTCGGCGGCAAGTTCAAGATTTCCGACGTGATGGGCGACATGGCCAAGGGCATCAAGGCCTTCAAGAAGGGCATGTCGGAAGACGATGTCGCGGCCGATGACGCAAAAAAGCCGCTCGAAGGCCAGGCCAGCGAGCGCCGCGCGCTGGAGAGCGACAAGGCGGACAGCAAGAAGGTCTAGCGTCGACACCCTCCCTTGAGGGGGAGGGTCGCGCTGAAAGCGCGCGGGGTGGGTAAGAGAACCCCTGGAACCTCGCCATCGTCACCCCATCCCGAAGCGCTTCGCGCTTCGACCCTCCCCGTCAAGGGGAGGGAGCAAGGCGCCCGAGCAACACGCATGTTCGATCTCGAACCCGGCAAGCTCATCGTCATCGCCATCGTCGCGCTTATTGCGATTCCCTCGAAGGATTTGCCGCGCGTTTTGCGCTCGCTCGGGCAGTTTTCCGGAAAAATGCGCCGCATGGCCGCGGAATTTCAGGGACAATTCATGGAGGCGATGCGCGAGGCGGAGCTCGATGATTTGCGTAAGGAGGTCGGCGAGATGCGGGACGCCGTCAAGGAGAGCGTGAAGCTCGACGGCGCTTTCGATCCGATGGCCGAGGCGCGCAAGCAGATCACCGGCGCAATCAAAGGCGACGCAAAGCCGTCGAAGGATGAGGGCGCGCCAGTCGCATCCTTCGAGACGCGGCCTTTGGCCGCTCCTCAGGATGAGGATTCTGGTCTTCCTGTCGGCGAGCAGGCCGATTCGCCAAAGAAGACCGCCACATGAACGAGGCCGATGAAGCTGAAATCGAGGCCAGCAAGGCGCCGCTCATTGAACATCTGATGGAGTTGCGCGAGCGCCTGATCAAGGCGCTGCTCGCCTTTCTCGCGATGTTCGTGCTCTCCTTCTTCTTCGCCAAGGATATCTACAATCTGCTTCTCATTCCCTACACGCAGGTCGCTGGCCCTGAGGCGCGGCTGATCTACACCGCGCCGCAGGAATATTTCTTCACCCAGATCAAGGTCGCGCTGTTTATGGCGGCGTTTTTGTCCTGTCCGATCGTTCTGTCGCAAATCTACGCCTTCGTCGCGCCCGGGCTCTACAAGCACGAGCGCACGGCCTTCCGCCCCTATCTTTTCGCCACGCCGATCTTCTTCGCCTTCGGCGCGCTCGTCGTCTATTTTCTGGTGATGCCAAATCTGCTGCGTTTCTTCATGGGGATGCAGCAAGCGAATGAGCCAGGGAAGGCGCAGATCGAACTGCTGCCGCGCGTCTCCGAATATCTTTCGCTGATCATGACGCTCGTGCTCGCCTTCGGCATCGTGTTTCAATTGCCGGTGGTTTTGACGCTGCTCGGACAGGTCGGCATCGTGACCTCGGAGTTTCTGAAAGAGAAGCGGCGCTATGCCGTTGTGCTCGTCTTCATCGTCGCGGCGGTTTTGACGCCGCCGGATGTCTTTTCGCAGCTCGCGCTCGCTGTCCCTGGCGTGCTGCTCTACGAGGCGTCGATTTACGCCGTGCGCATGATCGAGAAGAAGCGGGCCGCGGCGCAGCAGCCCTCCGCTTGACCCCTTCTCCCGCTTGCGGGAGAAGGTGGCGCGCGGAACGCGCGACGGATGAGGGCGGTTCGTCACGCGCTTTCTGTCTTTTCCCTCATCCGACCCCGCTTCGCGGGGCCACCTTCTCCCGCAAGCGGGAGAAGGGAGCGGCGGATAGTTCACTCATGTACGACATCAAATGGATTCGCGAGAACGCTGAAATTTTCGACCGCGGCCGCGTGCGGCGCGGGCTGGAGCCCCTGTCGACGCAGCTTCTCGCCTTTGACGATGCACGGCGTGCGGCGATCGGCGAATTGCAGCGCGCGCAGGAGCGCCGCAACGCGGCCTCGAAAGAGATCGGGGCGGCGATGAAGGCGGGCGACGCCGCCAGGGCCGAAGCGCTCAAGGCTGAAGTCGCGACGATCAAGGAAAACTGGCCGGCGCTCGAAGAGACCGAGCGCTATGCGATCGCCGAACTCGACGCTGCGCTCGCCGCCATTCCCAACACGCCGCTCGAAGAAGTGCCGGACGGCGCCGACGAGCATGACAATGTCGAAGTGGCGCGCTGGGGCGAACCGCGCGTATTCGACTTCACGCCGAAAGAGCATTTCGAAATCGGCGAAGGCCTCGGGCTGATGGATTTCGAAACGGCGGCGAAAATTTCCGGCGCGCGTTTTGTCGTCAACAAGGGCGGTCTGGCGCGGCTCGAGCGCGCGCTGGCGCAATTCATGCTCGATCTGCATACGAATGAGCACGGCTATATGGAAGTGAGCCCGCCGCTGCTGGTGCGCGACGACGCGATGTTCGGCACGGCGCAATTGCCGAAGTTTCGCGAGGATCAGTTCTTGGCGACAAATGAGCTCTTCGTCAGCGAGGCTTTCAATCAAGCTGTCGACGAGTTTGATAAAGGAACTCTTCCCGAGGACCGCGATGTGCAAACTCGGACCGGCCAATTAATGCAGGGCAAGAATTACTGGCTCATCCCCACCGCGGAAGTGCCGCTCACCAATCTCGTGCGCGAATCCATCCTCGACGAAGCGCAATTGCCGATGCGCATGACCGCCGGCACCTATTGCTTCCGCGCCGAAGCGGGCGCCGCCGGCAAGGACACGCGCGGCATGATCCGCCAGCATCAGTTCTACAAGGTCGAACTCGTGTCGATCACGACGCCGGAAGATTCGCTCGAAGAACATGAGCGCATGACGGGGTGCGCCGAGAAGGTGTTGCAGCTTCTGGAGCTGCCCTATCGCAAGGTCGTGCTCTGCACCGGCGACATGGGCTTCGCGAGCCAAAAAACCTACGACCTCGAAGTCTGGCTGCCAGGGCAGGAGAAATATCGCGAGATTTCCTCATGCTCGGTCTGCGGCGACTTTCAGGCGCGGCGCATGAACGCCCGTTATAGACCCGCTGACGGGAAGCCACGCTTCGTCCATACGCTGAACGGCTCCGGCGTCGCGGTCGGCCGCACCATGGTCGCGGTGCTGGAGAACTATCAGCAGGCCGACGGCTCAGTCGACGTTCCGCGCGTCCTTCGGCCTTACATGGGCGGGCTCACGCGCATCCCGAGCTGAATGTCGGTGGACGCAGCGCCCGCGTCTCGCGGGCTCTTCGCAGTAGGGCTCGGGCGACGTCCCAAAAAACGGCGTCCAGCCATAGCCGTAATCGGCGCGCGGCGCATAGCCGTCGCTGAGCAGGCCCGGCGCCGCGACGGGCAGCACCACGGGGGCCGCCAGAAACCCCAATAGGCCAGAGCCGGGCGCGGTCGGCGGCGCGCCGGGGATGACCAGCGGCGCTGGGACATAACCCATCGTCCCGCCATATTGCACCTGGCACCAGCGGCCGCAGCCCAGGACATTGAAGGGAATATTCGCCGCCATCGTCGTGACCGGCCTCGCGTCCGAGCTCGGGCTCACGCGCAGCGGCATCACCGCCGCCACATAGGCCTCAAAAGCGGCGCCGCCGCCGGGAGCGGCGCTCATCGCCGCCGCGAGCAAAAGCGCAAGTCGTAAGCGCATCAAATTTCCTCCAGAGAATGAGGCGAGCCGATATAGGGTCATTGTGGACGTTCGGCGTCGAATCGTCCAAAGAAACTCGGGCTCCTCAGGCGCCCGCCAGGCGAGGCGAAACCGCTGTAAGCATGCGCATTCTCATCACCAATGACGACGGCATTCACGCGCGCGGCCTCGCCATCGCGGAGGCGATCGCGCGCGAATTCACCGACGATATTTTCGTCATCGCGCCGGAATTCGAGCAATCGGGCGTTTCGCATTCGCTCTCGCTCAACGATCCGCTGCGATTGCGGGAGATTTCGCCGCGACACTTCGCGCTCAAGGGAACGCCGACCGATTGCGTCATCATGGGCCTGCGCAAGCTGATGCTCGATCATCCGCCCGATCTTCTCATTTCCGGCGTCAACTGCGGCCAGAATGTCGCCGAGGACGTCTCCTATTCCGGCACCATCGCCGGAGCGATGGAGGGCACGATTCTGGGCATTCCGTCGATTGCGCTTTCCCAGGTCTATGATTTTTTTGCAGACCGCCGGACGGTCCACTGGGAATGCGCGGCGACGCATGGCGTTGAGGTCGTGCGCCGCCTGCTCGCGGCGGGCATCCCGAAGAACGTGTTGATGAACGTGAATTTTCCGCATTGTGCGCCCCAGGACGTCGCGGGCGTCGCGATTACGATGCAGGGCAGGCGCAGCAGCGACATCATGCGGATCGAGGACCGCAAGGACGGCCGCGGCAATCCCTATCACTGGATCACTTTCCAGCGCGGCGACTTCAAGCCGGGGCAGGGCACCGATCTGCTGGCGCTCGAAGAAAAGAAAATCTCGATCACACCGCTGCAGCTGGATTTCACCGATCACCCGACGGTGACGCGGCTCGCGGCGGCGTTTGAGGGCAAGGAATGACCGAGGAGGCCGGCGCGCGCCAGGCCAGCCAATTCGAGGAGCGCGCGGCGCTGCTGCTGACCTTGCGTCAGGCGGGGCTGCGCGATCTTTCGGTCTTGCGCGCGATCGAGGCGACCCCGCGGGAGGCGTTCGCGCCCTACCGATTTCGCGATCTCGCGAACCGCAATCTCTCGCTGCCGATCGGCTGCGGGCAGACCATGTCGCGTCCGGTCGAACTTGCCAGAAGGCTCGAGGCGCTCAAGATCGGCCGCGGCCATCGGGTGCTGGAGGTCGGCGCGGGGTCGGGCTATGGCGCGGCGGCGCTCGCGCAGCTCGCAAGCGAGGTCATAAGCCTCGAGCGGTTCGAGACGCTCGCGATCGAAGCCTCGCGCCGTTTGACGGCCCACGGCGCCGAAAACGCCAAGGCGATTTTCGCCGACGGCCTCGATCCGCCTCGCGAGCTTGGACGCTTCGATAGAATCCTCGTCCAGGCCTCGGTCGGCGCCGCGCCTGCAGCGCTGATCCAGATGCTCACCCCCGGCGGCGCATTGCTCTTCGCCCGAAGGGAGCACGCGCCGGCTGGCGCGCGGGCGAAGGAACGATTGATTAAGCTTGATCGCAATGAGGACGGCGAACTGCGTGAGACCGATCTTGGCCCGTGTCGCTTAGGGCCGGCCATCCCAGGACTGGCGCAGGCGCTCTAAACATCATGCTGAAAATTTCAGTCGCGCACGCTTTGCGTTCATCTTAAACGCCTCCTTAACCGCGCGCTGTTACCCATAAGACCGTTCAATGTTGCGTTCGGGTGGGTCGCGTCATGGTTACCAAGCATCATATTGCTTATTCCCGCGCCGCTGTGCGGTTCATGGCGGCCGTTGGCGTCGCCGCCCTTGTCGCCGGCTGCTCGGACGCCTCGCGCTTCGGAGCCGATCCCTTTGCCGACCCCTTCTCAGGCTCGGCCAAGACCGCCTCGCTCGGCGTCGATCGGGCGCCAGTCGGCGCGATCACTGACGCGCCTGCGCAGAGGGCGCCGTCATCGACGGTGGAAACCCGTCCATTGCCGGCTCCCGCCGCCGCTAGCGCGACCGCTGCTCCAAGCGGCGGCGCTTCGATGGCGCGAACCGCTACGTCAGCGACGCAGTCGTCGCCAAAGAGCGTTGCAGTCGCCGGCGCCGCAGGCCACTGGAGCGCCGAAGGCGGCACCCCGGTCGTTGTCGCGCAGGGCGAGACGGCGGCATTGCTCTCCACCCGCTACGGCGTGCCCACCGACGCGCTGCTGCGCGCCAACGGCTTCAACGTCGCATCCCAGGTTCAGCCGGGCTCTCGTCTGGTGATACCGGTCTATCGCGCCGGCGGCGCTCCGGTCATGGCCGCGCGCGTCCCCGCCGCTCCGGCCAAAGCCGCCGCCGCCCCAGCCGAGATCAAGCCGGTCGCCGCGAAGTCCGCGGCGCTGGCGAAGCCTGTGGCCGCCGCCAAGCCGGCGGAGCAGGCGAAGCCGGTGCGCAAGGCCGAAGTAGAACCGGCGAAGGCCAAGCCGGCTGAGAAGACGAAGACCGTCGCCAAAGCGGCGCCGGAGAAGACGCTTGTCAAAGCGGAGGCGCGCATCGCCGCCGCAACGCCGGGGCGCCCGGTCAAAACCGAGCGGATCGCGCGTGGGTCGGCTTCTGTCGAAGCGCCGGAAGCTGAACCCAAGATCGCCGAAGCGCGCAGCAAGCCCGTTGTCGCTGAAACGCCGCCGGAAACGCCGAGCGCTCGCAAAGTAGATACGACCGCGACCGCCTCCATTCCCCCGGCGACCGACACGAAAGCGGTGGCGTCCGACGAAGGTCGGCCCGAGTTCCGCTGGCCCGCGCGCGGGCGCATCATTCAGGGCTTCACGACGGGCGGCAACGACGGGATCAACATCGCGGTGCCTGAGGGTACGCAAGTCAAGGCTGCCGAAGGCGGCGTCGTCGCTTACGCCGGCAGTGAGCTCAAGGGCTACGGCAATCTAGTGCTCATTCGCCATCCCAACGGCTTCGTTTCGGCCTACGCCCACAATGGCGAACTCGACGTCAAGCGTGGCGATCAGGTCAAGCGCGGTCAGACGATCGCCAAATCCGGCCAATCGGGCAATGTCGGCTCGCCGCAGCTTCACTTCGAACTGCGCAAGGGTTCGACGCCCGTCGATCCTACGCGCTATCTGGCGGGGCTGTAGCCAAGGCGCAAGGAACGCTCCGGCGTCCGCGAGACACGAAGGCGCTGGAGACTTCGGGGCGGCGGGTCCAAAGAAAGGCCCGCCGCTCTCGTCTTTTGATGCCTCACGGCCGACCAAAATGCTATATGGCGCGGGTCATAACCGGAGGATCCCGCGCCAGTGAAGCATCGTCTCGCTTTCGTTTTCCTGCTTGCCGCCACGCCGGCTTTCGCGGTTGATCCAACCGGCGTCCCGCAGTGTGACGCGCTGCTCAAGCGCTATGAGGCCTGCTCGGGACAACTGCCGCCTTCTCAGGTCCATGCTGCGCAAAAAGAACTGCTCGATGGCGCTGTCGGCATTCGCTCCGCGGCGACCGATCCCGCGAAACGGCCGGATCTCGAACGCTATTGCGCCGATCGGTTCGAGCTGATGAAGCGCGCCAGCGACATCAAGGACTGCATGTCGAAGCCATGAGCGCGGCGCGGGCGTCGATGTAATCTTTGCCGCGCATTTCCATCAGGCGAGAGGCCGCGCGCTCGAATTCGCGCGCCTCGGCGCCAAAGCCCACGCGGTAAAGTTCGGAAGGTTCCGCCGCAGCGGAAACGACCAGGAGGACGCGCGCCTCGTAAAGGACATCGATCAGCGTGATGAAGCGGCGCGCTTCATTCCGCTGTTCAGGCGCCATTGTTGGAACGTCTTCGACAATCACTGCGTCGAACCTCTCCGTGATCGCCATATAGTCCGCCGCCGACAATGGTTGACCGCAGAGCGCCGTGAAGCTCAGACGCGCGACGCGGCCCGCCGTCTGTGGAATGTCGATGCGGCGTCGCTTGACCTCAATTGTCGCGGGCGTTTCCGCCGCGCCGCCTGCGAGCGTCGCATAGAGCGCGTCAATCGCTGATCTGGCGCAAGAGTCGGCGGGCGTGAAATAGACCTGCCCGAGATCTTCGCGCCGCTGCCGATAATCGTTCGGCGCTTCGAGACGCAGGATGTCCATTCGCTCCTGCAACATGGCGATAAAGGGCAGGAACAGATCGCGATTGCGGCCGCCTTCGTAAAGCCGCGAAGGCTCGACGTTGGACGTCGCGACAATGACGACGCCCGACTCGAGCAGCGACGAAAACAGCCGTGCGACGATTGAGGCGTCCGCGATATCGTGCACGGCGAACTCATCGAAGCAGAGCACACGGGTTTCCTGCGCGATTTGCTGCGCCACGCAGCTCACCGGATCGGCGTCCTTATTATGGGGCTTCTGACGCAGCCGATGCAGCCGATCGTGCACATCCGCCATGAAGGCGTGAAAATGCGCGCGCCGCTTCTTTTCGACCGGAAGCGCGCCGAAGAACAGGTTCATCAAAAAAGTTTTGCCGCGCCCGACCGATCCCCAGAGGTAGAGGCCGCGCGCCGGCCGCGCTCGAGGGCGAAAGGTCGCGAGGAGCGCTTGCGTCACACTGGCGCTTTTCGGCCTGCGGCCTGAGAGAGCGTCGGCGAGCGCTTGCAGCCTCTCGATCGCTGCGCGCTGCGACGCGTCGCGTTCCAGCGCGCCTTGCGCGACGAGCTCGTCATATTTCTCGATGATGGTCTGCGCGCGCGACGTCATGCGCGCCGCATCCTGCCGTTCGCCTCAGCGAGCGCGCCAGGGCGGAGTTCGCAATAGAGCAGGCGCTCCGGGTTCACGGGACCGGGCATCGTAATTTTGCCCCGCGGCACAGGCGCGAATCCCAGCCGCGCATAATAGTCCTCGTCGCCGACGAGCAGGACGAGCCCATGTCCGGCGCCGCGCGCGGCGTCCAGCGAATATTTAACGAGCGTCTCGCCGACGCGCTGCTGACGAAACGCCGGCTCCACCGTCAGCGGTCCAAGCAAAAGCGCTGGCGATGACCCGACGAGGATAGGCGTCATGCGGTTCGCGCCGACAAGCAGCGTCCCGATCCGCGCGACAAAGGACAGCGAACGGTCGGGCTCGACGCCTTCGCGCAAGCGATAGGCCGTACGCGCATACCGGCCCGGACCGAACGCGCGTTCGTCGAGCTTTTCAATATGCGCGTCGTCTGCGGCCGTCAGCGGCGCGAATTTTACGGCGAGATCGATCATGTGGCGGCTTGACCCTGAGCGCAGGCCATATCACGCGCCGTCTGCGCGGCAAAACCTCTCGTTGCGCCGCGACATGCCGCTATGCGACGCTATAGGCGGAGAGAGGCCAATGGCGGAGTATCGCTTGCGCCGGGCAAGCATTGAGGACGCCCGATCCATCGCCGAAATTCACGCCAAGGCCTGGCGGGAGACCTACCTCGGGGTAATGCGCGCCGAGGCGCTGGCGTCGATCGATCTCGACGATTGGACGCGGCGCTGGGGGGAGCGGATCGGCTCTAGCGAAGGCGCTCAGGCGGTGTTCATCGCCTGCGAGGGCGAGTCTCCGGTGGGGTTCGCCCGCTGCAGTCGCCAGTCCAATCCAAAGCTCGTTCCACTTGGCTTCGAGGGCGAAATCGCGTCGATTTACCTGCTGCAGCGGACCCAGCGCCGGGGATTGGGCAGGCGCCTGGTGGAGCGCCTCGCGGAGCATCTGATGTCAGCCGGCTGTGCGAGCGCCGCCGTTTGGGTTTTGCGCGACTCGCCGAAGGCCCGCGGCTTTTATGAAGCGCTTGGCGCGGAGCCTGTCGGCGTCGAGGGCGTGTGGGACATCGAGGGCGTGGTCCTCCCCGATATCGCGTATGGCTGGCGCGATCTGCGCGCCTTGTGCGCTGGAGCCGGCGCCGTCACGCGTTCACCAATAAGGTGAGACAGGCGTGTTCTCGAGCGCCTCGGACAGCCGCGCCCGCGTCCCTGCGGTCGTATCCGCTGGCAGAGCGTCGAGCGCGAAGAAGTCCGCCTCTGCGATCTCGCGGTCCGGCGCGCGCGGCGCAGTGAGGCGGAACGCGCGCACAACGTAAAGCGCGACGTGGTCTCGCATCGAGAACCGCCGATTGAAATACATGCCGAACAGTTCAGGCGGCGCATCGAGCAGGACATTCGCCTCCTCGCTCAGCTCGCGCTCGAGCGCCTCGACAAGCGTTTCGCCGCTTTCGACGCCGCCGCCCGGCAAGTAAAAGCCCTCCACATAAGTATGCCGGACAAGCAGCACGCGGTTTCTTTCATCAACGACGAGGCCGCGCACGCCCAGGGTCATGGGACGCTGAAAGCGAGCGCCAAAAGAGATGAGTCGCGACGCAAAGCGGGTGCGCCTCGATGGCGCCGCGCGTCCTTCTTCAGGCTTCGTCAAAACCGCCTCCGATCGCCCGAAACTATGGCAAATGACACGCGAAAGCTCTAGTGTCGCTGACCCATCTCGATGAGGAAAGCGCCGCGCGCGCAACAGGCAGTTAGCGAGGATTCTTGAACTTCCGGATCGCTCATCTTTCCGACGCGCATATCGGCCCAATTCCTCGGCCCAATCTTGCGGAGCTGCTTGGCAAGCGCGTCACGGGCTATGTGAACTGGCTTTATAAGCGCGGCGATCAGCACGATATGGGCGTGCTCGGCAAAATCGTCGCCGATATTAAGGCGCAGGCGCCTGACCATGTCGTCATGACCGGCGATATCGTCAACATCGGACTTCCCGGCGAAATCGCACTCGCCAAAGACTGGCTCGCCTCTTTGGGCGCCCCAGGCGACGTGAGCTTCACGCCCGGAAATCACGACGCTTATGTGGCGAGCGTGACCGATCTCGTTCGCGAAGTTTTCGCGCCTTGGACGAGCAGCGAGAGCGAAGTCGCGGGCTTTCCCTATTTGCGCCGGCGCGGCGGCGTCGCGCTGATCGGTCTCGACACCGGCGTGCCGACGGCGCCATTCGTCGCTTCCGGGCGGCTCGGGGCGACTCAGCTGGCGGCGCTCGCGGATCTGCTGGAACGCGCTAAGGCGCAGGGGCTTGCGCGCGTCGTTTGCCTTCATCACCCGCCGCATGTCGGCGGCGCCAGGCGGCTGCGTGGGCTCGAAGACGCCGCGGCATTCGAAAGCGTCATCGCGCGTCATGGCGCTGAACTCGTTCTGCATGGGCACAATCACAAGCCCAGTCTGCATCGTCTGTCTGGATCCGGCGCCGGGACGCCGGTCGTCGGCGTCGCCTCGGCGTCGGCGCGGCCCGGCGGGCACTATCCGGGCGCCGCCTATAATCTTTACCAGATCGAGCGCGAAGCTGACGGCGTCAGGATTTCGCTGCGTAGGCGTGGACTGAACGACGCTGGGGAGGTCGTTGAGCTCGAGTCCGTTCAGCTATGAAAGCCTAGCCTGCGAAATAGGCGCGATAGATCCATGCCGCCAAGACTGCCAGGAATGCGAAGAAAGCGGTCGCGCCAAAAAACTCGGCGATGAACGCGGCTGCGCGAGTCGTTTTTCCGGTGAGAGATTTGTCGTTTTCGCGCGCGTTCGCCCTCTCGCGCGCCGCGGCGATCTTCACGCCAAGCGCCTGCGCCGCGCCGCCGCTCGCATAATCGACCGCCAGCGCCTTTTCGCGCTCGATCAGGCGATGCGCGATGTAGCTGGTGATCGCTTCGACGAGGTCGTCGATGCTGTCGCTCTCACGAAGCGTCACCCGGCCGTGGCGCGTATCCTGGAGAAAGCGATAGGTCCGCCTGTCGCGATCCATCTCGACGAAGCCGATCTGGTCAATGAACAGACGCGGGCGTTCCGCCGGCGCAACGCCAACGTCGAAAATATCGCAGTCGCGCGGCACCTGCGCCAAAACCGGCGACAGAGCCTCGCCGAGCATTTCCAGCCGGGCGATTTCCGCGGCGCGTAAATCGGAAATGGCGGCGGAGCGCTCCGCGTTCTCGAGGCGCGCGCGGCGCAGCGCGCCGGACAGACTGGCCATACGCTCGTCAAGCGAACCCGCCGGGCCTTTGCGGGCGACGCGCTCGCGCTCGACGAGAAGCGATAGACGCTCGGCGGGCGTGGCGGCGGACGCGTGCGGTTGGTCTGCGACGCGCGTGTCGGTTGGCGGCGCGGGCAGGGGCTCTTCCATGTCGTCCACTCGCTGTGGCCCTCGCTGCGCGGCCGGGGCATTAAAGCATTATGGACTATAGCGGCTCTCGGCGGCGGTGCGAAGCGCAAGCGCGACGAAGGGAGGCGGGAGTCGACTTTTTCCCCCGCCTCCGGCAAGGGGTTCCATACGATCGCCGCTGATTCCGGCCATTAACGCTAAAAAACGCCGGATCCAACAAAAGGCGCGGAGGAAATCCATGGCCGTCAATCGCGGCGAATCGGACGTCAACAGCGCATTGTTCGAGCGCATTATGATCGGCATGGGCTTTGCGGTCTTCGCTGCGCTGGAGGCGGCGGGCGGCGGCGAGCATGCGATCGTGGCCGGGTTTTTCGCCGGCGCGACGATTTTCGTGCTGCGCCGTTCCTCGGAAAGCGCGCGCCAGGCGGCAGATTTCGCCGTGGATTTCCTTGCTGTCGCGACGTTTACGCTGCTGTGCGACCGCGCCGGTCTGTTGTGGCGAGCGCCGGAAACCTTCGCCGAACTGTTCCGGCTCTCGCCGGTCGGCGCGGCGACCGCCACCCTTCTCTATCTCGCCGGGGTCGTCACGCTGAGAGCGCGTTCGCGCATGGCGGTGCGCGCCGCCCTCTTCGTTTTGCCGCTGCAGTTCAGCCTGTTGATCGCTCTCGGCTCGCCGCCCGTCGCCCAGATCGGCGGCGCGCTGCTCCTTGGCCTCGACGTTCCGGAGGCCTTCAGAAAAATCGTCGGGCATACGCTGGTCCTGTTTCTGCTCAACGAATCGATTGTCGTCGGCATCCCCCTCGCGCTCGGTCGTTTCTTGCCCCGCCAATGGCGTCCGCATAGCATTCTGCTCGCCTCGGCCTTCGTCGCTTCGCTGACGCCCTACATCGCGACCTCGGTCTCGTATTTCGTCGCACCTTATTTGCCCTATCCGGTGACGGCGCTGGTCGCGACGGTGGCGGCGGCGCTCGCGCAAGCGGGATTATGGGGCCAAACCTATCTCGTGACCCAGGCGATGGCTGGCCTTTTGCGCGCGACGCCGTCGCTGCAGGTCGTCGTGTTCCATGATTGGCGGACGGGCGCCGAAAAGGGCGCCGTCTATGGCTTTGTGTTCATGGCGCTGCTGCTCGCGGTCGGTCTGGTCGTGTCTTTTGCGCCCGCCGTCGCCGTCATTTCAGCCTCCGGCCCGATCGGCGGCGCGCTGATCGGCGCCGCGCTTTTTCCGCTCGCGCGCGCCATCGTGGAGAGCACCGATTCGACTCCGCCCTTCTTTGCGCGCGTCGAAGAACTCTATCTGCATCCGTCCAACTATTTTCGCGGCGCGGTCGCCGGTGCGGCCATCGGATTAGCCCTGATGATTGGGCTTCCCGAGGCGAGCGGGAGCGGGCGGTTTCTGTTCGGCGCGGCCGCGGGAGCGCTCGCCTATGCCGGCGTCGATGCGGCGTTTGATTTCGCGGCGCTGACGCAAGGGCGCCGGCAGCATCTGCGCAGTTGGCGCGTCTATTCGCTGGGCGCGCTTCTCGGCGCGCTCGTCGCCGGCGCCGTCGCCTGGTATCTCGACGCGGGGCAGGTCGAGAACATCACGGCGAAATTCTTCGCCTACACGTCGCTCGACTATGGCGCGGACGGACGCCCCATCACCGAATATGTCATTCGACCGCTCTTCTCGAAGTGGGGCGCGACGGATCTCGGCAGGGTCGACGGCGGCGTGAGGCTGCTGTTCGACGAGTCGCTCTCGGGCGTCATCCAATGGGTGTTCGCCGCGCCGCTCTTTTCGATCAATCTTTTCTTTCTTACAGCGCTCGTTCAGCGCAGCCTGCAGCCGCTTCGCCAACTCGCGAGCTGGCAAGGCCTCGACATGCTCATCGAAAACGCCGTGCGCGTTTTGCGCTGGGGCCTGTGGATGGCGCCGGTGATCTATTCCTTCCTGAAAGCGTCGCCCGACCCCGCCTGGTACAATCAGGACGGACTCATCCGCACCGGCGTCGCGAGCTGGATGAGCTACATCCTGCCGGACTCCGATTTTCGCGCCTGGAGCCTCGATATTTTCACGGCGCTTCTCGCCTATGACGCCCTGCGGGTGCTGATCTGGTTCGACCACATGGGCCTGCGCGTCGCGACGCTCGTTAATCTGTCCTTCGTCGGCGGCGACGTCGCTGATGAGAAAGCCGCGCGCTTCCTTGGAAAGGCGCAAACAAGCCGCGCGATCCCCGAAGGCATCCGCCGCTTTGGCACCTGGGCGCCGCTGCTGTTGCCCTTCTATATCCCGCGCGGGGCCGAATGGGACAAGGCGTGGAGCGCCGCCGAGCAGATGTCGCAGACGCGGCCGCCGTCCTATGCCTATCTTGTCAGCGGATATCTGATCTACGCCGGCATTGTCGCCTTCGGCCTTGTCCTCTTCCTTCTGGGACGGCTTGCACGCGCGCAGAAAGTGACGATTGAAGGCATTACCGGCGCTGGCGGCGTGCCGGGCTCGCGGCCGCTAAAACTGACCAACGGGCTGATGATCAGCGAGTGGTTTCAGGACGGGCAGGGCGCCATGCGCATTGAAGGCGTGGCGCGCGGCGGCCCTCCAATCGACTTGACGCGACGCCCGGACGATCACGCCCACCCGCGCGGACGTTTCCTTTTTCTGCGTGAAGACGGCGGCGAGCTATGGTCGATCGGCGAGGCGCCGACGCGCTGCAGAGCCACTCAGGCGTCGCTCACCGACGCCGGCGAGAACTGCCTGTTCTTCATGGCGGAGCGCAACGGATTCGCGATCGAAGCGAGCGTTTCGCTCGCCGCCGACGAGGCGGTCGAGATCACCCGACTGAAGATCGTCAATCTCGAGCAGCGTCATCGTAAATTGATGCTGGCGTCGCTGCGTGAATGGGTGCTCAACGAGACCGGCGTCGAGCTTCGCGACGCCGCGTATAACGCGATTCACATCGGCACTTGGTACGTTCGATCGCTGAACGCGATTTTCGCCCAGAACCGTTTGCTCAAGGGCGGGGCGCGGCGCCAGTCCGATCGCAGGCTGTCCCCGGAAATCGGCTTTCACGCCATCGGCGCAGGCGCTGACGCGAAGATCTCCGTCGTCGGCTATGAGGATGTGAAGTCGCGTTTCTATGGAATGGGATCGACCTATGCGCCGGACAGCCTGCTTGGACTGGCGGCGCCCCGTGATCCGAAGGACGAAGGTCTGCTCTATGGCTTCGAGCCCTGCGCCAGTCTGCGCGTCGAAGTCGAACTCGCGGCCGCCGGCGCGACGGAACTGATCATGGTCGACGGCTGGGCGCGCGACATGGGACGCGCGACGGATTCCATTGCACGGCATCTGGGGATCGCCCCCGTCGCGCCTGAGACGCTGAACAGGGCGTTGTCGCGCCGCCGTGGGCTCATCCTGCCGCCCCCGCCCAAGAAGCCGCGCTACGCCTTTTCGCCAGACGGCCGGAGCGTCGCGCTTGCGCCCGGAACGCCGCGTCCTTTCGGCCACGTCATCGCCAACGCTTTCGGACAGGGCGCAGTGCTCACGAATGACGGCGAAATTTTTTCCTTTCACGGCAATTCGCGACTGAACAGCTTCACCCCGTTTCGCATGGGCGAGGGCCGCATGGCGCCGGCTGGGCAAAGGATCTACGTCTATGATCTCGCCCGAACCGACGCGCATAGTCCAACCTTCGTTCCGCTGCGCCGTCGCGACGCGGAATATCAGGTGACGTTTTCGCCGGGCGCCGCGGTTTTTCACGCCGAGCGCGATCATCTTGAACTCGAGATGACCGTATTCGTCAGCCCCACGCAGCCGATCGAGTTCAAGATCCTGAAGATACGCAACAAGACCGACCATGAGCGTCTGCTGCAGATCACGCCGTCAATGGAAATCGTATTGGCGGAAACGCCGAACGAAAGTCTCGGCGTTCTTGAATCGATCATCGACGAAAATGTGCATTCGATCTACTTCCGCAATCCTCGCAATAATTTCGTGCAGGGCTGGGCCTTTGTGACGACGTCGATACCGGCGGAATTCGCCGAGACGTCGCGTCGCCGCTTCCTGGGGCATGAGAGCCGCGATCCCTACCTGCCTTACATGGTCGAGCACGGCCATCCGGACGCGGGCGCGCCCGCGCATGAACGGAAAGTCGCCGCGTTCAGCGGCGCGATCGACGTGCCTGCCGGAGAAGAAGCCGTCGTCGTCGTGGCGCTTGGACAGACGACCACGATCGAAGACGCGAAGCGGCTCGCCGATTATGCGCGCGATCCCGACCACGCCTATGCCGAACTCGAGGCGAATGCGCGCGCATGGGACGACCAATTGTCCGTGTTGCGCATCAAGACCAATCGTCCCGATTTCGACCGCCTCGTCAACGACTGGCTGCCCTATCAATTGCTCGCCGCGCGCTTGTGGGGACGCACGGGACCCTCGCAGCGTTCCGGCGCCACGGGTTATCGCGACCAGCTGCAGGACGTGATCCCCCTCATCCATCTCGCGCCCGAACGCGCGCGCGCTCAAATTCTGCTGCACGCCGCGCATCAATATATCGAGGGCGACGCCTGCAAATGGTGGCATCGCGCGCCCAATGGCGGCACGGGCCTCGCGGACCGCACGCATGCGTCGGATCCGCACTTGTGGTTGCCGTATGTGACGGTTCGCTATGTCCGCGGGAGCGGAGACTACGCCATCCTCGACGAAGTCGAGACCTTCCTCGAGGCAAGTCCCGTCCCCAAGGATCAGGAAGGCGAAGCCACCGTGCCGTTGACGTCGCGCGACAAGGATACGCTGCTCGGCCACTGCGCGCGCGGCATCGACTGGACGCTCGACCGGTTCGGCGCGCATGGCCTGCCGCTGATGGGATCGGGCGACTGGGACGACGGCATGAATCTCGTCGGCGAGGAAGGCCGCGGCGAGAGCGTTTGGCTTGGCTTCTTCCTGCACGGGATCCTCCTCGACATCGCGCCGCTGTTCGAGGCGAAGGGCGACGCCGACCGCGCCGAGCGCTATCGTGAACGCGCCGCGAAGCTTCGGACCGCGCTCGAGAACTGCTGGCGCGGCGATCGCTACATCCGCGCCTATGCCGATGATGGCGAGGAAGTCGCGCCGATGAGCGCGATGACGTCCTCATGGCCGACTCTGGCGCGCGCCGTCGACGCCGCGCGTGGACGCGAGGCGATCGAGAACGCCCTTCAGGTTCTTGGTCTCGGCGATCGCATATTGCTCGTCCATCCGCCATACGATGAACACTCGCAGCCCTATCCCGGGCGCAGCGCCGAATATCCGCCAGGCGTGCGGGAGAACGGCGGCCAATATTCGCATGGCGTGTCCTGGTTCGTCGACGCGCTGGCGAAGCTCGCCGCGCAGGCGCAACAAGACGGCGACTCGCGCGCCGCCGACGAACTGTTTCGCCAGGCCTTTGAGACATGGATAGCGATCTCGCCGATCTCCAAGCTCGCGACGTCCGCCGCCGCCGACATCTATGGCCTGCCGCCGCATCAGCAGCCGGCGGACGTCTATAGTGGCGAGGGTTATGAAGGGCGAGGCGGGTGGAGCTGGTACACCGGCGCGGCGGCGCGCATGTTGTCGGCCGCTTATGCGATGCTTGGCCTTGAATTCGAGAACGGCGAGTTGCAGCCGCGCCCCGACGCCTTTCATCCCAAGGGCGACCTGCGGCTGGAGCGCGTCGTCTACCTTGGAAAGACGTTCGAAGCGGAGAAGCGTCGCCGCGTTTGGTAGCGGCCTGGAGGCGTGAGGGGATATGGCCGATCGCGTCGTCACGCTTAACGCCGGGTCGTCTTCGGTGAAATTCGCCCTGTTTGCGGCGGACGCCGACTGGCCGCGGCTGATCGTTTCTGGCGCGGTCGAAGGGCTCGGCGCAAAACCGCGCTTTCGCGCCGCCATTGTCAATGGAGAGATAAGCGACAGGCCGCTCGCCGGCAAGCTCACGCACAGGCAGGCGATTGCAGCGATCTTCGAATGGATCGAAGACGCTTACCCGGCGGCGGCGGTAAGCGCGATCGGCCATCGCGTCGTGCATGGCGGGCTACGCTTCGCCGCGCCGGTCATCGTGGATACGGAAGCGCTCGCGGAGTTGCGCCAACTCATTCCGCTCGCGCCGCTGCACCAGCCGCATAACCTTGCGGGAATCGAAGGCGCCAAGGAAGCCTTTCCGCATGTGCCGCAGGTCGCGTGTTTCGATACGGCCTTCCACCGCGGACACGCCTTCGTCGACGACGCCTATGCGCTTCCCTATTCCTACTACGAGCGTGGCCTGCGCCGTTTCGGCTTTCACGGACTGTCCTACGAATATATCTCCCGGCGCCTGCGCATGATTGATCCAATTCACGCCGAAGGCGGCGTCATCGTCGCGCATCTCGGCAATGGCGCGTCGCTTTGCGCAATGAAAGGCGGGCGTTCGATCGCCGCCAGCATGGGCTTCTCGGCGCTGGAAGGCCTGCCCATGGGCACCCGCTGCGGTCAGATCGATCCAGGGCTACTGCTTTATCTGCTCCGGAGCGACGGCATGACTCCCGAGGAGCTGTCGCATCTCCTTTATGAACGCTCGGGCTTGCTCGGCCTTTCCGGCGTCTCACATGACATGCGCACGCTCGAGGCTTCCGAAGAACCCCGCGCCCGAGCCGCGATCGCCTATTTTATTCATCGCATCAAAATGGAGATCGCGGCGCTCGCGGCGGCGATCGGCGGATTCGACGCGCTCGTATTTACCGCCGGAATTGGAGAGAATTCGCCGCGCGTGCGCGCCGGCGTGGTCGAAGGCCTCGGCTGGCTAGGGCTGACGCTCGACGGCGCAGCCAATTCCCGCAATGACCTTGTCATCTCGGCGCCCCAGTCGCGCATCCCTGTGTTCGTGACGCCGACCGACGAGGAATCGATGATTGCGCGCCACACGATTGAAACGGCAGGACTGACGGCTGTGGCGAGGTGATTGCGACTCTGCGCGCGGCAGCGCTGCGGCAGGAGCAAAATTGAATCGCTCTGGCGAACTCCAACCGAATCTGACAGCCGTCGCCCTTCATCGATCGGGGGACAGCCCAACAAAAGCAATTGACCCGCCGGGCGCAACCGTCCAAAATATTTAAATTATTGCTGATATATAGCGTGATGGTCCCGCTGCGGCGCGGGACCAATCAATCGCAAATTCGCCGTCACGTCGATTGGCGCATTGACCGAGGTCGTATGCCCATCCTCAGGGAAAAAGAACGCCAGTCGTCTGACGGCGGGGGCCTCACAGCCCTCGTCGCGCGGTATATTCCGGACGCCATATCGCCTGATCACCTGACGTACGCGGGACTCGTCGGCGCCATCCTTGTCGCCATCGGGTTTATCGCCAGTCGGTGGTCGAACTGGTTCCTCGCGCTGGTCGCGCTGGGGCTGACTCTCAATTGGCTGAGCGAGAATCTGGTGCGCGCTGTTTCAGAACGCCGTGGCGCCGCGCGTCCGCTTTATGGATATTTCATCGACAACTCGGCCGACCTCGTCGCTCAAACGCTGATCATCATGGCGCTTGGCTTCTCGCCGTATTTCACCATTCCCTCGGCGTTGCTCGTCCTCTCTCTCTATTTGTTGCTGAGCTCATACAAATATTTGCTTGTCGTGATCCATAGCGGAAAGCAGCCAAGCGGCGGATTCGAACCGAAGGGGCTTAGGCTGCTCGTGTTGGGTTGGTCGCTCTCTGCGGCGTTGATGGGACATGAGCTCGCGTCGCAACGCGTGCTCTCATTCGCGGCGCTCGACGTCGTCGTCGCCGCTCTGTCGATTTGCGCCTTTGTGATATTCGTCTTCATCGTTCGCAGAGATCTGGGGCGGGTTCGGCTTCAAGAGAATAGAGCCGGCGACGATAGCGATGACGAAACATCGGACGACGGCCAAGTCATCTCACTTGTCCCCCAATTGGCGCCTGTCGGTCGTCGCTCCGCGGCTCGAACCGACAAGACGATTTCAGCCGGATAGAGCCTAAGTCGGAAAAACTACGCTTTAGCAGGTTCGGTTGCGGCATGCGCAAATTGCGGCAGGGCGGTCTGCTGGTCGTCAACGCCTTGATCGACGCCAGCGCCTATCCGCGCAACAGCCTGATCATTCCCGGGGACGGACATCCCACAGGCCTCGCCAATCGCATCTGGGCCCAACAGATCAAGGCGTATATCGATTCCCAAGTAGCGGACCTGACGCCTAACTGAGTGGGGGAAGGCGCGGCGTCAAAGAATTGCTGTTGCAGAAAAGGCACATCCGTCGCGAAACGGCGTAAAGCGCGGTCGAAGCTGAAGGTTCGAATTGCGAAACGCCTCTCGCCTTGCTCATTTGCCCTCATTCGGGAGTTCTTCACGGCGAGGACAATGATGGCCCATAAATTCTTGACAGGCGCTGTTCTGGCGCTGGCGTTCGCAACAGGATCGGCGCTCGCCGCGGATTTGCCCTCCCTCAAGGCGCCGCCGGCCTATCTTCCGCCTCCGCCGCCGATGTGGACCGGCTTCCACGCCGGTCTGAATGCGGGCGGCGCATGGAACGCCAGCACGGGGACCAACTTCGCTTCGGCGCCCTTTCTCATCAATGGCGCCGACAATGTCCCGTGGGCGGCGGCTGCAGCCATCTCAGGAACGGGCAGCGTCTCGACGAATAGCGCCGGTTTCATCGGCGGCGGCCAACTTGGCTATGATTTGCAGTTTAACGGCGGGTTTCTCGCTGGAATAGAAACGGACATTCAGGGCCTCGCCGGCTCGAACGGCAACGCCGCCGTCGTGACGCTTGCGCCCGCGCCCGCGCCCGGGCTCAACCTGCTGACGAGCGTTGCGAGCGGCAAGACGCTCGATTTTCTCGGCACGGTGCGCGGTCGCCTCGGCTATCTCATAACGCCGACATTGCTTGCTTATGCGACCGGCGGACTCGCTTACGGCCAGGCGACGTCCACCACGAGTCTTTTTCAACACGTGCCGAATGATTTCTCCGGCTTTTTGTTGCTCGGCGCCAATCAGGGACGATTTTCGCAGACGCGGGTCGGCTGGACGGCCGGCGGCGGACTGGAATGGATGTTCTGGCCGCAATGGAGCGCCAAGATCGAATATCTCTTTTACGATCTCGGCGCCGCCGCCTATCCTGTCGCAATCACCACCGATTGGCAGCTCACGAACCTGTTGTTCGCCAACGCCACTCAAGCGCGCACGCGCTTCGACGGTCATGTCGTCCGCGTCGGCCTGAATTATCATTTCAACTGGGGCGCCGCTCCGGTCGTCGCGAAATATTGATTCGCCCGAAGGGGGCGCCAGCAGAGGGGCCGCGTTAAAATGCTCACCTCCATCGCCGATCGGTCGGTCATCGTCACCGGCGGCAGCCGAGGCATCGGCCGTGGCGTCGCGCGTGTTTTCGCAGCCAAGGGCGCCCAGGTGCTGGTGGTTAGCCGTGACCTCGCGCAGGCCGAGGCTGCGGCGGCGGCGATCCGAGCGGAAGGGGGACGCGCCAGCGGTTTTGCCGCCGATGTCGGCAATCCGGGCGATGTCGAGCGGATGGCGGCCGCGGCGCTCGAGCGGCACGGCGGCGTCGACATTCTCTGCGCCAACGCCGGCGTCTTTCCGGCCGCGCGTATGATGGACATGACGCTGGCGCAATGGAACGAGGTGTTGTCCACAAATCTTGCCGGCGCCTTTCTGAGCGTGCAGGCCTGCACGCCCGCGCTGGCGCGCAGCGGTCGGGGCCGGATCGTGCTGACCTCCTCCATCACCGGCCCGATCACCGGCTATCCCGGCTGGACGCATTACGCGGCGAGCAAGGCGGGACAACTCGGCTTCATGCGCACGGCGGCGCTGGAACTGACGCCGTACGGCATCACCATCAACGCCGTTCTGCCGGGCAATGTGCGCACCGAAGGACTGGACGAACTCGGCGAAGAATATTTAGCGAGCATGACGGCCTCGATCCCCCAACGCCGGCTCGGGAGCGTCGAGGACATCGCCTACGCCGCGCTGTTTTTCGCGAGCGACGAAGCCGGCTACATCACCGGCCAAACGCTGGTGATCGACGGCGGGCAGGTGTTGCCTGAGTCGCTGACGGCGCTGCAGGAGATGGATCGCTGAGGGGAGGTTGGGACGCGCAGAAATGGCGCAGTCTTGCGGTTCACGGTACCATCTGCACACCATAGCCGCCGCCGAGCTGACCCGCTGCGCCGCGTGCCGTTCGATCGCAGTTCAAGAGAGCGCTTAAGATACACGACACGCCTCGGCAGCGGCGGATGGCGTCTGCATCGGCGCCTCGGACGATCCACTCTTAGCCCTTGCTCACAACGCGATGAGCGCGCCGCTCCACCTTTCAGTCAA
The DNA here is from genome assembly GCF_003855495.1 of Methylocystis rosea. Classification (NCBI taxonomy): domain Bacteria; kingdom Pseudomonadati; phylum Pseudomonadota; class Alphaproteobacteria; order Hyphomicrobiales; family Methylocystaceae; genus Methylocystis; species Methylocystis rosea. The sequence goes on along the minus strand of NZ_CP034086.1, from coordinate 1,512,022 downwards.
AGAAACGAGGTCGTTGTCGGCGGACGCTTGCGGATATTTGAATGGCTTGTAAGCCACCATAAACCCTAATATATTTTCGTCTTATGATGTTTGCTGTGACCCTAGCCGCGTGAACAAGTCGCCAAAGATGCGCCTTGGACATTGGCAGTTCGTTCGTTGGGGAAACAGGGCGCGGATCAGGTGCGCAACGCATCCTCTCAATCTTAGGCGTGGCCCGATCGACATTGGCGAGAGTTCGTGAGTGCATTTAACGCGGTGGTCTAAGTGAAAAAAATAGCCCGACTATTGGCGAGCGCCGGCTTCTTTTCGCGCAATAATAAGACGCATTCGCTTGACCAAGATATGTACGTAAAAAGTGGCTTGTTTGATGCAAATTGGTATTTGTCCGTCAACGAGGACGTCCGAGCCCGAGGCTTAGATCCGCTACAGCATTATCAGCAATTCGGTTGGCGCGAAATGCGGGATCCTAGCCCGCATTTTTCAATATGGACGTATCTTACGCTTTATCCACGAGTGCGTGAACAGGGGATCGATCCTCTAAAGCACTTCATACTTTTTGGTGCGAGAGAATACCGGATTCCGAACCCCGCCTTCGATCCAACTTGGTACGCACAAGAATACATGCGCACGAGCGTTTCGTCGCTAACACCGCTCGAGCACTTCCTCGCCGTTGGAGGCGAAAATGGCTATTGGCCGCATCCGCTATTCGATCCCAAGTGGTATGCGGCGAGCATTGGCCGACCGGCCATAACAGCGAAAGAGGCCTATCTCCATTTCCTTCGCAGAGGCTGCCTAGCAAATCCAAACGGCTTTTTCGACAACAACTACTATCTGAGCGAAAACGCCGACGTTACGAAGAGCGGTCTTAGCCCAATAACGCACTATTATCTTTTTGGCGGGTTCGAAGGACGAAACCCCAGCGAAAGTTTTCAGTCGCAGTGGTATCTGAAGACAAATCCCGACGTCGCGAGCTGCGGCATCAACCCGCTCAGGCACTACCTTCATAAAGGTCGAAGCGGCTCAAACCTGGCGGAGCCGTCTACCTCGAATGGCCGCATCCTTTCTCAAAGAACATGCCGTCACTTACTGTGCTACGTGATGTTGGCGTCGACGTGATGACCACCAACTTCTACGACGCCTCACGCACAAGGAGGCGTGGGAGATGGATTATATTGCGTCGGGAATTGAATCGGCCGGTTTACGTATCAGCGCATGTGGCCGCGTGTGGTTTGATTTCGTCGCAGAGAGAGCGAGCAACGGACTATTTTCTTCTGCGCGACAATAGCACGGGCGTGCTCATGTCGGGCGGCCGAAGAATGTCGCGCTGGACGATTAAGCCCGTCACCTCGACGCAGACGGACATTTCATGGTCGAACCCCGACCCGCAAAAAGGCAGCCCCCCAGAGCCGCCGAAAGTCGAAGAGTGGTCCATCCGGCGAAACTGCATGGATGGCAGAAGCTTCCTATGGTTGGATGCCTACCGCAGCGATATCGGGATTGCTGATAAAAGCCCGCGATTCCGGATCGGAGCGAGGCGTACAGAATTTCGGGGTGTTGATGGCGAATGGGTCAAACTAGACACCAGCGGCTGTGGAGCCGGCGGTCATCTCTATGCGCTCTACGACGTAACGACCGACGCCTATGGAATTAGGGTCTGGGGCGACATCTATATGGCCGACGGCGTCACCGTCGGTCGCCGCTTTTTCTGGCAGGCAGACTTAGCGTACGCGCCGAGTGTGGAAAATCCCTGCCGGCATTCGCCCGACAGCGCGCGACCGGGGCTCCGACTGGATGAAGCGTGGTGGGATAACGTGAATGGCTGGTCGATTGGCTCCGGCGACATGTTGGACGCAGAACCGAGCGGCGCAAACGTCATTTATGGTCGCTGGGGCGTCATCGCCAAAGGTGGCGGACCTGGCTGGGTCGGCGGCTGGGGCAATCGGCCAAAGGAAAGTTTCTGCCTCATAGAGGAATAGCAAGCGCTGGCTATTCAGTGAATGGCGCGGATTTCAGACGCGCGGCCATGGTGATTAATTTGATGAAGGAACACCATCGCCGATCGGTCTGCCATCGTCACCACTGATCGGCACTCTGCCGTCACCATCGGGTCGCCAAAGAAGGCAAAGCATTTTAAGAAATGCAGATGGTGCCGCTTGAGGGATTCGAACCCCCGACCCCCTCATTACGAATGAGGTGCTCTACCAGCTGAGCTAAAGCGGCGATTGGCGGACGCCCAAAGGCGCGCGGCGGGTCACTCATATCGGCGCGCGGCGGGTTTTTCAAGCAGCCTCGCGCCTTGGTGGGGCAGCGCCGCTCAGAAAAGCGGAGGGCGCTCAGAATTAACGACGCGGCCCGGCAAAGGCCGAATAGGCTTGCGCAACGGCGCGGGCGATGTCGGGCGTCGCATTAAGCGGCGCGCGGCGCCAGTCCGCGAGCGCGCCGCTCCAGATGCGGATGGCGCCGGCGTCGGCGAGCGCCGTGAGATAGGCGTCGATCTTGATTCGGCGCCCCGGCGGCGGAACGACATAGACCGGCGCGGCGGTCGCGACCGCCTCTCCCACCATATTGACGCTGTCGCCGGTGACGATGATCGCGTCGGCGTTCGCCAGCATCGAAAGATAGGGGTTCTCTCCCTCTCCATCCCAGAAGCAGCCGCTCGGGGCGACGAGAATGCGCTGAAGCCTCTCCCGCAGGGCTGTAGGCGTGCGCCGGGAGGCCGTCGCCATGACCGAGCGCCCGGCGGCGAGGAGCGACGCCGCGTTGTGCTCCAGTTCGGCGATGTGCGCCGCGCCATAGGCGCCATGCCGGCTGTCGCCGCCGACGATGAGCGCAATGCGCGGGCGGGGCAGGACGGCGATGCTGGGATCGGGCGCGGCGCGCCCCGCCGCGAGCCGCTCCGGCGTAATCCGGTTCGCCGGCGTGAGCGGCGAGAAGACATTTGCGCCGCGAAGGCCGTCATGGCGCGGCGCGACGATGAGATCGGCGGCGCTTAGTCCGTTCGCGGGCTTGTTCAGATAGATCGTGAATGTCCGCCCGCCGGAGTCGCGCTTCAGTCGCCTGAGCGCCGGGATCGTTCGCCGTCCCGCGGCGATCGCGATATCGGGGTAGGGCGGGGCGTGTGCGAAGCCGTCCCGGGGGTCGGCTGGCGCAAAAGGCGCGAGCGCTGCGTAGACGTGGCGGGAGACGACGCAGCGAATGTCGGGAGTCACGCCTAACGCTTGCGCGACGCCGAGCGTCTGCGCCTCGTGCCCTGCGCGGCCGTCGGAGAGAACGCGGATTGTCGTGAGCGGCGGTAGCAGGCTGCTCGAAGCGCCCCCTCCCTGTCCCTCCCCCGCTAAAGCGGGAGAAGGAACCCTAATCACGAAGGTTGCGCGGTGCGTCGCATCGTCCTGAATCTGACCCCCTCTCCCGCGAAGCGGGGGAGGGTTGGGGAGGGGGTCGGCGCCGCCCCGCGCGTCACCCAAACGCGACCTTCAAAATCTCGTAGCTCTTGCCGCCGCCCGGGGTCGTCACCTCCACGGTGTCGCCGACCGTCTTGCCGATCAGGGCGCGCGCGATGGGGCTCGTGATCGAGACCCGGCCGCTCTTCACATCGGCCTCAGTCTCGCCGACGATCTGATAGGCCTTCTCCTCTTCGGTGTCCTCGTCGACGACCGTGACCGTCGCGCCGAATTTGATCGTCGAGCCGTTGAGCTTCGAGACGTCAATGACTTCGGCGCGCGACAGCTTGTCCTCAAGCTCGGCGATGCGGCCTTCGTTCAGCGACTGCGCCTCTTTCGCCGCGTGATATTCAGCGTTCTCCGAAAGATCGCCATGCGCGCGGGCTTCAGCGATCTGCTGAATGATGCGCGGACGGTTCTCCTGCTGTCGGCGGCGCAATTCTTCGGTGAGCGCGGCGTAGCCGCCGGCGGTCATGGGTACCTTGTCCACCATTGCTTTCGCTTTCTAGTCTTTTCTTGGTTTCGCCAATCACGCGGCGCATCGGCGGAGGTTGCGCCCGCCGAACCGCGGCCATGCGCTAAATCTTAGGCCGCCAAGTGGTGGTCAAATGTTACCGCACCGCCGCTTGCGTCGCAGAACTCCCAAATTTCACTTGGTCGCGTTGGGCGGAAAATAGTCCTGCAGCGCCCGGACCCTAAGGTCTCCAGACACATAGGCGCGTATTCCCTGGGCCGCCGCGACCGCCCCCGCCAGGGTCGTATAATAGGGAACCTTATGCAGAAGCGCGGCGCGGCGCAAGGAGCGGGAGTCCGCAAGCGCCTGCGCCCCTTCGGTGGTGTTGAAGACGAGCGCGATCGAGCCGTTCTTGATGGCGTCGACGATATGCGGCCGTCCTTCCGACACCTTGTTTAATTTCTGGGCGGGAATACCCCGCTCGACGAGATAGCGCGCCGTGCCGCCCGTGGCGACAATGGAGAAGCCGACCTCCTTCAACAGGCGGACCGCCGGAATGATTCGGCCTTTATCCGCATCCCTGACCGAGACGAAAACAACGCCCTCGCGCGGAGCCTTGGTGCCGCCGCCGAGCTGGCTCTTGACGAAAGCGGCGTCAAATGAGGTGTCGAGACCCATGACTTCGCCCGTTGAGCGCATTTCGGGGCCAAGGACGGTGTCCACGCCTGGAAACCGCGCAAAGGGGAAGACGGACTCCTTCACGCCGACATGCGCCGGCTTCGTGTTGAGCGGATCGAAGTCGACGAGCTTCGCGCCGGCCATCACCCGAGCCGCGATCTTGGCGATGGGGCTGCCGATCACCTTGGCGACGAAAGGCACGGTGCGCGAGGCGCGCGGGTTCACTTCGAGCACATAGATCTCGCCGTCCTTGAGCGCGAATTGCACATTCATCAAGCCGACGACTCCAAGCGACATCGCGAGGCTTTTGGTCTGCGCCTCGAGCGCGGCGATCGTCTCTGGCGCGAGCGAGCGCGGGGGCAGGGAGCAGGCCGAATCGCCTGAATGAATGCCCGCCTCTTCGATATGTTCCATGACGCCGGCGATGACGGCCTCGTCGCCGTCAGCGAGACAATCCACGTCGATTTCGATGGCGTCGGTCAGATAGCGATCGAAGAGCAGCGGATTCTTGCCGAGCACCGTGTTGATCTGACCGGTCTTGTCGTTCGGGTAGCGCGCCTTGATCTCGGAGGGCACGAGGCTTGGCAGCGTGCCGAGGAGATAATCGTCGAGATCGCTTTGATCGCGGATGATCGCCATGGCGCGGCCGCCCAGCACATAGCTTGGGCGCACGACGAGCGGCAGCCCAAGCTCCTGCACGACGATCCGCGACTGCTCCACGGAATAGGCGATGCCGTTCTTGGGCTGCTTTAGCCCCAACTTGTCGAGGAGCCGCTTGAAGCGATCTCGGTCTTCGGCGAGGTCGATCGAATCGACCGGCGTGCCCAGAATAGGCGCGCCCGCCTGCTCGAGGCCATGCGCAAGCTTCAGCGGCGTCTGCCCGCCATATTGCACGATGACGCCGACAAGCACGCCGTTAGACTTCTCGACATCGAGAATTTCGGCGACGTCTTCATTCGTCAGCGGTTCGAAATAGAGCCGGTCTGAAGTGTCGTAATCCGTCGAAACCGTCTCCGGATTGCAATTGATCATGATCGTCTCGAAACCGGCTTCGGCGAGCGCGAAGCAGGCGTGACAGCAGCAATAGTCGAATTCGATGCCTTGCCCGATGCGGTTCGGCCCGCCGCCCAGAATGACGATCTTGTTCTTGTCCGAGGGCCGCGCCTCACTCGCGGGGCTCCCGATGAACGGCGTCTCATAGGTCGAATACATATAGGCTGTGGGCGAGGCGAATTCGGCCGCGCAGGTATCGATGCGCTTGTAGACGGGCCGCACGTCGAGACGGTGGCGCAGCTCGCGCACGTCTGCCTCATCCTGGCCGGTAAGCGTCGCGAGGCGCGAATCGGAGAAGCCGGCGAATTTGAGCTTGCGAAGATTTTCGGCGTCCTCCGGCAGGCCGTAGTTCTTGACCTTATTTTCGAGCGCGACGATTTCCGCGATGCGCTCGATAAACCAGATGTCGATCTTGCTGGCCTCGTGAATGGCTTCGGCCGTCATGCCGAGCCGCAGCGCCTGGCCGACGATGAGCAGCCGGTCCGGCGTCGGCGTGCCGAGCGCGCCGCGCAGCACATTCATATCGTCGCCTTTTCCGAAGCCTTCGATCTCGATCTCGTCGAGGCCGCAGAGGCCGGTCTCCAGTGAGCGCAACGCCTTTTGCAGCGACTCGGCGAAATTGCGGCCGATCGCCATCGCTTCGCCGACCGACTTCATGGCCGTAGTCAATGTCGGTTCGGCGCCCGGAAATTTTTCGAAGGCGAAGCGCGGAATTTTGGTGACGATGTAGTCGATCGTCGGCTCGAAGGAGGCTGGCGTCGCCCCGCCGGTAATGTCGTTGGCGATCTCGTCAAGCGTGTAGCCGACCGCCAACCGCGCGGCGACCTTGGCGATCGGGAAGCCGGTGGCTTTCGACGCCAGCGCCGACGAACGCGATACGCGCGGGTTCATCTCGATGACGATCATGCGCCCGTTAGAGGGATCGACCGCGAATTGCACGTTCGAGCCGCCGGTTTCGACGCCGATCTCGCGCAACACCGCGATCGAGGCGTCGCGCATGATCTGGTATTCTTTGTCGGTCAGAGTCAGCGCCGGCGCGACGGTGATGCTGTCGCCTGTGTGCACGCCCATCGGATCGATGTTTTCGATGGAGCAGACGATGATGCAATTGTCCGCCTTGTCGCGGACGACTTCCATCTCGTATTCTTTCCAGCCAAGAACGCTTTCTTCGACCAGCACTTCATTCGTCGGCGAGGCGTCGATGCCGCGCTCGACGATCTCGATGAACTCCACCTTGTTGTAGGCGATGCCGCCGCCGGTGCCGCCGAGCGTGAAGGACGGACGGATGATCGCCGGTAGACCGATATCGTCGAGCGCCTCGAGCGCGGCCGCCAATGTCTTGACGTGATGCGAGCGCGGCGTGTCGAGGCCGATTTTCGTCATCGCCTCGCGGAACAGTTCGCGGTCTTCGGCTTTGTCGATCGCATGGGCGGTCGCGCCGATCATCTCGACGTCGAATTCGTTCAGCACGCCCATTTTTTCGAGACTGAGCGCGCAATTGAGCGCGGTCTGTCCGCCCATCGTCGGCAGCAGCGCGAAGCCGCCGGGCGCGGCATAGCGCTCTTTCTCGATGATCTTGGCGACGATTTCGGGCGTTATCGGCTCGATATAGGTGCGGTCGGCCATGTCCGGGTCGGTCATGATCGTCGCCGGATTGGAGTTGACGAGAACGATCCGATAGCCTTCCGCCTTGAGCGCCTTGCAGGCCTGGGTGCCTGAATAGTCGAATTCGCACGCCTGGCCGATGACGATTGGTCCGGCGCCGATGATCATGATCGTGGAAATGTCGGTTCTTTTCGGCATGCCGCCTCAGTTGTCATCCGCTCGTCAGCGCTCTTTCGCCCTCATGCTGAGGAGCGCCGTAAGGCGCGTCTCGGAGCAGGAGGGCGAGATTTGTCCAGTGGCTTCCTCGTCCGAGACGGCGGCTGCGCCGCCTCCTCAGGATGAGGAAACCTTTCGTCTTTTGCCCGGCGCACGCCGCGCGGGAGGCGAGCGCGCACAAAAAAGGGCCGCGATTCCGGCCCTTGGACCAGAACGCGTCCCGAACTTGCCCGTCATTGTCGGCGAACCGGTGATGCGGGCGGCGAGCGGGGCGCGCCCGGCTCGAAAGTCGCCGACTGTCTAGACGAGAATGACGGTCATGTGAAGGGGCGGCAAGGGCGGGAGAGGGGTCTGAAAGGGGAGGGACGGAGCCTCGGGCCGGCGAATCGCGCTATCATTGCCGTTCCTCGTCCCTTCAACATGGCAGCCATGCGGATTACGAGCTGTTTCTTTTTTCCGATGTTGCTTGTCCTCGCCGGCGCGGGACGGGCCCAGGCCGGCGACCTTTCAGCCGTCTTTGCGCAATGCGCGGCATGTCATGGCGCGGACGGGATCGCCAAAAGCGCCGACGTACCGCATCTTGCCGGCCAGCACGAACTTTATCTCTTCAATCAAATTAAGGCGTTCAAAACCGGCAGGCGGGCGCATAAGGAGATGCGCTACATGAGCCGCCAAATGTCGGAAGCCGAGATGCGCGACATCGCGCGCCACTACGCAACGTTGCCGCGCTGAACATGTCGACGACGCGTCAGCTTGCGACTTACGCGTCGGTCGGCGTCGGCGCGACGCTCGCGCATTACGCCATTCTCATCGCATTGGTCGAAGGCGCGGGCTGGCGCGCGGTGCCGGCGACGCTGTGCGGCTATGTGGTCGGCGGGCTTATCGCCTATCTCCTGAACCGGCGTCACACCTTCGCAAGCGATCGGCCGCACACTGAGGCGACGTGGCGCTTTGCGCTGGTCGCCTTCGTCGGCTTTTGCGTCACTTATGTCTTGATGAGCCTCTTCGTCGATCGCTGGAGCGCGCCTTATCTGCCGGCGCAGATCGTCACCACTGTGCTGGCGATGTTCGTCACCTTCGCGCTCAACCGGCGATGGACGTTTGGGTGACGAACGCTCGGGACGTCATGGCCGGGCTTGTCCCGACTCGGCCATCCACGTCACGGCGTGGGGTGCCCGCGACGCATGACGGGCGGCTACTTGAGCAGCCGCTCGATTGTTTCGAAATGCCATTCGGTGCCGTCGCGACGCATCTCGACGCCATCCTTCCCGTCCATGAACACGATCTGCTCGGTATAGGACACACCAGTCCGGTCGCCGTCCGGTTGAATGTTAAGGCTGGACAGAGTGACGGAGTGGAGTGCGCCAGCAAGATGGAGATCATAGACGTAGATGAGACGGCAGTTCGGATCGATGACGTGATAGCGAGCTTCAAAAAGAGTCGTAACTCCATTATCGAAACGGCCTTCCGCCACTTCGACGCCCCCCACGCGAAAATCCATCGAACGGCGCGTTTCACGCCATTGCTCCGGCGGACCCCGAAACCATTGCTCCTTCACCGCGGGATCAGACCATGCGCTGAAGATGCGTTCCGGCGTCGCCGACCAAGAACGCTTTATCGTGAATGTTCCGTGAAACAAGGGTAGGGCAGTCATTTCTTGCCTTTCGGGGTTGAGGATTTGGAATGCTTGGGATGGACGGGTTTTTTTTCGCTTTCGAGCAATCTTTCGAGCTGATCGAAACGGTGTTCCCACAATTGACGGCGTTCGCTGAGCCAATTTTCGACGCGCAGGATGGCGTCGCTGGAAATGCGGCACTCGCGGGTGCGTCCGCGCTTCTGCGTGACGACTAAGCCGCTCGCTTCGAGCACTTGGACATGCTGCTGGATAGCTGCGAGCGATGACGCGTAGGGTTTCGCCAGTTCGCTGACAGACGCAGTTCCGCGCGACAGACGCTCAAGAATTCCGCGTCGTGTCGCATCAGCAAGCGCGTGGAACGCGCGATCCAGCTCTTTCGAATACTCAACCATACACTTGAGTATCAGCGGCATCGGCTGAAAGTCAAGTGCACGCTTAAGTGTTCAGAAAAAGGCCCGGACGAATAGGGTGGTCCTGGAAGGAAGGCCGGGCTTTCTGCGCGTCATGCCGGCGCTTGTCGCGGGCATCCACCCCAAGACATCGCAGTGACATTGAAGGATCGCGAGCGCACGGATCGCGTGGATGGCCGGGACAAGCCCGGCCATGACGTGGCGGTTATTCGCTATGCCCTACGGCCACTTCACCAGAGGCGGCATCGAGGAGAGAATCGAGTCGACATTGCCGCCGGTCTTTAGCCCGAAGATCGTGCCGCGATCGTAGAGCAGATTATATTCGACATAGCGGCCGCGCCGAACGAGCTGCTCGTCGCGCTGCGCCTCGCTCCATGGCTTGGCGAAGTTGCGCCGCACGAGTTCCGGATAGATGTCGACAAAGCTTTCGCCGACGTCGCGGGTGAAGGCGAAATCTGCATCCCAGGCGGAGTTTGCAGCGTCCCCGGCGCTGTTGAAGTAATCATAGAAAATGCCGCCGATACCGCGCGGCTCGTTGCGATGGGCGAGGAAGAAATATTCATCGCACCATTGCTTGAAGCGCGCATAGTCGGCGACGGAATGGCGCTCGCAGGCGCCGCGCATCGCGGCGTGAAAGGCGATCGTGTCGGGATCGTCCTGCGTGCGGCGCGCATCAAGCACCGGCGTCAGGTCGGCGCCGCCGCCAAACCACGCCTTGCTCGTCACGACGAAGCGCGTGTTCATATGCACGGCGGGAACATTGGGGTTCCACGGGTGGGCGATCAGCGAGATCCCTGTCGCAAAAAAGCGGGGGTCCTCCGCCGCGCCCGGGATCTGCTTGGCGAATTCAGGCGCGAAGGTTCCAAAGACGGTGGAGCAATGCACGCCGGCCTTTTCGAACACCCGGCCATGGATCATCCCCATGCGGCCGCCGCCCCCAGGCGCGCCGCCGATGTTTCGAGCGGCGCTTCCTAAAGTCGCGCCGTTGCGGTCCGTCCGGCTCCAGGCGGTGAGAACGAAGCGGCCCGGCGCGTTGACATCGGGCGCGAATGGCCCCGGCGCTTCATCCTCCAGCGCTTCGAAGGCGGCGATGATGCGCAGCTGCAACGACTCGAACCATGTGCGGGCGGCGTCTTTGCGAGCTTCGAGCTGATCGGGCGCGGCGTTCATCGACGTCTCCTCTTCTCGCCGCTTCATCCCGCCGGCGCCATGCCTTGTCAATTCAGCAGGACGACTATTGCGTCATCTCCGCGACTTTCGTCTTGGGGTCACGCGTCGCGGCCGGCGTCGCCGTCGCCGCCGCGAAGCCGGCGCGCAGAAACTGCGCCAGCGCCGTCTTGACGTTTCTGCCGCGCTCGGTCAGCTCGGTGACATAGCAGGAGCGGGGCTCGCCGTTCGGCCACCCACGGTTCCTCGCTTTCGCCTGGCGCATGTCTTCAAGCACCTGCGCCTTCACCTCGCGCGAGTCCCTCATCGTAATCAGCCCGTCAGCCGACAAATGCCGGTCCGCATTATGGTCTTCGACCATTTTCTGACTCGGCGACTCAAACTCGCACAGCTTGCCCTGGTCGCCCACATAAAGAAGTCGCTCCACCCAGCTGGCGCGAAGCGATCGAATGTCGTCGGGCAGCATGTCCTTCATGTCCGCCGGCAGAGCCTGATAGATGGGCGTCGCCTGCGCGATCTGATCCACGCGGAACGCCGCCTTCACATTAAAGCCTTCGATGCTCTCAATCTGCGTGAACTTTACCAACAGCTTGCCGATAGCGCCGCGCGCCTCTGACAGATTGGTCACAAGCGCATAAAGGGCCACGCAGAGAAGCGCGGTCAGCAGAGCCGCATTGAGAGATTTCAATAGCCGCTCCCAAACCATGAGCGAGATGCGAATCGTCTGGTGGGTCATAACGCCCTCCTGAAATCAATGAATATCGCCTTAATACGCCATGACGATCGCAGACTAAAAGGTCATTTCGCCATTGCGCTGTGCGCCGCCGCACCCAGTCAGCGGGCGCGCAACTGCCGAAGCGCCTCGCTCATGACGATCGCCGCGGCGACGGCGACGTTCAGCGAGCGCATGCCGCCGCACATGGGAATGCGGAGCGTCAGATCGGCGGCGGCATGCACCTCTTCCGGCGCGCCTGCGGACTCCCGGCCGACGAGCAGAATGTCGCCTTGGCGATAGTCGCAGTCGAGATAGGACGCCGACGCCCGCGTCGACAGCAGCAGCAGCCGGCGGCTCTCGGCCGCCTGGCCGGACGCAGCCCGCCACGCTTGAAAGGCCGTGAAGGACGAATGTCGGTCAATCGTCACGTGATCGAGATAGTCCATGCCGGCGCGGCGAAAGTCGCGATCGCTTGTGGGGAATCCGGCCGGTCCGATGATCGCCGCCGAAACGCCGAGGCACGCGCATGTGCGCAGCATGGCGCCGGCGTTCTGAGGAATGTCCGGCTGATACAAGGCTAGCGTAAGAGAAGTCATGGTCCGTTCGAGTGGGAGGAGATGGTGAATTTGCGGCATATCGCCGCGAATA